>JBOIFD010000414.1:0-85920 GCA_050741515.1 Burkholderiales bacterium
CCCCAGCCATGACGAGATCGGATCGCTTGCCGAATCGCTGTCGCGCATGCGGCGCAGCCTCGTGCAGGCGATGAAGATGCTCGATGAGTGAACTGCGCATCGCGATGGACGAGGCCGCCGACCACAATGGCAAGGAAGAAGTGAAGTACAGAGTCCAACACGGGAAAAGTAGATGACCGACTGGGCCTACAGATCGGCGACCGAGATGGCAAAGGCGGTCCGCGACCGGCGCGTTGGCTGCGCGGAATTGCTCGAACTGCATTTGCAGCGCGCCGGGCGTCACAAAAAGTCGCTCAACGCGATCGTGGTGCTCGACGCTGACCGGGCCCGCTTGCGGGCGCGCGAGGCCGACGCGGCAGCGGCGCGCGGGGAATCCTGGGGCCCGCTCCACGGCGTGCCGATGACCGTGAAGGAGGCGTTCGACGTCGCGGGCCTGCCGACGACGTGGGGGGTTCCGGCGCTGCGGGACAACATCGCCGGCGCCAACGCCGCGAGCGTCGACGCCCTGCTCCAGGCCGGCGCGATCATCTTCGGCAAGACCAACGTGCCGCTGCTGCTTGGCGACTGGCAGACCTTCAACGCTATTTACGGCACGACGAACAACCCGTGGGATACCGGGCGCACGCCGGGCGGCTCGTCGGGAGGCTCCGCCGCCGCGCTCGCGGCGGGGCTGAGCGCGCTCGAGATGGGCAGCGATATCGGTTCGTCGGTACGGAATCCGGCGCATTACTGCGGCGTCTACGGCCACAAGCCTAGCTTCGGCATCGTGCCGCAGCATGGCCACTGGATACCCGGCGCCCGCGTTCCGATAGATGTCCTGGTCTGCGGTCCGCTTGCGCGCAGCGCCGACGACCTCGCCCTCGCGCTCGATCTGCTCGCCGGCCCCGAGCCGTGCGATAGTCCGGCGTGGACGATCAAGCTGCCGCGACCGCGGAAAACGACGCTCGGCGAGTACCGCGTCGCGCTCATGCTCGAAGATCCGAACTGCGCGGTCGATCGCGAGGTGTGCGACCGCATCCAGTCGGTCGCGGACGCCGCCGCCCGTGCCGGCGCCCGCGTCGACGACAAGGCACGCCCCCGCATCGACATGCGGCGCGCGCATGCGCTCTACCTGCAACTGCTGCGGGGCGCGACCGGGGCGCTGGTTTCGGACGAAGCCCATGCCCAGGCGCGCGCGAAGGCCGCTAAGCTCGCGCCGGACGATCAAAGCTACGGCGCGCACGTGCTGCGCGGAGCCGTCCAGGAGCATCGTGCATGGTTCGCGGCCCACGAGGAACGCCAGGCGCTGCGCGCGCAATGGGAAAGCTTCTTCGAGTCGCACGACGTGCTGCTTTGCCCGATCGGCGCCTCCGCGGCGTTCCCGCACGACCAGAAGCGCGAGCGCGTCGATCGACGGATCATGGTCAACGGGCGCGAGGAAGATTACAACGCGCAGCTCTTCTGGGCCGGTATTGCCAGCCTGCCCAATCTCCCGGGTACCGCCGCGCCCGCGGGCCGTACGCCCGCGGGCCTGCCCGTCGGCGTGCAGATCGTCGGCCCCTACCTGCAGGACCACACGACGATCGACTTCGCGCGGCTGCTTGCGCAGGTTACCGAAGGGTTCGTTCCGCCGCCGGAGTATCGCTGAAAGCGGGCGGCAGCCAGTTCCGGCCAGGCACCGCAGCGAGTAGCTCGCGCGTGTAGGCGTGCTGCGGATCGCTGAACACCTCGGCGGTCGGACCGCTTTCCACGATCTCGCCCTGGCGCATCACCGCGATCTCGTCGCACACCTGCGCGGCGACGCGCAGGTCATGCGTGATGAACAGCATGGTCAGCTTCAGCCGGTCGCGGATATCGGCCAGCATTTGCAGCACCTGGGCCTGTACCGACACGTCGAGCGCCGAAACCGGCTCGTCTGCCACCAGCACGTCGGGTTTGAGCGCGAGCGCCCGCGCGATCCCTATGCGCTGGCGCTGGCCGCCGGAAAATTCGTGCGGGAAGCGGTCCGCGGCCGCAGGGTCGAGGCGCACCAGGTGAAGCAGGTCGCGGGCGATCGCGCGCGCCTCGCTTTCGGGCACGCCGTGCGTGATCGGGCCCTGCGCGATCAGCTGCACCACGGTGAGCCGCGGGTTGAGCGAACCGAACGGATCCTGGAACACCATCTGCATGCGCTTGCGGTGCGGGCGAAGCTGGCGGCGGGACAGGGCGCTCAGGTCAATATCGCCGAGGTGCACGCTGCCCGCATCGGGCTCGATCAGGCGAAGGATGCAACGCGCGAGCGTCGACTTGCCCGATCCCGATTCGCCGACGAGGCCCAGGGTGCGGCCACGCCGTACGGTCAGGCCGACCGATTTCACCGCGCGGACCCGCCGGTCGCGGCGCGAAAACCACGAGGCGCCGGCGCCGAAAGTCTTGCTCACCCCGCTGACTTCGAGCAGCACCGGCGAGTCCCCGCCATCGCGCCGCCCGCGCGGCGCCAGCGACGGCACCGCCCCGATGAGCGACCGGGTGTAGGCGTGCTGCGGCTCATTGAGAATCTGCCCGGCGGCGCCGCGCTCGACGAGGACGCCGTGCTGCATAACGGCGACGTGGTCGGCGATCTCGGCAACCACGCCGAAATCGTGCGTGATGAACAGCACGCCGGTCTGGTGCTTGCGCTGCAGCTCCTTGATCAGCGCCAGGATCTGCGCCTGCGTCGTCACATCCAGCGCCGTGGTCGGCTCGTCCGCGATGACGATCGCCGGCTCGAGGATCAAGGCCATCGCGATCATCGCCCGCTGGCGCTGCCCGCCGGACAACTCGTGCGGGTAGGCGCGCATGATCCGGTCCGGGTCATCCAGCCGGACTTCCTCCAGCAGCGCCACGATCCGCTCGCGCCGCTCCTTTCGCGTGAGCGCAAGGTGGACTTCGACCATCTCTTCGATCTGCCGGCCGATGTTCATGAGCGGGTTCAGAGCCGTCATCGGCTCCTGGAAGATCATCGCGATCCGTGCGCCGCGAATCGCGCGCATGCGCTCTGGCACGGCCTTGAGCAGGTCTTCACCGTCGAAGACGACGCGTCCGCCGCTGACACGCACATGGGGTGCGGGCAGCAGGCCCATGATCGAGCGCGCCAGAACCGACTTGCCTGACCCGGACTCGCCGACCACGCAGAGGATCTGGTTGCGGCGCAGCTCGAGGGAGACGTCGCTCACCGCGAGCTTGCGATCGGCCCACGCCGGCAGCGCGACGCTCACGCCGTGCAGCGCGAGCAGCGCCGGGCCGCTCATACCGTGCGCAGCCGCGGATTGAGGGCGTCGTTGACGCCCTCGCCGACGAGGTTGATGCTCAGCACCGTGAACAGGATGGCGACTCCCGGGATCGCGCACAGCCACCAGGCGTCGCGCAGGAAGCTGCGGCCGGCCCCGATCATGAAACCCCAGCTCATTGCGTTCGCGTCGCCAAGTCCGAGGAAAGCGAGCGCAGCCTCGATGAGAATCGCAGTTGCAACCATCAGCGAGCCCGCGACGATGATGGGCGAAAGCACGTTGGGCAGGATCTGGCGGAAGATGATCGCCGGGTCGGTCATGCCCAGGCAGACCGCTGCCTGAACGAACTCGCGCTCGCGCATCGCCATGAATTCGCCGCGTACCAGGCGCGCGATCGGAGGCCAGCTTATGACGGCGATGGCGAGGATGATGCTGCCCCTCGAGGGCGACATGATCGCCACCAGGACGATCGCGAACAGGAACGTCGGAATGGTCTGGAAGAATTCGGTGAACCGCATCAGCGCATCGTCGATCCAGCCCCGGTAGAAGCCGGCGACCGCGCCGAGGAGCGTACCGACGGAAACCGCGAAAAAGGTCGCGACCAGGCCCACCATCAGCGACGTGCGGCCGCCGTGCGCGATGCCAGCGGCAATGTCGCGTCCCAAGGAGTCGGTGCCGAAGAGGTAGGCGCCGAAGGGCGGCAGGAAAGGCTTGCCGACGATGCGGAACGGGTCGCCGGGAAAAAGCAGCGGGGCGCCGAGCGACAGCAGGACCACGAGGACGAGAAACGCGAGCCCGCACGCGGCCGGGCGATTGCGAACGAACCGGCGCCAGAACGACTGCGGCATGCGAATCAACCCACCTTGATGCGCGGATCGAGCGCCAGATAGACCAGGTCGACGACGAGGTTCACGACCACCACCAGGCACGCGGACAGAAAGAAGATTCCCAGCAGCAGGTTGAAGTCGCGCGCGAACAGGCTCTGGAAGGCGAGCTGACCCAGACCCGGCCAGGCGAATACCGACTCGACGACCACCGATCCGCCAAGCAGGCTGCCGACCTGGACGCCGGCCATCGTCACCACCGGCAGCACGGCGTTGCGCAGCACGTGGCGATATGTGATGAGCCGCTCCGCCAGCCCCTTGGATCGCGCGGTGACCACGTAGTCCATGCCGCGCTGGTCCAGCATCGCGGCGCGCATCATGCGCGTGTAGAGCGCCATGTAGAACAGTGACAGCGTCACTGTCGGCAGCACCAGGTGGCGCGCGATGTCGAGAACGCGGACCCAGCCTTCGTTGAAGGCGACGACGTCCTCCATTCCGGTCGTCGGCAGCCAGTCGAGCTTGATCGAGAACAGCAGGATCAGCATCAGGCCGATCCAGAACAGCGGCGTCGCATAGGCGATCACCGCCGCAACCGAGATGACGCGGTCGCGCCAGGTGTTCACCGCGGTCGCCGCGAGAAGCCCGAGCAGCACGCCGCTGAGCACCGAAACGAGCAGCGTCGTCCCCATCAGCAGCAGCGTCGGGCCGAGCCGGCCGAAAATCAGCTCGGTGACCGGCATGCTGTTCCTGAACGAGTAGCCAAGGTCCAGGGTCAGCACGTTCCTCATGTACAGCAGCAGCTGCACGTGCATCGGCCGGTCCAGCCCGAAGCGCTCGCGCAGCAGCGCGATGTACTCGGGCGGGGCGCCGCCGGCCTCGCCCGCGAGGACCGTCGCCGCGTCGCCCGGGGCGAGCTGCAGCAGCAGGAAATTCAGCACCACGATGCCGAGGACGATCGGCACCGCCTGCGCCAGCCTGCGTGCGATATAACGGAGAGTCCTGGGGCCGAACGCCATCAGGCGATCCGGCGCGCGCGGCGCGCCTTCCCGCGGCCGGGCGCGGGAAGGCGTTCAGCCGCGCATACGTCCCTCAGCGGTCCAGCCACGCGCGATTGTAGGCGCCGTAGATGCCCAGCGGCGACACGATCACGTCCTTGTAGCGTTTGTTCAGTACCGTCGGAAACAGCAGCTCGTGCACCCAGACGATCGGGGCGGCCTCAGCGGTGAGCTTCTGCAGCTCGGCGTAGAGGGCGCCGCGCTTGGCGGCGTCGGGCTCGAGCGCGGCCTTGTTCATCAGCTCGTCGGCCTGCGGGGAGCTCCAGCGCGATCCATTGACGAACACGGTGCCCTGCTTGATGAGGGCGGAATGGAACGCGCGATGCACGCCCAGCACCGGGTCGGCGAGGTTGTAGAGGAAGTTCGAGGTGATGAAATAGTCGTAGTCGGTGTAGATGCGCTTCAGCCAGGTCGGCACGTCCTCGTAGCGCAGCGTCGCCTTGATGCCGACCTGCGCGAGCTGCTGCTGCACAGCCTCGCCGAAACGCTGCCACTCCTCGCCGTACGGCGTCATGTCGTGCACCATCTCGAAACGGATGCCGTCGGCCTTGCGCGGGAAGCCCGCCTCGTCCAGCAGCTTGTTCGCCATCTCGACCGCGTTCGGCACGCTGTAGTTGCGCACGTTCGGCGTGTACAGGCCGGCGGCCTGGAAGTTCGAGCTGATCGCGCCGGTCGCCGGCTTGCCGAAGCCGAACCAGATGTTGTCGATCGCGAACTTGCGGTTCACGGCGTACGACACCGCCTGGCGCACTTTCATGTTGTCGAATGGCGGCCGCTTGGTGTTGATGAGCAGCTCGACCACGGGCGAGATCATTTCGTAGCCCTTGGTCGTGACCTCGATCGTGGGCAGCGCCGCGAGCCGCTTGACGTCGTTGTAGGGGACGGCGCCGAAGCCCGCCACGTGCGCGTCGCCCTTCTCCAGCAGCGCGGTGCGGGTCGCCGAATCGGGGATGAAGCGCACCACGATGCGGTCGAGGTAAGGTTGGCCGGAGCGCCAGTAGTCCGGGTTGCGGTCCAGGCGCACCAGCTCGCCGCGCCGCCATTCGACGAACTTGAACGGCCCGGTGCCCACGGGTTTGTTCGCGCTGTCGTGCGTGCGGATGTCGCCGCTGCCGAAGACGTGCTTCGGGATCATCGGCGACTCGTAGCCGGAGAGCGCGGCCATCATGTAGGGCGCGGCGTTGGCGAGCTTGAACACGGCGGTCAGTGCATCGGGTGTCTCGACCGCGATGACTTCCTTGAAGGTGTTGATGCCGCGCGGGTGCACCTTCTTCAGCACATCCATGACGGCGAACTGCACGTCCGCGCTGCTGAAAGGTTTGCCGTCGTGGAACTTGACGCCCTTGCGCAGCTTGAAGGTCACGGTCTTGCCGTCCGGCGCCACGGTCCAGGATTGCGCCAGCCCAGGCTGCGGCTTCATGTCGAAGCCATACTCGAGCAGCCCGTCGTAGATCTTCGCCGTCACCTGGCCGATGGGACCGGAGGTGCTGAGGTAGGAGGCGAGCGTCGGCGGCTCCGGCTGCGTGAGCTGCACCAGCGTGCCGCCGCGCTTCTGCGCGAGCGCGAAGGGCGGTGCGACGCACAGCACGGTGGCCAGCAAGGCAACGGCAAGACTGCGGATGCAGATCATCGATGCGGACATGAAACCCTCCCTCATTTGCCTGGGTTAGAAGAAGGAATCCGGGTGCCGCGATTGTTGCACAGTTACGGGGACCAGCGCTGGCGGCCTGGCCAGCGCTCGACCAGATCCACGAAGAGCGGGTCGATTCCCTTGGGACTTTCGTGCACCTCGCGCGCGAGCAGCCCGGGAATGGACAGGCAGCGCTCCCATCCCGGGGGCTTGCGCCCGGTTTTCGGCGTGATCACCGGGTTCACCATCACGGTCAACGGCCGCGGCACCAGTCCGGATCCTTCCGGGATGCGCGCGGCGATGATGCGGTAGACCACGACGCGCTTGGCGACGAACACCTGCGGCGCGGCAAGCCCGCAGGCTTGGGGTTTCTTGCCTTTACCCCGCCCGGAGAAGGTCGCCACCTCTCCTTGGAGTGTCAGATGCCCAAGTAGGCGGACTTGACTTCCTCGTTCGCCCAGAGGGCTTGCGGCGCGCTGGAGTGAACGACGCGGCCTTTGCTCATCACGTGCACGTAGTCGACCAGCCTGATGGCGAGCGCCGCGTTCTGCTCGACCAGGAGGATCGACAGGCCTTGTTCCTTCAGCTTTGCGACCGCCTCCCACACGCCCTGGATGATGATCGGCGCGAGCCCTTCTGACGGCTCGTCCAGGATCAGGCAGTCCGGATTGGTCATCAGGCCGCGCCCGATCGCGAGCATCTGCTGCTCGCCGCCGGACAGGGTCTTGGCGCGCTGCGCGCGCCGCTCCTCGAGACGGGGGAATAGCGCGTAGACCCGCGCCAGGTTCCAGCCGCGGCGCCCGGCGCCGCGCTCGGCCACCAGCAGGTTTTCCTCGACGCTCAGCGAGGGGAACACGCGGCGGCCCTGGGGCACCAGCCCCATGCCGCCGCGCACCGTCTCGAACGAGGACACGTGCGTGATGTCCAGGCCCTTGAACACGACCTTGCCGCGGCGCGGGGGGTTGAACCCCACGATCGAGTTCACCAGGGTGGTCTTGCCCACGCCGTTGCGGCCGAGCAGGCCGAGAATCTGGCCTTCCTCGAGGCTCAGGCTGAGTCCCTGGAGGACGTAGGCGTCGCCGTAGAAGGTATGGATGTCCTGGACCTCCAGGATCGCCATCGCTCAGCCCGTCCCGAGATAGATTTCCTGCACCTTGGCGCTGCGACGCACGCTGTCCGTCGACCCCGACTCGACCACCTGCCCGAAATGCAGCACGGAGATGTGGTCGACCACGTCGAACACCACGTCCATGTCGTGCTCGATGAGCAGGATCGCCAGATTCGCATCGAGCCGCTTGAGAAACGCCGCCATTTCGCGCGACTCCCCGGAGGCGAGCCCGGCGGCGGGCTCGTCCAGCAGCAGGATCTTCGGGTCGCTCGCGAGCCCCAGCACGATCTCGATCTGGCGCTGCTCGCCGTGCGACAGGTTGCGCACCTCGACATCGCGGCGATCCCAGTAATCGACCTCCTCGAGCAGGCGGCGCGCCTTGGCGTACAGGTCGCGATAGCTGGACAGCGGCCGCCACATCACGAACTTCGTCGGCTTCACCCCCGCGATGGCGAGCAGCACGTTGTCCAGCACGGTGAGCTTGGGAAAGAGGCTCGTGATCTGGAAGGTGCGCGCCATGCCGAGGGCGGTGCGCCGGTGGCTCGGCCAGCCGGTGACGTCGCGGTCGAACAGCAGCACCTGTCCCAGAGTCGGCGGCAGGACGCCCGTGATGAGGTTGAACAGCGTGGTCTTGCCGGCGCCGTTCGGCCCGATGATCGCCTTGCGCTCGCCCGGGAAGACCTGCAGCGTGACGCCGTGGACGGCGGCCAGGCCGCCGAAGCTCTTCGACAGCCCCTTGAGCTCCAGCGCGGTACGCATGCAGGCCTTGCCCCGATCAGCGCCTCACTCGCAGTACTTGCACGGCGGGAAGTCCCGGCTGTAGACCGGCTGCTTCAGGAACGCCTTCCGATCGTACTTCCAGAACTGGCCGACGGCCGGATAGGTCTTGATCACCGTGTTCCAGAGCTCTTCCTGGCCGAAGCCGAACATCTTCTTCTTCTCGACTTTCTTGACGTAGATGTTCTGCACCGGATTGCGCATGTCGTCGAAGTGCACCGGGCCCCGCACGGCGTCGACCTTGAGGCTGGTGAGGATCTTGATGAAGCGCTCCGGCCCGGGCCACTTGCCCTTGGTCTGCTTCATGACCTCGTGGATCATCTGGGCCGTGGTGTAGTTGGTCTCGGAGTAGTACGACGGCACCTTGCCGTATTTCTCGCGGTACTTCTTCACGAACGCCTGGTTCTTCGGGGTCTCCAGCGCGGCGCTGTACTGCAGCGCCGAGACGTGGCCGAGGACCTCGTCGCCCATCGCGGGAAGAACGAACTCGTCGTAGCTTGTGCCGCCGCCGATGACCGGCTTCTTGTTCCCGGCCGCCGCGAGCTGCTTCGGGAACGCCAGCGACATCGGCCCGACCATCAGCGTGAAGATCGCGTCGGCGTCGGGCTTGATGGTCGGAAGGTACGGCCCGAAGTCCTTGGTGCCGATCGGCGGCCAGATCTTCTGGATCACCTTGCCGCCGCAATCCTCGAACGCCTTCTGGAATCCGCCGACGACCTCGTAGCCGAAGGCGTAGTCCGCGCCGATGGTGACGACCTTCTTGTAGCCCTGGTCGCAGGCCCACTGCCCGAACGGATGGCTCGGCTGGGAGCTGGTCCAGCCCGTGCGCACGACGTAGGGATACTTGCCGAGCTCGCGCTGCGTCAGGTCGTCCGCCGCCGGGACCGTCGGGATGTAGATGGTCTTCAGCCGTGTGCTCACCGGCGCCAGCGCGTAACCCGTCGAGGCGAGCAGGCCGCCGATGAGCATGTGGACTTTGTCCTGGCGCACCAGCTTCTCGGCCTTGCGCACGTTGACCGGCGGCTTGCCTTCGCCGTCCTCCAGGATGAACGTCACCTTGGCGCCGGCGAAACTTCCCCCAACCTCGTCGACGTACATCTGGAAGCCGTTGGACATGTCCTTGCCGATCTGGGCGAAGATCCCCGTCATCGGCGCGAGAAACCCGACGCGCAGCTCCTGCGCCGCGGCCGGGGCCGCGCCCGCGGTCATGCCGAACGCCAGCGATACCACGATCACCTTGCCACTGAATCCTCGTGCTCGTCTGTCTTGCATGGCTCTTCTCCTTCCTCACTAGGTTGCGGAGCTCAACTTGTCCGCCGGCTGGCGGGTGGCCGACTGCGCCCGCCAGCGGCTAACCCGTTCCGGAATGCCCATCAGGCCGCCTGGAAGATAAAAAATCGTCAGCACGTAGACTCCACCCAGCACGTATTGCCACCATGGCACCAGCGTGGCCAGGTAGTCGCGCAGGAAGACGACGACCGCGGCGCCGACCGCCCCGCCGACCAGCGTGCCCGGACCGCCCAGCACCACCATCAGCAGGATGTCTACCGAGGTCGTCAGGATCACGTCGCCAGGGCTCACGATACCTCCGAGGAAGGCCCATAGCACCCCGGCGAGACCGCCGAAGGCGCCCGCGATGACGAACGCAATGTACTTGTGCAGCCAAACGTTGTAGCCGAGGATGCGCATGCGCGCCTCGCGCTCGCGGATCCCCACCAGACTCCGGCCGAAGGGCGACCTGACCAGCAGGTACAGCGCCGCAAGCGACGCGACGAAAAAGCCGAACACCACGTAGAAGAACGTCACGTCGTCGGCGAGCTGGATGCCGAACTCGGGGCGCCCCGGCAGGTTGATGCCGTTGTCGCCGCCGGTGAGCGAGTTCCACCGGTACGCGAGCCCCCAGACGCACATTCCCAGCGCCAGCGTGATCATCAGGAAATACACGCCGCTCGCGCGAATCGCGAACAGCCCGAAGACGGCGGCGAGCGCCGCGCCGGCGAACATGGCCAGCACGATCACCAGCCAGAAGCCCCACCCCAGACCGAACCCGTACCGGGTGGCGAGAATCGCCGTCAGGTACGCGCCCACGCCCAGGTAGGCCGCCTGGCCGAGCGAAGGGAGCCCGGTGTAACCGAGCAGCAGGTCGAGGCTCATCGCCACGATGCCGAACACCAGCGCCTGCGTGATGAGCAGCATGACGTACGGGCTCGCGAACGGCGCCGCGGCCGCCAAGGCGAGCAGACATCCGATCACCGCGAGGACTTTGCTGCGGCTGCTCATCGCGCCGCTCACTCCCGGCCCAGCAGGCCGGTGGGTTTCACTGCCAGAATCAGGACCATCGGGGCATAGAGCGTGAAATACGCGATCTCCGGAAAGAGCGCCTTGCCCAGGTTGTCGGCAAGCCCCACCAGCAGGCTGCCGACGGCGGCGCCGGCGAGGCTCCCCATGCCGCCGATGATCACCACCGCAAAGGCGATCGGCAGGATCTCGAAATCGAGCCCGGGGTAGATGCCGAGAAAGGCGCCGCCGATCACGCCGCCCAGCGCGGCGAGGAACGCGCCCAGCGCGAAGATGAGCATCGATACGCGCGAGGTGTCGATGCCCACGCCGCGCGCCATCTGGGAATCGTCGACTGCGGCGCGCACCACCGCGCCCATGCGCGTCTTTTCCATGATCAGCCACAGCGCGAGGCCGATCGCGACCGCGACGCCGATCATGAAGATGCGGTACACGGGCAGGTGCAGACCCGAAACCACGAGCGTCTCGTTGAGCGCCGCGGGCGGGTCGATGATCAGGTTGTCGCCGCCCCAGATGTCGAGCGCCGCCTGCTGGAACAGGAACGCGAAGCCCACCGTCAGCAGCACCTGGCGCAGCGGATCAAGCCCCAGCGGGCGCAGGAACGCGCGCTCCATGACGAGCCCGACGACGGCGATGGCGAGGGCGGCCACCGGCAGGGCGAGCAGCCAGGACCCCGTCGCCCCGATCACCGACAGCGCGACGTAGCCCCCGAGCAGGAAGTAGGCGCCGTGCGCGAGGTTGACGATCCGCATCACGCCGAAGATCAGCGTCAGTCCCGCGGCGAGCAGGAACAGCAGCGCGCCGTAGGAAATCCCGTTGAACGCCTGGATCAGCCAGAAATGCAAATCCAATCGCCGGCTCCCTTTGCGTCAGCGCACCTTGCCGACCCCCCCGCGTGCGGGTCCCGTGCGTGGCAGAACGGAAGCGGCTGAAGCGCTCCCGGCTGCATTATATGAGCAGTTGATTACTTGGGCTGCTCAGGACCGCGCCCTTTCCGCCTTCTTTTTTCCGCCCGCCCCGCCTTTGACCGGCGGCCAGCCGGGTTTGGGACGCACGCTCTTGTACCACTCGAGGATCTGCTCGCCGGTCCATATCACTGCGTCGGGTCGGCGACACACGTGCTCGAGGATGCGGCGCAAGTGCTTGACGCGGTGCGGCACGCCCATGATGTACGGGTGCATCGTGAAGCACATCACCCGCGACGAGCCGTCGGCGGCGTCCTCGATCAGCTGACCGAACTGGTCGATCGCTCGATCCGCGTATTCCGCGGCCCGATGCCCCTGGATCAGCAGCATCCCCAGGTCGTTCAGCTCCTGCGTGTACGGGATGCTGACCAGCGTGCCGTGCCGGGTGCGCAGATCGACCGGCTGGTCGTCGAGCACCCAGTCCGCGACGTACTCGAAGCCGGCCTCGGCCAGCCAGTCCACCGTCTCGTGCGTCTCGGCCAGCGCCGGCCCCAGCCAGCCCTTTGGCGGCTTTCCGGAATACTCCGCGAGGCGCTTGAAGACGCGCTGGATCATCCTGCGCTGGTCGCGCACCGCCGGCAACGCGCGCTGGATCCAGCCGTGCCCGACGAGATCCCAGCCCGACGCCAGGCAGGCGTCGACGATCTGCGGATAGACGTCGCATACCGAGCCGTTGAGCACCAGCGAGGCGCGCACGCCGAATTCATCGAGGATCTTCTTCATCCGCCAGAAGGCGACGCGGTTGCCGTACTCGTGCCACGCCCAGTTCGGAATGTCGGGCACGCTTCTGGCCGCGCCGCCCGGCGGGTTGACCACCGTGCGCGGCATCGGCTGATCGATCGCCCAGTGCTCGACGTTGACGCACGGCCACACCACCACCCGGGCGCCGCCCGGCAGCGGCAACGGCGGCCGCTCGGTGATCGGCACGAAGTCGAGACGGTCGGTCGGCCAGTCGAGCTTCATTTCCTCCGCTCCTCCGCGGCAGTGGAACGCGCCTACGGACAGTAACAGAAACGCTTGAAACCCCGAAAGCACCCATAGATGATCGGCCGCTTCGGCGATCAACCGTCGCAGGAAACTCAGCCCGTCGCGTCCGCCGGCGAGCGCCAGGCCCCAGATTCAAGCACCTGGAAGCGCGGGACCCTAGCCGCGCAGGTGGCAGGCCGCGAAGTGCCCCGGCCGCAGCTCCTTCATCGCCGGCTCCTCCTGCCGGCAGCGCTCGATCGCATAGGGACAGCGAGTGTGGAAACGGCAGCCCGAGGGCGGGTTGGTCGGGCTGGGCACGTCACCCGAGAGAATGACGCGCTTGCGTTTCGCATTCGGCTCGGGCACCGGCACCGCCGAGAGCAGCGCCTCGGTGTAGGGATGCTGCGGATTCGCGAACAGCGAGCGCTTGTCGGTCAGCTCGACGATCTTGCCCAGGTACATCACCGCCACGCGGTGGCTGATATGCTCGACCACCGCCAGGTCGTGGGCCACGAACAGGTACGACAGCCCGAGCTCGTCCTGCAGGTCCATCAGCAGGTTGATCACCTGCGCCTGCACCGACACGTCGAGCGCGGAAACCGGCTCGTCGCAGACGATGAGGCGCGGATTGGGTGCGAGCGCGCGCGCGATGCCGAGGCGCTGCCGCTGCCCGCCCGAGAACTCGTAGGGATACTTCACCATCTGGTCGGCGCGCAGGCCGACCTTGCCGAACAGCATCGCCACGCGGTCCCGGATCTCGCCCTTCGCCGCGCTCTCGAAGTTGCGGATCGGCTCGGCGACGATGTCGGCGGCGCGCATGCGCGGATTGAGCGAGGAGTACGGGTCCTGGAACACCGCCTGCAGCTCGCGCCGGAACGGGCGCATTTCCGCCGCCCGGAGCGTGTCGATGCGCCGGCCGCGCCATTCGACGCTGCCCGAGGTGACGTCGATCAGCCGGAGGATGGCTTTGCCGGTGGTCGACTTGCCGCAGCCGCTCTCGCCCACCAGGCTGAGCGTCTCGCCTTCGCTGATGCGGAAGCTCACGTCGTCAACCGCGTGCACCTTGCCGCTCACCCGCGAGAGCACGCCCTTGCGCACCGGGTAGTGCTTGGTAAGGTGCTTCACCTCGAGCAGCACGCTCATTCGACGACCCTCGCACCGCGCGCTCGGGGTTCGCCCTTGGGGCGGCCCGGCGGGCGCATTGGACTACCTTCGCGCTCGCGCGCTCGGGGTTCGCCCTTGGGGCGGCCCGGCGGGCTCACGGAGCCTCCGCCGCGATCCGGTCCGCTTCCCAGCAGGCGACCGAGTGTCCGGCGCCCTTGGCCTCGAGCGGCGGATACTCCTGCCGGCAGCGCTCGGTCGCGTGCCGGCAGCGCGCCGCGAAGATGCAGCCGGAAATCTCCTCGCGCAGCGAAGGCACCAGCCCGGGGATTTCCGCCAGGCGCCTGCGGCCGGCGGCGGCTTCGCCCAGCCGCGGAATCGAGCTCAGCAAGCCGCGCGTGTAGGGATGGCGCGGGCGGGCAAACAGCAGCTCGACCGGGGCCTCTTCGACCTTGCGGCCGGCGTACATCACCACCACCCGCTGCGCCATCTCGGCGACCACGCCCAGGTCGTGGGTGATCAGCACGATCGCGGCGCCGGACTTTTCCTTCAGCGCGCGCATCAGGTCGAGGATCTGCGCCTGGATGGTGACGTCCAGCGCCGTGGTCGGCTCGTCGGCAATCAGCAGCCGCGGGTTGCAGGCGAGCGCCATCGCGATCATCACCCGCTGGCGCATGCCCCCGGACAGCTGATGCGGATACTCGCCCGCGCGCCGCCCCGGCTCGGGGATGTCCACCAGCCGCAGCATCTCGATGGCGCGCTCCAGCGCCGCAGTTCGGGACAGCCCGCGGTGCAGAGTGAGGGCTTCGGCGATCTGCCTGCCGATGGTGAGCACCGGGTTGAGCGAGGTCATCGGCTCCTGGAAGATCATCGAGATCTCGTTGCCGCGGAGCTTGCGCATCTCGCGCTCGGGCAGCGCCAGCAGGTCCCGGCCCTGGAACCTGACCCGCCCGGCCACCACGCGTCCCGGCGGCGAGGCGATCAGGCGCAGGACCGACAGCGACGTCACGCTCTTGCCGCAGCCCGATTCGCCGACCACCGCCAGCGTTTCCCCCGGGTAGACGGCAAACGACACGCCGTCGACCGCACGCACCACGCCGTCGCGCGTGAAGAAGTAGGTCTTCAGGCCGTCGACCTCGAGCAGCGGCTCAGCGCTCGCGCCCATTGCGTCACATGCGCCGCGCGAGACGCGGATCGAGCGCGTCGCGCATGCCGTCGCCGAGCAGATTGACCGCCAGCACCGTGACCGACAGGCACACGCCCGGGAACAGGATCAGGTAGCCCGCGATCTGGAACAGGCTGCGGGCCTCGGCCATGATGTTGCCCCAACTCGGGATGTTGGGCGGCGTGCCGGCGCCGATGAACGACAGGATCGCCTCGGTGATCATCGCCGAGGCGCACACGTAGGTCGCCTGCACCAGCAGCGGCGCGACGATGTTCGGCAGGATATGGCGCAGCAGGATGCGCGGCATACTGGTGCCCGCGGCGATGGCGGCGGCGACGTAGGGCTCCTCGCGCAGGGTCAGCACCAGGCTGCGCACCAGCCGCACCACGCGCGGCACCTCGGCGAGGGTGATGGCGGCGATCACGTTCTCGATGCTCGCTTTGGTGAGCGCCATCAGGGCAATCGCCAGCAGCACCGGCGGGATCGACATCAGGCCGTCCATGACGCGCATGACGATCGCGTCCAGCCAGCGCACGAAGCCGGTAGTCAACCCGATCGCCAGGCCGAGCAGCGTGCTCACGATCGCGACCGCGATGCCCACGGTCAGCGAAACTCGCGCCCCGAACAGCACCCGGCTATAGACGTCGCGTCCCATCATGTCCGAGCCGAACCAGAACTCGGCCGAGGGCTGCTTCAAGCGCCGCACCGGCGCGACCGCCTGCGGGTCCACCGTGCCCAGCCACGGGGCGAGCAGCGCCACCAGGACCATCGCCAGCAGGATCACGCCGCCGGCGATGGCGGTCGGATGGCGGCGGAACGCGCTTCCGAAGCGCCGCCAGGTCGGGGAAGCGGAGACCGGCGCGCCGGCAGCGATCGCATCCATGTCAGTAGCGGATGCGCGGATCGAGGAACATGTAGCTCAGGTCTACCGCGAGGTTTATCAGCACGTAGGCGCCGGAGAAGATCAGCACCACCCCCTGGATGATCGGGTAGTCGCGGCGCAGGATCGAATCGACGGTGAGCCGGCCGATGCCCGGGATCGCGAATACCGTCTCGGTCACGATCGCGCCGCCGATCAGCAACGCGATGCCGATGCCGATCACCGTCACGATCGGCACCGCGGCGTTCTTCAGAGCGTGCCCGACCAGCACCTCGCCGGGCGCCAGGCCCTTCGCCTGGGCGGTGCGCACGTAGTCCTGGGCCAGTACGTCGAGCATGCTGGCACGGGTGATGCGCGCGATCAGCGCGATGTAGACGGTGCCCAGCGCGCTGCTGGGCAGGATCAGGTGGCGCGCCCACTCCCACACGCCCTCGCGGATCGGGCGATAGCCCTGCACCGGCAGCCAGTCGAGGCCGATCGAAAACGTGAGGATCAGGATATACGCCAGCACGAACACCGGCAGCGAGAAACCGAGCACCGAGAAGGCCATCACCAGGCGGTCGATCCAGGTGCCGGCGCGCGCGGCGGCGACCACGCCCAGCGGCACCGCGATCAGCACCGAAACCAGCAGGGTGCACACGGTGAGGGACAGGGTCGGCTCGATGCGCTGCGCGATCAGGTGCGTGACCGGCAGGTTGGTGAAGATCGAGATGCCGAGGTCGCCGTGCAGGAGCCGCGACACCCAGCCGCCGAAGCGCACCAGGAACGGCTCGTCCAGGCCGAGCTTCTCGCGGATGCGCCGGATGTCGTCGCTGGTGGCGGCGTCGCCGGCCAGGATCGCGGCCGGGTCGCCGGGAGTGAGGTACAGCAGCAGGAACACCACGAACGCGACCACCGCCATGACGACGATGGTCGCGAACAGCCGCCGGACTACATAGGCGAACACCTATACGAGCACCGGCCCCGGGGCTACTTTTTCTCCACGTTCCAGAGCAGGTTGATGGGGGCGATGATCACGCCGGTGATGTTCGAGCGATACGCCGTCGGCAGGATGAACTGCCCGGTCGGGATGAAAGGCACGAACTCGAACGCCCGGCGCTGCACCGCGTCGGCGGCCTTCTTGGAGCTCGCCGCATCGGAGGCGGCGAACCAGGCTTCGCGGAGTTCCTCCATCCTGGGATCGGTCGGCCAGCCGAACCAGGCCTTGTCGCCGGTGCCGCGCAGCGGAAAGTTGACCGCGGGATTGACCATGTCGGGACCCACCAGCCAGGTGTGGAAGATCGACCAGCCGCCGCGGTCGATCGGTTCCCTTACCGCGCGGCGGGTGATCAGCGTTCCCCAGTCGCCGGCCTGGATTTCGGCGTTCAGCCCGAGCTTCTTCAGGTTCTCCAGGGTGAGCAGGGACTGGGAATGCACGATCGGCTGGTCGGTCGCATCGATGATGACGATCTTCTCGCCCTTGTAGCCGGACTCCTTGACCAGCTGCTTGGCCCTCTCGAGGTCGCGCTTGCCCTTGAGCGGCTCGGCGGAGACCTCGGACGCGAGCGGCGTGCCGCAGGTGAAGTACGAGTAGCACGGATGGCCGTTCTTCGGGTCGCCGGCGATGCCGATCACGTAGTCCTGCTGATTGACGGCATAGAGGAGCGCCTGCCGCATTTTCGGATGGTTGAACGGCGGATAGAGGAAGTTGAAGCGGATCATGCCCATCGAGCCGAGCGGGTCGATGTTCTTGACCGTGATGTCCTTGTTCCGCGAGAGCAGGGGAATCAGGTCGGGCGGCATCTGCTCCCACCAGTCGGCCTCGCCGGCGTTGAGCGCGGCCGCGGCCGTCGCCGAATCCGGGATGTAGATCCACTCGACGCGGTCGACCTTGACGACCTTGCCGCCCGAGGCCCACGACGGCGCCTCCTTGCGCGGGATGTAGTCGGTGTTCTTGACATACACCACCTTGTTGCCCGGTACCCACTCGGCCTTGACGAACTTGAACGGCCCGGAGCCGGTCGCGTCGTCGATGTTCTTGAAGGCATCGGTCTTGGCGATGCGCTCGGGCATGATGAACGGCACGTTCGACGAGGGCTTGGCGAGCGCCTCGAGGGCGAGCGGGAACGGCCTCTTGAGCTGCAGCCGGAAAGTCTTGTCGTTGACCGCGCTCCACGACTGGGTCGCCTCCGCGAGCTTCTGGCCGAGCGCATCGCGCTTGGCCCAGCGCTCGATCGAGGCGATGCAGTCGGCCGAGCGCACCGGCTGGCCGTCGTGGAACTTGAGCCCGTCGCGCAGCGTGAAGGTGTAGGTCAGCTGGTCCTTGCTGATCTCGTGCCGGCCGACCATCTGCGGCTTGACCTGGAAGCTCGCGTCCATCGCGAACAGCGTGTCGTACACCATGTAGCCGTGGTTGCGCGTGATGTACGCGGTAGTGGCGATCGGATCGAGGATGCGCAGGTCCGCCTGCGGGATGAACTTCAGCACCTTCTGCTGCGCAACGGCGCCCATTGCCGGCATTGCGACGAGCAGCCCTGCGACGACGACTCTCAGAAATCGATGGGTCATGCCTCGCCTCCCCTTTCGGATGTGAACCGCCACGGCATGGTGTGCCATTCGGTTGTCGACTCGTAGGCTCGCGCCACCCGGAACAGCAGGCCCTCCTGCAGCCGGTCACCGACGACCTGCATGCCGATCGGCAGGCCTTGCGGGGCGGCGCCGCATGGAATCGAGATCGCCGGTAGCCCCGCGGAGCTAAACGGTATCATGAACTGGCGCTGGCGGTCGAAGAGCGGCGCGGGTGCATCGAGGCGCGGCGTGAGCATCGGCAGCACCGGCGTCACGAGCGCGTCCACCTGCGCGAAGACCGCGCGGATCGCCGCCGCCTGATCGGCCCGCGCCGCCAATGCCTTACGGTAGCTCGGCGCGCTGATTTCCATGCCGCGGCGGATGTTCGCGCACACCACCGGGCCGAACACCTCGTCCGGGTTGCGACAGGCGCGGAACGCCTCGCCCAGGATGCGGTTGAACTCGAACAGCATGATCTCGAGCAGCGCGCCGTGGGCGAGCGGATCGGACACGCCGGGCACGTCGACTTCGCTCGCTTGCGCACCGAGCGCGCGGAGCTGCTCGACGGCCGCCGCCACCGCCTGCTCCACCTCGCGGTCGACGCCCATGGCGGAGAGCCCGCGCAGCACCCCGAGGCGAAGCCCCGCGATACCGGCTTCCAGGCCGGCGGCGTAGTCCTCCGCGGGGGCCATGGCGCGGAGCAGCAGGCTGCAATCGCGGACGCAACGCGCCAGCGGCCCCACCACGTCAAAGCTGAACGACCGGGGAAACGAGCCCGCGACCGGAACTCGTCCGAAAGACGGTCGGATGCCGACGATGCCGGTGCACGCGGCCGGCACCCGGATCGAGCCGCCCGCGTCGGTCCCCACCGCCGCGAGCGCCATTCCGGATGCAACCGCGGCCGCCGCGCCGCTGGAAGATCCGCCGGGAGAATGATCGAGCGCCCACGGATTGCGCACGTCGCCGTAGATCGCATTCTTTCCGGAGGTTCCGGCGGCGAACTCGTTCATGTTGGTCTTGCCGACCATGACGGCGCCGGCGGCGGCGAGCCGCGCGACCGCGACGGCGTCGCTCGCCGGCACGCGATCGGCAAAGTACCGCGAGCCCACGGTGGTGCGCACGCCCGCGGTATCGAGGCAATCCTTGCAGGCGAACGGAATGCCGTGCAGCGGACCGCGGTCCGTTCCCGAGCGCAGCTCCCGATCGAGACGCGCGGCCTGCGCCAGCGCCGCATCGGCCGTCACGGTGAGGAAGGCGTTGAGCCGCGGCTGCAGCGCCTCGATGCGCTCCAGCGCCGCGCGGGTAAGCTGCACGCACGTCGTCCCGCCCGTACGCAACTCCTCGCCGGCAGCGTCGATCGACGTCGGCAGGTCCATCGGTCAGAGCTCGATGGCCGAGCGGATGCCCGCGATCCCCGCCCCGGCGCAGGCCTTCTTAGCGCGCAAGCGCGGCAGCGGGCAGTTCAAGCCGCGGCGTCGAACTCCTTGTCGCAGTTCATCCGGTGATGTTCGCAGGCAAGGGTCTCGTAGTAAAGCCGGTCCTGTGTCGGCGGTGATCGCGCCATCAAACCGGCAGCCACGCAACCAGATCTACTGACCTCGCGCAGCGAGCTCGGTCCGTCGGAGGAGGAACACCAGGCCTTGGCCGGCGCTCGTGGCAAGCCAGGTGAACGGCAGGCGCGGGAAGGCCTTTTCCAGCGTCTTGCGATTCGCGCCAATCTCCATTACGAGCACGCCGTTCGACGCCAGATGATCGCCGGCCTCGGCGAGCAGCCGCCGCACGAAGCTCAGCCCATCGCGTCCGCCGGCGAGCGCGAGGCGCGGCTCGGCGCGGTATTCCGCCGGCAGCCTGCGCATCTCGGTTGCCGGAACATAAGGCGGGTTGCAGAGGATGAGCTCGTACCGCTCGGGCAGCGCCGCGAACAGGTCCGATCTCACGGGGCGGATGCGCCTTCCGAGCCGATACGACTTCACGTTGCGTCGCGCGACGGCCAGCGCGGCCGCGGACACATCGGACGCGTCGACGCGCGCCCTGGGGAAGGCGAGGGCGGCGAGGATCGCGAGACAGCCCGAGCCGGCGCCGAGATCGAGCACTCTCGTCGCCTCACCCCACGGCAGCCACGGCGCGAGCCGGTTCGGCACCAGCTCCGCGATGTGCGAGCGGGGGACGATGACGCGCCGGTCGACGTAGAAGCGGTGATTGGCGAGCCACGCCTCGCGCAGGACGTACGCCAGCGGTTCTCGCGTTGCAATGCGGCGCGCCGCCAGGCGCTCGAGCCGTCGTGCCACAGCAGCGGGTACCGGTCGTTCGAGGGCGCGCTCGAGCTCGCCGAAGGGAATTCGAAGGACGTGGCACACCAGCCACGCGGCCTCATCACGCGCGGTGTGAGTGCCGTGACCGAAGAAGAGCTTTCCTCGCGCAAACCGCCGGGCGAGCTCCTCCCGCCACCCGCTGACGGTCCGTGGTCCGCTCTCGCGGCGCCTCGTCGTCCGCTTCAAGCGAGCAGCTTCTCGAGCACGCGCTCGTAGATCCGCCGCAGCGGCTCGATGGCGGCGAGCTCGATGTGCTCGTTCAGCCTGTGGATGGACTGGTTGACCGGGCCGAATTCGACGACCTGCTGGCAGATCCGCGTGATGAACCGGCCGTCGGAGGTGCCCCCGGTCGTCGACACCTCGGCCGCGACGCCGGTGACTTCCCTGATGGCGGCGAGCGCGGCCGAAACCAGCTCGCCGCGGGGCGTGAGGAAAGGCTCGCCGCCGAGCGTCCATTCGATCGCGTAATCGACGCCGTGGCGCGTGAGAACCTCGTCCACTCGGGCCTTCAACCCTTCCGCGGCGCTGGCGGTCGAGAACCGGAAGTTGAACTGCAGCTCGAGCTCGCCCGGGATGACGTTCGTCGCGCCGGTTCCGCCGTGGACGTTGGAGACCTGCCAGCTCGTCGGCGGGAAGTCCGCAGTACCGCGGTCCCACTGGGTGGCCACGAGCTCGGCGAGCGCCGGCGCAAGCTGGTGGATCGGGTTACGCGACCGGTCCGGATACGCAACGTGACCCTGGACGCCCTTTACGACCAGGCGTCCCGACAGCGAGCCGCGCCGGCCGTTCTTGATCATGTCGCCGAGCCGGTCGACCGACGTCGGCTCCCCCACGACGCAGTAGTCGATGCGCTCGCCGCGCCCCTCCAAGCGTTCAACGACCTTGACGGTCCCGTCGGTTGCGACGCCTTCCTCGTCCGAGGTGATCAGCAGCGCGATGGAGCCGCGGTGATCGGGTCGCGCGCGGACGAACGCCTCGGTCGCGGTGATGAACGCGGCGACGGAGGTCTTCATGTCCGCGGCGCCGCGTCCGAAGAGCTTTCCGTCACGCTCGGTCGGGACGAACGGATCCGATCGCCACTGCCCGAGCGGCCCGGTCGGCACGACGTCGGTATGGCCGGCGAAGCAGACGAGCGGAGGCTGCGTGCCGCGGCGCGCCCACAGGTTGGTGACGCCGTTGCTCACGAGCGGCTCGACGTGGAACCCGAGCGGGCGAAGCCGCGCCGCGAGCAGCTCCTGGCAGCCGCCGTCGTCGGGCGTAACCGAGCGCCGCGCGATGAGCGCGCGCGCGAGCTCGAGGGTGTCGCTCATTCGCAAGGATCGTTCGCGCCGAAGGGTCCGGCGCGAAGTGTAGCGGTGAAGCGGGTCGGGCGCTTCAGGCCGCCTTGTCGTCGAAGGTGAGCTTGAACTCGCTGAACGAGGCGCCGCCCGGGACCCGCTCGACCGGCTGCTCGGCCGCCGGCTTCGGCGCCATCGTCGCCGGCGGCGTCGCGGCGTCGGCGTTGTTCATCAGCCACAGGAGGTTGTTCGCGGAGTCGGCGTTCGCGAGCGCCTCTTCCTGGGTGATGATGCCCTCCCGGTACATCCTGAACAGCGCCTGCTCGAAGGTCTGCGAGCCGGGCGAGAGGCTCTTGTCGATCGCCTCCTTGATTTCGTTGATCTTGCCTTCCTCGATCAGCTCCGCGATGTGGCGGGTGTTGAGCAGCACTTCGGCTGCAGGACACCGGCTGCCTTTCGTGTTCTTGACCAGCCGCTGCGAGCTGATCACGCGCAGGGTCGAGGAGAGATCCGACAGCAGCGCTGGCCGGCTCTCGAGCGGATAGAAGCTGATGATCCGGTTGAGCGTGTGGTAGCTGTTGTTCGCGTGCAGCGTGGCGAGACAGAGGTGGCCCGACTGGGCGTAGGCGATCGCCATGCTCATCGACTCGCGGTCGCGGATCTCGCCGATGAGAATCACGTCCGGGGCCTGGCGCAGGGCGTTCTTCAGCGCCACGTGGTACGACTTCGAGTCGGTCCCGAGCTCGCGCTGGTTGACGATCGAGCGCTTGTGCTTGAACAGGAACTCGATCGGATCCTCGATCGTGATGATGTGGCCGGGTGTGGTCGTGTTCCGGTGATCGATCATCGCGGCGAGCGAGGTCGACTTGCCGGAGCCGGTCGCACCCACCATCAGGATCAGCCCGCGCTTCTCGAGCACGACCTCCTTCAGCACCGGCGGCAGGCCCAGCGTGTCGAAGGCGGGGATGTCGCGGGGGATGAAGCGCACCACGAGCGCCGGGGTCGTGCGCTGAATGAAGCAGCTCACGCGGAAGCTCCCGAGGCCGGGCATGGGGTAGGAGGTGTTGAGCTCCCACTCCTCGGCGAACTCCTTGAGCTGCCGCTCGCTGAGGATTTCCGCCATCAGGGCGCGCACCGCGTCCGGGGTGACGATCTGCTGGTTGATCGGCATCGTCACGCCGTTGATCTTGATGCTGATCGGGGCGCCGACCGAGACGAAGATGTCGGAGGCGTTCTTCTCGGACATCAGCTCGAGGAGCCGTTTCATCGCCATGGTGGGTTCCCCTGAAGGACCGCGCCGCGAGCCGTCAGTCCCCTCTGAGCAGCTCGTTGATGCTGGTCTTCGCGCGCGTCTTGGCGTCGACCTGCTTCACGATTACGGCGCAATAAAGGCTGTATTTTCCGTCGGCCGAGGGTAGGGTACCAGGAACTACTACCGATCCGGCCGGCACCCGGCCATGCAGGATCGCGCCGGACGCCCGGTCGTAGATGCGGGTGCTCGCGCCGATGTACACGCCCATCGAGATCACTGCGTTCTCCTCGACGATCACGCCCTCGACGATCTCCGAGCGGGCGCCGATGAAGCAGTTGTCCTCGATGATGGTCGGGTTGGCCTGCAGCGGCTCGAGGACGCCGCCGATGCCCACCCCGCCCGAAAGATGCACGTTCTTGCCGATCTGCGCGCAGCTGCCGACGGTCGCCCAGGTGTCGACCATCGTCCCCTCGTCGACG
Source organism: Burkholderiales bacterium (assembly GCA_050741515.1). Taxonomy (GTDB): domain Bacteria; phylum Pseudomonadota; class Gammaproteobacteria; order Burkholderiales; family SG8-39; genus DATEDA01. The sequence goes on from JBOIFD010000414.1 coordinate 23,864, forward strand.
TACGCGCCGATGTTGACGTAGGAGGGCATCAACACGACGTTGCGCGCCACATACGCGCCGCGTCGCGCCACCGCTGGCGGCACCACCCGGAACCCGGCCGCGGCGAAATCCGCCGGCGCGTAGGCTCCGAACTTGACCGGAACCTTGTCGTAGTAGCGGGTGAACGTCCCGGGAATCACCTGGTTGTCGCTCAACCGGAACGACAGCAGCACCGCTTTCTTGATCCATTGACGGGTCTGCCAGGCGCCAGCCAGCTTTTCCGCGACCCGAAGCTCGCCCCGGTCGAGCCTGGCGAGCACCGTGTCGACCGCCTCGCGGAGCTCCGGATCGGTCGTGGCGGGGGAAAGGTCCGCGCGGCGCTCCCACGCCGCTTCGATGACCGCCTGCAGTGCCGGCATGACCCCTCTCAGATCGAGATTGAACGGGCGAACTCGGCGATCCGGCGCACGCCCTCGAGGCACTCGTCCGGCGGCGCGACGAGCGCGACCCGGACGTACTGTCGGCCGGGGTTGGTCCCGTGCGCTTCGCGCGCGAGGTAGCTGCCCGGCAGGACACTGACATTATATTTCCCGTACAGGCCCCGCGCGAACGCCGCGTCGTCGATCGGCGTGCGGATCCAGAGATAGAACCCGCCCGCGGGCATTGCCGCCTCGAGCGGGGGCCGGATGACCGGCAGGGCGGCGGCGAACTTTTCCCGGTACAAGGCCCGGTTCGCCGCGACGTGAGCCTCGTCGCCCCAGGCCGCCTGGCTTGCGGCCTGGACGGCCGGGCTCATGGCGCTGCCGTGATAGGTCCGGTAGAGCAGGAACGCCTTGAGCACCGCGGCGTCCCCGGCCACGAACCCCGACCGCATCCCCGGCACGTTCGAGCGCTTCGACAGGCTCGAGAACACCACCAGCCGCGCGAAGTCGCGCCGTCCGAGCCGCGCCGCAGCCTCGAGCGCGCCGAGCGGCGCACGGGCGTCGTCGAAGTAGAGCTCGGAGTAGCACTCGTCGGACGCGATCACGAACCCGTGCCGGTCGGAGAGCCCGAACAGGTGCTGCCACTCCGCGAGGGTCATCACGTGGCCGGTCGGATTCGCCGGCGAGCAGGTGTACAGGAGCTGGACCCGCGACCACGCGGCCGGCGGGATGGCGGCGTAGTCGATCGCGAAGCCCCGGGCGCGATCGGCGTTCGCGTACAGCGCGGCCGCCCCCGCGAGCAGGGCCGCGCCCTCGTAGATCTGGTAGAACGGGTTCGGACACAGCACCAGCGGGTCGCGCGCCCGGTCGACGACCACCTGGGCAATTGCGAACAGCGCCTCGCGCGAGCCGTTGATCGGCAGCACCTGCGTCCCGGGATCGACGCCCGAAAGCCGGTAGCGGCGGGCGAGCCAGCTCGCGATCGCCTCCCGGAGCGGCGCCGCGCCGATGGTCGGCGGGTACGCCGCGAGCCCGTCGAGGCCCCGGGTCAGCGCCTCCTTGATGAAGACGGGCGTCGGGTGCTTCGGCTCGCCGATCTGGAGACGGATGGGGGTGAAGCGGGCGTCCGGCGTCACGCCGGCGAAGAGCTCGCGCAGCTTCTCGAACGGGTACGGCTGGAGCCTCGCGAGGTCTGGGTTCATCGGCGCAAGCGTCGCGCGCTCGGGACGCGCCGGGTCGCGCCGGAAGCGACGCTCTGGAATGGTATTATACGGCCCGCCTTGGATCGTCCCGACCAACCCTCGACAACCGCGGCGCACCGCGCCGCTGCCTGATCGTCGGTAAGTTGCGCCTCACGCAGATCAAACTGGCCGGGTTCAAGTCGTTCGTCGATCCGACGGCCATCGATGTCCCGGGCCAGCTCGTCGGCGTGGTCGGCCCCAACGGCTGCGGCAAGTCCAACATCATCGACGCGGTGCGCTGGGTGCTCGGCGAGACGCGGGCGTCCGCGCTCCGCGGCGAGTCGATGCAGGACGTCATCTTCAACGGCACGCTGCAGCGCGCGCCGGTCGCGCGCTCGAGCGTCGAGCTCGCATTCGACAACAGCCTGGGCAGGGCGGCCGGCCAGTGGTCGCAATACGCCGAGATCGCGGTGAAGCGCGTCCTCCAGCGCGACGGCGAATCGTCGTACCACATCAACAACACCCAGGTGCGGCGCCGCGACGTGCAGGACATCTTCCTCGGCACCGGCCTCGGCCCGCGGGCGTACGCGATCATCGAGCAGGGGATGATCTCGCGCGTCATCGAGGCGAAGCCCGAGGAGCTGCGGATCTTCCTCGAGGAGGCCGCCGGCGTGTCGAAGTACAGGGAGCGCCGCCGCGAGACCGAGCATCGCCTCGCCGACACGCGGGAGAACCTGACGCGCGTCGACGACATCCGGCGCGAGCTCGAGACCCAGATCGAGAAGCTCACCCGCCAGGCCGAGGTCGCGCGCCAGTACAAGGCGCTGCAGGGCGAGGCCGCGCACAAGCAGAGCCTGCTCTGGCTGCTCCGCAAGCGCGACGCCGAGAACGACGCGCTGCGGGTGAAGCGCGAGATCGACCGGGTCGCGACCGAGCTCGAGGCCGAGACCGCGCGGGTCCGCGCGATCGAGAGCCGGCTCGAGCAGGCGCGCGTGGATCATTACGCGGCCGCGGACGCGGTCAACGTCGTCCAGGGCGCGCTCTACGAGGTCAATACGGAGGTCTCCAGGCTCGAGGCCGAGCTGCGGTTCATGACCGAGACCCGGCAGCGGCTCGAGGCGCAACGCGCCCATCTCGCGCTCCAGCTCGGGCAGTGGCAGCGAAGCCGCGCCGAGCTGGATGAGGCCGCCGCGGACTGGGCGCGGCGGGGCGGTGACGCCGCGGCGCGGGTCGCGGCGGCGGCGGCGCGGCTCGGTGCGGAGGAGGCCCGCCTGCCGGAGATGGAAGAGGCGTTCCGCGCCACGCAGGCGCGGCTGGAGGAATCGCGTGCCGCGATCGCGCGCGCGGAGCAAGCGCTGCAGCTCGAGCAGGCGCACCTCGCGCACGTCGCCCGCACCCTCCAGGGTCACGCCACGCGCACCGAGCGGCTGGTCGCCGAGCGCGCGCAACTCGCGGCGCCCGATTCCGCGCGCCCGGACGAGCTCGCCCGGGGAATCGCGAGCGCCGACGCGGACGCCGCGGCCTGCGCGGCCCGCATCCGCGAGCTGCAGGAAGACCTGCCGGTGCTCGAAGCCGCGCGGAGCGCGGGGCTCGCGCGCCTCCAGGAGCTGGAGCGCGACGTGAATACCCGCGCCGGCCGGCTCGCGACGCTCCAGCACATCCAGGAGCAGGTCGAAGAGGGCGTTGAGGTCAACGACTGGCTCGCCAAGCACGGGCTCCAGCGCCGCGGGCGGCTGTGGCAGAAGATCACGGTCGAGCCGGGGTGGGAAACGGCGGTGGAGTCGGTGCTGCGCGAGCGGTTGCACGCGCTCGAGGTGGCCGACCCGCGGGCGCTGGAAGCGCTGCTCGACGATCCGCCCCCCGCGAAGCTGAGCGTATTCGCGCCGGGCGGCGCCGAGCCCGGCGTTGCCGATCGGTCCGGACTCCGGCCGCTCGCGTCGCTCGTGCGGTTTGCCGATGCGACCGCCCGGCCGCTGGTCGCCGACTGGCTCGCCGGATGCCTCGCCGTGGAAGGCGTGCCGCCGGCTGCGACCCGTCTGGCGCTCCCGCCGGGGACGATCCTCGTCAACCGCGAAGGGCATCAGTTCACCCGCCACGCGGTCAGCTTCCATGGCCCCGACTGCGTCGAGGCCGGGATCCTCGCCCGACAGCGCGAGATCGAGGGGCTGAGCGAGGCGCTGCGCGGATTCGAGGAGCGTACGCAGGCAGCCCGAGACGTCCACGCTTCGGCCGAGCGCCAGCTCGCCGCCCGGCGCGAGGAGGTGGGCGCGCTGCAGGAGCGCGAGGCCGATCGCCACCGGACGCGGCACGAGCTTCAGCTCGAGCACGTGCGGGTGAGCGAGGCGATCGGCCGCGTGCGCGAGCGGGGGCGGCAGATCGCCGACGAGCTGGCCGAGATCGAACGCCAGCGCGCCCAGGAGCGGGAGGCCCAGTCCGTTGCGGAGGCCAACCTGAAGCGCCATCAGGAGGAACTCGCCGAGCGTGCCGTGGCGCTCGACGCGACGCGGCGAACCTACGCGACCGCGTCCGAAGCGTTGGACGCTCAGCGCGACGCCGTCCAGTCGACCTCCCGCGAAGTCCAGGAAACGTCATTCTATGAGCGAGAATGTTCTTCTAAAATCAATGAAATAACGAGATCTATTCAAGTTATTTCAGAACAGACGGCCCAAGGCGAAACCGAGCGGGCGAAGACCGAAACGGAGCTCTCGGCGCTGCGGGCCGACGGCACGCAACAGGCCTTGCAGGCGGCGCTGGCCCAGCGGGTGGAACGCGAGGCGCGCCTGACAGCGACCCGGACCGGGCTGGAGGAGGCGGGGGCGCTCCTGCGGTCCGCCGACGAGGAGCGGCTCGCCGCCGAGCAGAAGCTCCCCCCGCTTCGCGATCGGGTCGGCGAGCTGCGGCTCAAGGAGCAGGCAGCCCGGCTCGCCGTGGAGCAGTTCGCGCAGCAGCTCGCCGACGCCCACGTCGACGAGGCGGATCTCGCCCAGTCGCTCGACGGCAAGCTGCGGCCGTCCGCGCTGCAGGCCGAGATCGCGCGGCTGCAGCAGGCGATGACGGACCTCGGAGCGATCAACATGGCGGCGCTGGAGGAGCTTGCGACCGCCACCGAGCGCAAGGGGTTTCTCGACGCGCAGGCCGGCGACCTCGCGCAGGCCCTCGAGACGCTCGAGAACGCCATCCGCCGCATCGACCGCGAGACGCGCGAGATGCTGCGGCAGACGTTCGAGGACGCGAACCGCCACTTCGGCGCGCTCTTCCCCGAGCTCTTCGGCGGCGGCGAGGCGCGGCTGGAGATGACCGGCGAGGAGATTCTCGACGCCGGCATCGAGGTCCGGGCCCAGCCGCCGGGCAAGCGGACCGCCACCATTCATCTCCTCTCCGGCGGCGAGAAGGCGCTCACCGCGATCGCGCTCGTCTTCGCCCTGTTCCAGCTGAACCCCGCGCCCTTCTGCCTGCTCGACGAGGTCGACGCGCCGCTCGACGATACCAACACCGAGCGGTTCTGCAACCTCGTGCGGCGGATGGCCGAGGCGACCCAGTTCCTGTTCATCACCCACAACAAGATCACCATGGAGCTCGCCGCGCAGCTGATCGGCGTCACGATGCCCGAGCAGGGGGTATCGCGCGTCGTCGCGGTGGACATCGAGGAGGCGCTCCGCATCCGGGAGGCGGCTGCCGCCTGAACGCGGCCCTGAAGGCGCGGGCGGGCGGCACCCTCTCGCGCGACTCGCACGAGGTAACGGCGCACCATGAGTGATCTGCAGCTCGGCCTCCTCGCGATCGGTGTTGCGGTGGTGGTGGGCGTGATCGCCTATAACAAGTGGCAGGAAGCGAAGCTCAGGCGGCGCACCGAAGCGGCCTTCGGTACGCAGCCCGGCGATGCCCTGCTGCGCGGGACGCGGGCGGACGGCGAAGGAGATTCGCGTCCGCCCCCCGCAGCGTCGGCGCCGGGCCCGGTCACGCGCACGATCGAGCACCGGCTCGCCGACGACGGGGGCCTCCCGCAGCCACTCCGCGAACCGCCCACGGGACCATTGCCGGCGGCGACGCTGGATCCCGAAGTCGACTACATCGTGGACCTCGCATGCGCGCGCGCGGCTGCCGGGGCCGAGGTTTCGACTCATGCCCAGGCGATGGTCGACGAGGCGCTGATCAGGCCGGTCCACTGGGAAGGCTACGACGACGCGCGCTCGGTCTGGCGACCGGTCAGCGCGGAGGCGCGATATCTTCGCCTGCGGGTGGGGCTGCAACTCGCCAACCGCACCGGCGCGGTCACCGAGGACGATCTCCTTCCGTTCTGCGGGGCAGTCCAGGAGGTCGCGCTCGCCCTGGCGGCCGAGGCCGACTTCCCCGATACCGACGCCGCGCTCGCGCGCGCCGCCGCGCTGGATCGGTTCTGCACCGACGTGGATCTGCAGATCGGGCTCAGCGTCATCGGCAGCGAATCGCACCCGTTCTCCGGCAGCAAGATCCGGGCGCTCGCCGAGAGCGCGGGACTCGCGATCGGGCGCGACGGACGGTTCCATCGCGCCGGCGAGGACGGCACGGAGCTCTTTTCGCTCGCCAACCTCGAGCCGATGCCGTTTCACCCCGAGACGATCAAGACGCTGCAGACGCGCGGGATCACCGTGCTGTTCGACGTGCCGCGCGTGCCGCCCAGCGCCGCGGCGTTCCGCCGTTTCATCGATTTCGCGCACCAGCTCGAGCAGGCGCTCGGCGGAGTGCTGGTGGACGACAACCGGAAACCGATCGGGCAGGCCGCGCTCGAGGCGATCGGCCAGCAGCTCGAGCGCATCCACCAGACGATGCAGGCGCGCGGGATCCCCGCCGGCGGACCGGTTGCGCTCCGGCTCTTCGGCTAGATGGCGGTGCCCCGCGAGGTCGCCGAGCGCGCGAAGCGGCTCCGCGCGCAGCTCGAGGACGCGAACTACCGCTACTACGTGCTCGATGCCCCGACCATCAGCGACGCCGAGTATGACCGCCTGTTTCGCGAGCTCCAGGACCTGGAGGCTCGGCACCGCGAGCTCGCCACGGCGGACTCGCCCACGCAGCGGGTCGGTGCTGCGCCGGCGCAGGCGTTCGGCACGGTCAAGCACCGTGTGCCGATGCTTTCGGTCAACAACGCATTCACCGCGGAGGAAGTGGAGGCGTTCGACCGCCGCGTCCGCGAAGCGCTCGACGCCGGGGTGGTCGAGTACTGCTGCGAACCGAAGTTCGACGGCCTCGCGATCAGCCTCGCGTACGAGCGCGGAGCGTTCGTGCAGGGCACCACGCGCGGCGACGGTTATTCGGGCGAGGACGTGACGGCGAACCTGCGGACGATCCGGGCGATCCCGCTGCGGCTCCGCACCGCGCCGCCGCCGCGGCTGCTCGAAGTCCGTGGCGAGGTGCTGATCTACCGGCGTGACTTCGAGCGGCTCAATGCCCGGCAGCGGGAGAAGGGCGAGAAGGAGTTCGCGAATCCCCGCAATGCCGCCGCTGGAAGCCTGCGCCAGCTCGACCCGCGCGTCACGGCGCGCCGGCCATTGCGGTTCTTCGCCTATGGCGTGGGCGAGGTCGAGGGGCTGCGACCGCCGGTGACGCAGGCTGGCGTGCTCGAGGCGCTCGCCGGGCTCGGGTTGCCGGTCTGCGAGGAGCGCGATGTGGCGACCGGGGCGGAGGGGTTGCTCGGGTTCTATCGGCGGCTCGGCGAGAAGCGCGAACGGCTGCCGTACGACATCGACGGCGTGGTGTACAAGGTGAACCGGCTCGATCTCCAGCGCGCGCTGGGCTTCGTCGCCCGCGCGCCGCGCTTCGCCGTGGCGCACAAGTTCCCGGCCGAGGAGGCGACCACCGAAGTGACGGCGATCGAGGTGCAGGTCGGACGAACCGGCGCCGTCACGCCGGTTGCGCGGCTGAAGCCGGTCTTCGTCGGCGGTGCGACGGTGACGAATGCGACGCTCCATAATGACGACGAGGTCCGGCGCAAGGACGTCTGGCGCGGCGACACCGTCGTCGTGCGCCGGGCCGGCGACGTCATCCCCGAGGTCGTGCGCGTCGTGCACCCCGGGCCGCGGCGGCCGGGCGATGCGTTCCGCATGCCGAGGCAATGTCCCGAATGCGGCTCGGACGTGGCCCGCCTGCCGGACGAGGCGATCGCCCGCTGCACGGGGGGGCTCTTTTGCCCGGCGCAGCGGAAGCAGGCGCTGCTCCACTTCGCGTCGCGGCGCGCGCTCGACATCGAGGGCCTGGGCGAAAAGCTCGTGGACCAGCTCGTCGACGGGGACCTGGTCCGCACGCCGGCGGATCTGTACAGGCTCAGGCTGGAGGATCTCGTGTCGCTCGAGCGGATGGGTGAGAAGTCGGCGCAGAATCTGCTCGACCAGCTCGAACGATCGAAGGCTACGACGCTCGCGCGCTTCATCTACGCGCTCGGGATTCGCAACGTCGGCGAGGCGACGGCGCGCGACCTCGCGCGCCACTTCGGGGCGCTGGAGCCGCTGCTGGGAGCCGACGAGAGCGAGCTCCAGGAGGCGCCCGACGTCGGTCCGGTGGTGGCAATGTCGATCCGCGGGTTCTTCGCCGAGCGGCACAACCGGGACGTCGTCCACGCGCTCCGGCGCGCCGGCGTCCGCTGGGAAGAGGGGCGACGGAGGTCAACGGCCGGCGGGCCGGGAGCGGGCAAGACGTTCGTGATCACCGGGGCGCTGCCGGGCATGACGCGCGACGCGGCGACCGAGCTCATCGAATCGCGCGGCGGCAAGGTCACCGGCTCGGTCTCGAAGAAGACCGATTACGTGATCGCCGGAGCCGAGGCGGGCGCGAAGCTCGCCAAGGCCGCGACGCTCGGGATCCCGGTGCTCGACGAGGCCGGCCTGTTGAAGCTGTTGCGAGAGTGAGGGTGGCATGCGCGCGATGACCAAAGCGGTGTTTCCGGTCGCGGGCTTCGGCAGCCGGTTTCTTCCGGCGACCAAGGCGAGCCCGAAAGAGATGATGCCGGTGGTGGACAAGCCGCTGATCCAGTACGCGGTCGAGGAGGCGGTGGCCGCGGGCCTGACCGAGATGATCTTCATCACCGGCCGCCACAAGCGCGCGATCGAGGACCATTTCGACCGGGCGTACGAGATCGAGAACGAGCTCGCGAGCCGCGGCAAGCGCGAGCTGCTCGAGCTCGTGCAGGGGATCCTGCCGAGCAGCGTGCACTGCATCTACATCCGCCAGCCCGACCCGTTCGGCCTGGGTCACGCGGTGCTGTGCGCGAAGCCGGTGATCAACGACGAGCCGTTCGCGGTGATCCTCGCCGACGATCTGATCGACGCCGCGCCGCCGGTGACGAGGCAGATGGCCGAAGTGTTCGCGCGCGAGGGGCGATCGGTGCTCGGGGTCCTGGAAGTTCCTCGCGATCAGACCGCGAGCTACGGCATCGTAAAAACGTCCCGGGTCGACGAGCGCCTGGAGTCGGTCGAGGCGATCGTCGAGAAGCCGCGCCCGGAGGTCGCGCCGTCCAACCTCGCGGTGATCGGGCGCTACGTGCTCACCCCGCGGATCTTCGCCCACCTCGAACGGGCAACCCCGGGCGCGGGCGGCGAGATCCAGCTCACCGATGGGATCGCCTCGCTCCTCCAGGAGGAGCGCGTGCTCGCCTACCGGTTCCGCGGAGCTCGCTACGACTGCGGGTCGAAGCTCGGCTACCTCCAGGCGACGGTGGCGTTCGGCCGCAGGCATCCCGAGGTCGGCGCGTCGTTCAGCGCCTGGCTCACCGCCACCCAGCAGCGGGACTGATCGGCGCTGTCCGCACCGCCATCGGATATGGTAATTTGTCTAGTGTTCTCTACCATTTGCCGCTGAGCGATGCTCACTGCAGCACAGGCGTGGAAGATGCTCGACGAGGCCGACCTCGTCTGCCCCGCCGCCGAGGTCGACCACGCGATCGAGCAGGTGGCGGGCGCCATCACCGCCGAGTTCCGCGACCGGTACCCGCTCGTCTTGTGCGTCATGAACGGCGCGCTGTTCTTCTGCGCACGGCTGCTGCCCCTGCTGCGTTTCCCGCTCCACCTCGACTACGTTCACGCCTCCCGGTACGGCGACGGGATCGACGGTCGCCAGGTCCACTGGCGGGTCGAGCCGGGCGACGCGGTGCGGGCGCGACACGTGCTGGTCGTCGACGACATCCTCGACGCGGGCGACACGCTCGCCACCATCAAGGCGAAGGTGCTCGAGCGCGGCGCCGCTTCGTGCAAGGTCGCCGTGCTCACCGACAAGATCAAGCCGGACCGCAAGCCGATCACGCCGGATTTCCTCGGCCTGCGGATCCCGGACCGGTTCGTGTTCGGGTGCGGCCTCGACGCCCACGGCCTGTGGCGGAACCTGCCGGCCATCTACGCGCTGAAGCAGTGATGCTGGCGATCATCGGGGGCAGCGGGCTGACGCAGCTCGCGAGTCTGGAGGTCACGTTCCGAAAGGCGGCCCGCACCCCTTACGGCGAACCGTCCGGCGCGCTCACCTTCGGCAAGCTCCGCGGCCGCGAGGTGGCGTTCCTCGCGCGACACGGCTACGGGCACACGATCCCGCCGCACGAGGTCAACTACCGGGCGAACATCTGGGCGCTTCGCGAGGAGGGCGCGACCGAGATCGTATCGGTCGCCTCCGTCGGCGGGATCCGGGCCGACCTCGGTCCGGGCACGCTCGTCGTCCCGCACCAGCTCATCGACTACACGTGGGGCCGGCGGTCGACGTTCTTCGAGGGCGGCGACGTGCCGGTATCCCACGTCGACTTCACCGCGCCGTACTCCGAGCCGCTGCGGCAGAAGCTCCTCGCCGCGGCGCGGGCGTGCGGCGAACCGGTTCTGGACGGCGCGGTGTACGCGGCGACCCAGGGGCCGCGCCTGGAAACCGCCGCCGAGATCGACCGCCTCGAGCGCGACGGCGCGGACGTGGTCGGCATGACCGGGATGCCCGAAGCGGCGCTCGCGCGCGAGCTCGATCTCCCGTACGCGGCGATCGCGGTCGTCGTCAATCACGCCGCCGGAAGAGGCGAGAGCCGCACCGGCATCCGTCTCGAGCGCATCGAGCAGATGCTGCACGCGACGATCGGGCGCGCGCGGCGAATCGTCGAGGAAATGGTCGCGCCGGGATGATCAGGGACGTGCTCAAGCTGGGCGATCCGCGCCTGCTCGAGAAGGCACGGCCGGTCACCGCCTTCGGCACCCCCGAGCTCGAGGCCCTGCTTGCGGACATGCGGGACACGATGGCCCATCTCGACGGCGCGGGCCTCGCCGCCCCGCAGATCGGCGTGGGCCTGAGAGTGGTGATGTTCGGCGTGCACCGCAATCCGCGCTATCCGGACGCGGAGGAGGTCCCGGACACGGTGCTGATCAATCCGGTGCTCGAGCCGCTCGGCGACGAGCTGGTCGAGGGCTGGGAAGGGTGCCTGTCGGTGCCCGGGATGCGCGGGCTCGTGCCCCGCTTGCGGCGGCTGCGCTACCGCGGCTGCGACGCGACCGGCGCCCCGATCGACCGGACCGTCGAGGGTTTCCACGCGGTGGTCGTGCAGCACGAAGTCGATCACCTGGAGGGGATCCTCTATCCGATGCGGATCCGCGACCTGACGAAGTTCGGGTTCACCGAAGCGCTGTTCCCCGGCGAGAACGTCCGCGCCGACTAGCTTACTGCAGCGCGGTCAGCAGGTCCTGCTCCAGCTGCAGCACGCGCTTCGGACTGCCAAGCGCATCGCCGCTCACCACGAAGACGTCCTCCGCCCGCTCCCCGAGGGTCACGATCTTCGCGGTGTGCAGGTCGACGAAGTACTGGCTGAACACCCGCGCGATCGAGTAGAGCAGGCCGGGCCGATCGCCGGCGGTGATGGAGACGAGGTGATACTGGCCTTTTTCGTCGGGCCGGATGTGCACCTCGGGCGTGATCGGGAAGTGCTTGAGCTGGCGCGAGACGCGGCCGCGGGTCGGCGCCGCGAGCGGCGCGTGCCGTGCGACGCGGTCGGCGAGCTCGTGCTCGATCAGGCTGAGCATCTCGCGGTAGTGGTGCGACTTGCCGGCGCCGAGCACGAGGAAGGTGTCGAGCGCGTAACCGTGGCGCGTGGTGTGGATCTTGGCGTCGACGATCGAGGTGCTGATCGACTCGAAGTAGCCGCAGATCCGGGCGAAGAGGTCGCGCTCGTCGCGGGCGTAGATCATGACCTGGAGACCCTCGCCGATCGGCGACAGCCGCGCCTTGACGACCGGCGTGTCGGTGTCGACCCGGTAGTGGAGCATGCGCGTCTGCCAGGCGATCTCCTGCGGCTCGTGCCGCAGGAAGTACGCGACGTCGAGCTCGCGCCATAGCGCTTCGCCGGCGTGCTCCGACAGGGCGTACAGGCGCATGAGCCGGACCGCCTCGGCCTGCTTCGCCTGGACGTCCCGATCGTAGCCGACCGCATCGCCCCTGAGTACCCGGCGCGTCAGCCGGAAGAGATCCTCGAGGAGCTTGCCCTTCCACGCGTTCCACACCTTCGGGCTGGTACCGCGGACGTCGGCGACCGTGAGCAGGTAGAGCGCGACCAGGCGGCGCTCGTTCCTGGCCGCCGCGGCGAAGCCGTGGATCACGTCGGGATCCGAAAGATCCTTCTTCTGCGCCACCGACGACATGGTCAGGTGATGCTCGACGAGGAACTCCACCAGCGCGATGTCGTCCTCGGCCAGGCCGTGGGCGCGGCCGAAGCGCCGCGCGTCGATCCGGCCGAGGTGGGAGTGATCGCCGCCGCGGCCCTTGGCGATGTCGTGGAACATCGCCGCGATGTACAACAGCCAGTAGCGGTCGAAGCTCGCGGCCAGCCGGCTGCAGAGCGGATACTCGTGCGCGAACTCGACCATCGTGAACCGCCGCAGGTTGCGCACGACCATGAGCATGTGCTGATCCACGGTGTAGACGTGGAAGAGATCGTGCTGCATCTGGCCGACGATCTTGCCGAAGGTCGGCAGGTAGCGGCCGAGGATGCCGTACTGGTTCATGCGCCGCAGCTCGTGCACCACGCCGCGCGGCTGCTGCAGGGTGGCGAGGAACGTCGCGCGATTCGCCGGATCGCGGCGGAATCGTCCGTCGATCCGGTAGCGCGCGCGCCACAGCGCCCGCAGCGTGGGTGCGGTCATGCCCTTCAGCTCGGCGTGCTGTTGCAGCAGCAGGAAGCTCTCCAGGATCGCCCGGGGCTCCTGCTCGAAGACCGCGGGATCCCGGGCGTCGAGCAGCTCCCGCACTGCCTGGAAGCGCTCGTTGATCGGTTCCGGCGGCGCGTCGAAGGCGGGAAAGATCGCCGCCCCGAGGTTCTGCAGCAGGATCGTGTTGAGCTGCGTCACCGCCTTGGCGGTGCGGAAGTACCGCTGCATGAACACTTCACTCGCTCGCTTGGTCGGCGTCGCGGCGAAGCCGAACGTCCGGGCGAGCGCGTCCTGGTAGTCGAAGAGGACCCGGTCCTCCCGCCGCTGCGCCAGCAGGTGGAGCTGGACCCGAACGCGAGCGAGCCAGTCCGCATGGCGGCGCAGCTGCACCGCCTCCTCGCGCGTGACCAGTCCGCGCGCCGCAAGCGCCCTCCAGTCCCGCGCGAGCCCGCTTGCGCGGCTCACCCAGAGGATGACCTGGAGGTCCCGCAGGCCCCCGGGCGCGTCCTTCAGGTTGGGCTCGAGACTGTAGGGACTGTCCTGGTACTTCGCATGCCGCTGCTCCTGCTCGAGGCGCTTGGCCTTGAAGAACGCCTGCGCATCGAAGCTCCGGTGGAGTCGATCGTGGAGCGAACGGAACAGGGCGCGGCTTCCGGCGATGAGCCTGGCCTCCAGGAGCGACGTCTGGACGGTGACGTCCTTGGCGGATTCCTCGCGGCACTGCTCGACCGTGCGCACGCTGTGGCCGAGCTCGATCCCGATGTCCCAGAGCCGCCCGACGAACCGCTCGACGCCGGCCTCCCCGCTCCGGTCGAGCGTGGCCGGCAGCAGCAGCAGGATGTCGACGTCGGAGTGCGGATAGAGCTCGCCGCGGCCGAAACCGCCCACCGCGACGAGCGCCAGGCTGCGGGGAAGGCCGGCGCCCCGCCAGAGCTCGCGGAGCGCGGCATCCACGAGCTGGCGGTGCCGCCGCAGGAGCCCGGCGGCGTCGGAAGCGACCGCGGGCGCGTGCCACAAGGCCGCCCGCCCCTGGGCCAGCCGCTGTCGGAGCTCGACGACGCGGCCCGGCGTCTCGATGCGACGGGCCGGGACCGAGGCCACGCCGACCCGCCTACGCCGCCTTGAGCGAGTGGGGCATCGGCGGCGCGCCGGCCGACAGCGTGAGCACCTCGTAACCGGTATCGGTGACGAGTACCGTGTGTTCCCACTGCGCCGAGAGGCTGTGATCCTTGGTGACGATGGTCCAGCCGTCGGCGAGCTCGCGAATCGCCGCCCGTCCGGCGTTGATCATCGGCTCGACGGTGAAGATCATGCCGGGCTGCAGCTGCAGGCCGGTTCCGGCCCGGCCGTAGTGCAGCACTTGCGGCTCCTCGTGAAACCTGCGGCCGATGCCGTGCCCGCAGAATTCGCGCACCACGCTGTAGCCATGGCGCTCCGCGTGTCGCTGGATCGCCGCGCCGATGTCACCGAGGAACGCGCCGGGCCGGACCGCGAGGATGCCGAGCCACATGCACTCGTAGGTGATCTCGCACAGGCGCCGGGCCTGGATCGAAGGGTCCCCGACGCAGAACATCCGGCTCGTATCCCCGTGGAAGCCGTCGCGGATCACGGTGACGTCGACGTTCATGATGTCGCCGGCCTTCAGCACCCGGTCGCCGGGCACGCCGTGGCAGACCTGGTGATTGACGGACGTGCAGATCGACTTGGGGAACGGCGGGTAACCGGGCGGCGCGTAGTTGAGCGGCGCCGGAACGGTGTGCTGCACGTTCACCATGAACTCGTGGCACCGGCGGTCGAGCTCGTCGGTCGTGAGGCCCGGCCGGACCTGCGCGGCGACGAAATCGAGGACTTCGGCGGCGAGCCGTCCGGCGACCCGCATCCGCTCGATCTCTTCTGCGCTCTTCAGGGCGACGGTCATTCGGGCCGACTGAAAAAAGCCGTGAGGATAGTGGAACCCCCTGGGCGAGGCAAACCGCGGACGGGGTGTCCGAGCGGGTGGCAGGGGCGCCGCGCGAGGGCGCTTAGTTCGCTGTTTGACAAGACAATTCTTGAGCCGCTTGAGATGCCCGTGCTAAACTTCATGATTATCCTGCACGGGACCCGCGCACGTTGCCACGGGGCCTGCAGGGTGGGCGTGCTTCGCCGCGGCGGATTTCACCCGGTGGAGGCGCGCCCCAATTTCGCGCTCGCCCGGTTGGGGTGCCCCGCACGCGGGGTTGATTGTGGGCCGAGCGTCAGTGATCAACCCTGATACGGAGCAAATTGCATGAGCACCACGATGCGCCAGATGCTGGAGGCCGGCGTCCACTTCGGCCACCAGACCCGCTACTGGAACCCGAAGATGGCGCCGTTCATCTTCGGTCACCGCAACAAGATCCACATCATCAATCTCGAGCAGACGCTCGCGCTGTACAACGAGGCGGCGAAGTACGTTCGCAAGCTCGCCTCGAACAAGGGCGTGGTGCTGTTCGTCGGCACCAAGCGCCAGGCGCGCGAGATCCTGCGCGAGGAGGCGATCCGCTGCGCAATGCCGTTCGTCGACCACCGCTGGCTCGGTGGGATGCTGACCAACTTCAAGACCGTGAAGCAGTCGATCAAGCGCCTCAAGGAGATGGAGGCGCAGGTCGCCGACGCCAGCGTCGAGCACCTGTCGAAGAAGGAGGCGTTGCACTTCCAGCGCGAGCTCGCGAAGCTCGAGCGGAGCCTCGGCGGCATCAAGACGATAGACGGTCCGCCCGACGCGCTGTTCGTGATCGACGTCGGCTACCACAAGGGCGCCGTGGCCGAGGCGAAGAAGCTCAACATCCCGATCGTGGCCGTGGTCGACACCAATCACTCGCCCGACGGCATTGCGTACGTCATCCCGGGCAACGACGACTCGAGCCGCGCGATCCGGCTCTACGCCCGCGGCATCGCCGACGCCATCCTCGAGGGGCGCAACCAGTCCATCCAGGAGATCGTCGCGGCCTCGGCCGACGAGTTCGTCGAGGTCGAGGAGGCGGGCGGAGCGTGAGGCGCCCGGTCGAAGGCCAGCCGCGAAGGGGGGCACGCCCCCCTTTTTTCACGATCAGCAGGAGCGAAACATGGCGGAAATCACCGCGGCACTGGTGAAGGAGCTGCGCGAGATCACCGGGCTCGGCATGATGGAGTGCAAGCGTGCGCTCGAGGAAGCGGGCGGTGATCTGAAGAAGGCGGAGGATCTCCTTCGCATCAAGAGCGGCGCCAAGGCGAGCAAGGCGGCCGGCCGGGTCGCCGCCGAGGGCGTGATCGGGGCGTACCTCTCGCCCGACCGCAAGCTCGGGGCGCTGGTCGAGTTGAACTGCGAAACCGACTTCGTGGCGAAGAACGAGGCCGTCCTCGGTTTTGCGCGCGCGCTCGCGGAGGCGGTCGCGAGGGAGAACCCTGCCGACGTCGCTGCGCTCGCAAGCCTGAGCGTCGGCGGCGAAAACGTCGAGACGAAGCGGCAGGCGCTGATCCAGAAGCTCGGCGAGAACATGGCGATCCGACGGTTCGCCCGCCTGCAGACCGACGCGAAGCTCGCGCAGTATCTCCACGGCGTCAGGATCGGCGTGATGGTCGACTACGAGGGCGACGACGAGTCGGGCAAGGGCGTGGCGATGCATGTCGCGTTCGCGAGGCCGCAGTTCCTGTCGAAAGGCGAGGTTGCGCCCGAGATCGTCGCGCGCGAGCGCGCGGTGCAGGAGGCGCGCGCGAAGGAATCGGGCAAACCGCCCGAGATCGCGGCCAAGATGATCGAGGGTGCGCTCGGCAAGTTCCTCGGGGAGATCACGCTCCTCGGCCAGCCGTTCGTGATGAACGACAAGCTGACGGTCGAGAAGGCGCTGACCGAGAAGAAGACCAGGGTGCGAGGCTACCGCTTTCTGGTCGTCGGCGAGGGGATCGAAAAAAAAAGCAGTGACTTCGCCGCCGAGGTGATGGCCCAGGCGGGGGCCGGGCGCTAGCAGGGAGCCGACCATGCCCGAGCCGCGCTACAAGCGGATCCTGCTCAAGCTCTCCGGCGAGGCGCTGATGGGGGACGACCCCTTCGGCATCAACCGGCAGACGATCGAGACGATCGTCGACGAAGTGGCGGCGATCGCCCAGCTCGGCGTCGAGATCGGTGCGGTGATCGGCGGCGGCAACATCTTCCGCGGCGTCGCGCTCGGCGCCGCCGGCATGGACCGCGCCACCGCCGACTACATGGGCATGCTGGCGACGGTCATGAACGCGCTCGCGCTGGCCGACGTCATGCGCCAGAAGGGTCTCATCGCCCGCGTGCAGTCGGCGATCAACATCGAACAGATCGTCGAGCCCTACATCCGGCCGAAAGCGATCCGCTATCTCGAGGAGGGCCGGATCGTCATCTTCGCCGCCGGGACCGGCAACCCGTTCTTCACCACCGACACCGCGGCCGCGCTCCGCGGCAGCGAGATCGGCGCCGAGGTGATGCTGAAGGCGACGAAAGTGGATGGCGTCTACACCGCCGATCCCGCGACCAACCCGGATGCGAAGCGCTACCAGCGCGTTACCTTCGACGAGGCGATCGCCAAGAATCTGCGGGTGATGGACGCGACTGCGCTCACGCTGTGCCGGGACCAGAAGCTGCCGGTAATCGTGTTCAGCCTGTACAAGCGCGGCGCGCTCGCGCGCGTCGTCATGGGGGAAGACGAGGGGACTCTCGTCCATCTCTAGCCGGGAGGAACGCATGGACGTCGCACACATCCGAAGGACGGCCGAGGACAGGATGAAGAAGTCGATCGAGGCGCTCAAGGCCGACCTGGCAAAGGTCCGGACCGGACGGGCGCACACCGGCCTCCTCGATCACCTCCGCGTCGAGTACTACGGCCAGCAGGTGCCGATCAGCCAGGTCGCGAACGTGACGCTCACCGATGCCCGCACCATCGGCATCCAGCCGTGGGAGAAGAAGATGGTCGCGGTGGTCGAGAAGGCGATCCGTGAGTCCGATCTCGGGCTGAATCCGGCGACGCAGGGCGAGCTGATCCGCGTGCCCATGCCGGCGCTCACCGAGGAGCGGCGCAAGGAGCTGACGAAGGTCGTCCGGCACGAGGGCGAGAACACGCGCGTGGCGATCAGGAACCTCCGCCGCGACGCCAACACCCAGCTCAAGGAGCTGCTCAAGAAGCACGCCATTCCCGAGGACGAGGAGCGCCGGGCGCAGGACGAGGTTCAGAAGCTCACCGACCGCTACGTCGCCGAGGTCGACAAGCTGCTGCAGCAGAAGGAAGCCGATCTGATGCACGTCTAGCCCGGGACCCGCCACGATGCACGAGAGCACCACGCAGAAGATCCCGCCGACCGGCCCCGTCCCGCGGCACATCGCCATCATCATGGATGGCAACGGGCGCTGGGCGCGCAGCCGCCTGCTGCCCCGCGTCGCGGGACACCGCCGCGGGGTGGAGTCCGTCCGCGGCGTCGTCAAGGCGTGCGGCGAGCGCGGCGTCGAGTACCTCACGCTGTTCGCGTTCAGCTCCGAGAACTGGCGCCGCCCCGCCGAGGAGATCTCGGTGCTCAAGCAGCTCTTCCACGTCGCCCTCGAGCAGGAGGTGAGCAAGCTGCACGAGGTCGGAATCCGCCTGCGCGTGGTCGGCAACGTCGCGCCGTTCGGCGAGACGATCGCCGGCCTCGTGCGCCGGGCCGAGGCGCTGACGGCGGCGAACCGGCGGCTGACGCTGACGATCGCCGCCAACTACGGCGGGCGCTGGGACCTGCTGCAGGCGATCAACGCGATGGTGCGCGAGCACCCGGAGAAGGCGGGGTCGTTCGGCGAGAACGACCTCGCGCCGTACCTCGCGATGAGCTACGCACCGGAGCCGGATCTTTTCATCCGCACCGGCGGCGAGCAGCGCATCAGCAACTTCCTGCTCTGGCACCTCGCCTACAGCGAGCTGTACTTCACCGACACCCTCTGGCCCGATTTCGACGCTGCGGCGCTCGACGCGGCGATCGCCTCCTACCAGCAGCGCGAGCGCCGATTCGGCCGGACGAGCGAGCAGCTGACTGCAGCCGTCGCAACCGAAGAGCTTCCCGTTGTCGTTCGCTCCGACGCACGCCGCCGACTGGCGTAGGCCCGGCGCGATGCTCCGCGACCGGGTCGTCACGGCAGCGGTGCTCGCGGCGTGCTTGCTCGCGGCGCTCTTCTGGCTGCCGCCGCTCGGCTGGACTGCCCTGGCGAGCGGCGTCCTCGCCCTGGCCGCGTGGGAGTGGGCCGGGTTCGCGCGCTGTGCGACGGGCGGACGCCTCGCGTACGCGGCCGCTTCGGTCGCCGCGCTCGTCGCCGCCGCGCACGCCTTCAACCTGGCGACCGGCGCGGCCGGCACCATCGCGCTCACGCCGGTCTACGGGCTGGCCGCGGTCTTCTGGGCGGTCGGGGCGCCGATCTGGCTCGCGCGGCGGCCGCGCAATGCGCCCGCAGCGCTGGTGCTCGGCGCAGGCTGGGTCGTGCTGCTGCCCGCGTTCCTCGCCCTGATCCACCTGCGCAACCTCGACCCGCGGTCGCTGCTGCTGTTCATGACGATCGTATGGATCGCCGACAGCGCCGCATACTTTGTGGGCCGCCGCTTCGGGCGGCACAAGCTCGCGCCGCGAATCAGCCCGGGCAAGACTTGGGAGGGCTTGGCCGCGGCGCTGGTCGCGACTGCGGTGTACGCTTTCGTCTGGATCGCCTTCGCCCGCGGCGCGACCCCGGCCGTGGTGCGTGACCTCCCGTGGAGTCCGGCGTGGATGCTGGTGCTGGTCGAAGCCCTCGCCGTGCTGTCGGTGATCGGCGATCTCTTCGAGTCGGCGATGAAGCGTCAGGCGGGACTCAAGGATAGCGGCGGGCTGCTGCCCGGCCACGGCGGCGTCCTCGACCGCATCGACGCCCTGACGCCGGTGCTGCCCGTGGCCGCGCTCGTGAGCCTCGTGTGAGCGGCCGCCGGAACGTCGCGGTCCTCGGCGCGACCGGCTCCATCGGCCGCAGCACCCTCGACGTCATCGCGCGGCATCCCGACCGGTTCCGCGCCTTCGCGCTCACTGCGCACAGCCGGGGCGACGAGCTCTTCGATCTCTGCGCCGCCCACCGCCCGGCGCTCGCGGTGCTCGCGGACGAGGCCCAGGCGCGGGTGCTGCGAGGGCGCGTGGCGGCGTCGCGACTGCCCACCGAAGTGATCGCCGGGGCCGCGGGCCTGATCGCGGCGGTCGAGCACCCGGAGGTGCACTGTGTGATGGCGGCGATCGTCGGCGCCGCCGGGCTCGCGCCCACGCTCGCCGCGGCGCGCGCCGGGAAAAGGCTGCTGCTCGCGAACAAGGAGGCGCTGGTGATGGCCGGGCCGATCTTCATGGCCGCGGTCCGGGCCTCCGGTGCAACGTTGCTGCCGATCGACAGCGAGCACAACGCGATCTTTCAGTGCCTTCCGGAGCGCGCCCGGGGAGGCGTGGCGGGCTGCGGCGTGCGCAAGATCGTCCTGACCGGGTCGGGAGGACCGTTCCGCACCCGACCGCTCGCCGCGCTCGCGCACGTGACGCCGGCCGAAGCCTGCGCGCATCCCACCTGGAGCATGGGTCGCAAGATCTCGGTCGACTCGGCGACGATGATGAACAAGGCGCTCGAGATCATCGAGGCGCACTGGCTGTTCGGAGCGAGCCCGTCGGCGATCGAGATCCTGGTCCACCCGCAGAGCGTGGTGCACTCCATGGTCGAGTATGTCGACGGCTCGGTGATCGCGCAGCTCGGCAACCCGGACATGCGCACGCCGATTGCACAGGCGCTCGCCTACCCCGACCGGATCGAGGTCGGCGTCGCGTCGCTCGATCTCGCGCGCCTCGCTGCGCTCACTTTCGAGGCGCCGGACTTCCACCGCTTCCGCGCTCTCGCGCTGGCGTACGACGTGCTGGCCGCGGGCGGCACCGCGCCGGCGATCTTCAACGCCGCGAACGAGGTTGCGGTCGGAGCGTTCCTCGCCGGAGAGCTCGCGTTCCCGCGCATCACCGAGGTGATCGAGGCGACGCTCGAGCGCGTTGGCGCGGGTGCCGCGGGTCGGCTGGAGGACGTGGTCGAGGCCGACGCCGGGGCCCGCAGCGCGGCCGCCGTCGCGCTCGGTCGCGCGAGCGTGCGGACCGCCTGAGCGCATGGGCGCGCCGGGGCGAGGGTAGTCCAATGGGCCTGCTGCATACCGTCGCATCGTTCATCGTGGCGCTCGGCGTGCTCATCGTCGTGCACGAGCTCGGCCACTATCTCGTCGCGCGGTGGTGCGGCGTGAAGGTGCTGCGGTTCTCGGTCGGGTTCGGCCGGGCGCTCGCCGCATGGCGCGTCGGACCCGACCGCACCGAATGGGTCGTCGCCGCCGTGCCGCTCGGCGGATATGTGAAGATGGTCGACGAGCGCGAGGGGGAAGTGGCGCCCGCGGATCGGCCGCGCGCGTTCAACCGGCAGAGCGTGTGGCGGCGGATCGCGATCGTCGCCGCCGGGCCGGTGGCGAACTTCCTGCTTGCGATCCTGCTGTACTGGATGCTGTTCATGTCGGGCGTGCAGGAAGCCAAACCGATCCTCGCCGGCCCGGATCCAGGGACGGTCGCCGCGCAGGCGGGGGTTGCGCGCGGGGACACGATCCGCGCGATCAACGACGAGCCGGCGGCGGGCTGGCAGGAGGTCCGGTGGCGTCTGCTGCAGCTCGCGCTCGACCGGAAGAGCGCGCGGCTCGAGGTGATCGACGCGCGCGGTGCGATCGGCTCGCGCACGCTCGACCTCTCGCGCTTCGCCACCGATGAGCTCGAGGGGGATCTGCTCGCGAAGCTGGGCTTGAGGCTGCTGCGGCCCGACCTGCCGGCAGTGATCGGCAAGGTGGTTCCGGGCAGCGTCGCCGAGCGCGCCGGCCTGGCCGAGGGCGACCGCGTCGTCGCGATCGACGGGGCGCGGGTCGCGAGCTGGGAGGCGCTGGTCGCGAAAGTCCGCGCGAGCCCCGGGCGCGCGCTCGTGCTCGAAGTCGAGCGCGACGGGCGGCGCCGGGGGATCGAGCTCACTCCCGAGGCGGCGACGCAGCAGGGCGCGGAGACCATCGGCCGCATCGGTGCCGCGCCGCACGTCGACCCGGACGCGCTCAAGGACTACTACCTCGAGATTCGTTACGGGCCCGTCGCCGCGGCCGGCAAGGCGGTGGCGAGGACCTGGGAGATGTCGGTCTTCAGCCTGCGCATGCTCGGCAAGATGATCGTGGGCGAGATCTCGTGGCGAAACCTCTCCGGTCCGGTCACGATCGCCGATTACGCCGGACAGTCGGCGAGTCTGGGGCTCGCGCCGTATCTCTCGTTCCTCGCGCTGATCTCGATCAGTCTCGGCGTGCTCAACCTGCTGCCGATCCCGCTCCTCGACGGCGGGCACCTGATGTACTATACGATCGAGTTGTTGAAGGGCAGTCCGGTCTCGGAGCGCGTGATGGAGCTCGGCCAGCGCGCGGGGCTCGCGGTACTTCTCTTCCTGATGGCGTTCGCGTTCTATAACGACATACATCGCCTACTCTCGGGCTGACGCCGCTGCGAACTGGATGACCAAGCGCCTGTTCGCAGCCCTGCTCGGGGTGCTCCTGGCTCGGTATGCGCTGGCATTCGAGCCGTTCGTCATTCGCGACATCCGCATCGAGGGCATCCAGCGCGTCGAAGCCGGCACCGTGTTCGGCTATCTGCCGGTCAAGGTCGGCGAGACCATGACCGAGGCCAAGGCGGCGCAGGCGATCCGCGCGCTGTTCGGCACCGGTCTCTTCAAGGACGTCCGCGTCGAGGTCGAGGGCGACGTTCTCGTCGTCGTCGTCGAGGAGCGCCCGTCGATCGCGCAGATCGACTTCGTCGGGATGAAGGACCTGCCGGCCGACCAGGTCAGGAAGGCGCTGCGGGAAAACGGCGTCGCCGAGGGCCGGACGTTCGACAAGGCGGTCGTCGACCAGGCCGAGCAGGAAATCAAGCGCCAATACCTCAGCCGCGGGCGCTACGGCGTTACGGTCACGACGACGGTCACGCCGCTCGACCGCAACCGCGTCGCCGTCAACTTCACGGTCGACGAGGGCGAGATCGCGCGGATCAAGAGCATCAACGTCGTCGGGAACCGCGGCTTCACGGAAAGCGAGCTGCTCGGTCTGATCCAGCTCCAGACCCCGGGCCTGCTCACCTGGTACACGAAGAACGACCAGTACTCGCGGCAGAAGCTCGCGGCCGATCTGGAGACGCTCCGCTCGTACTACCTCAACCGCGGCTATCTCGACTTCAACATCGAGTCGACCCAGGTGTCGATCTCCCCGGACAAGCGCGATATCTACATCACGATCAACCTCACCGAAGGCGAGAAGTACACCGTGACCGACGTCAAGCTCGGCGGCGACCTGCTCCTCCCCGAGGCCGAGCTGATGCGACTGGTGCAGGTGAAGCCGGGCGAACCGTTCTCCCGGGAGAAGCTCGCCGAGTCGACCAAGGCGATTGCCGAACGGCTGGGCAACGAGGGCTACGCGTTCGCCAACGCGAACTCCGTACCGGACGTCAACAAGGACAAGCGGACCGTCGGCTTCACGATCATGATCGATCCGGGCCGCCGCGTGTACGTGCGGCGGATCAACATCGTCGGCAACACCAAGACCCGCGACGAAGTCGTCCGCCGGGAACTGCGCCAGCTCGAAGGCGGGTTCTACGACGGCCAGAAGCTGCAGATCTCGCGCCAGCGGGTCGACAAGCTGAATTACTTCGACTCGGTGGAGCTCGAGACCGAACCGGTGGCCGGCTCGAGCGACCAGGTCGACATCAACTTCAAGGTGAAGGAGAAGGCGACCGGGAGCCTGCTGTTCGGGGTGGGGTTCTCGAGCAGCGACGGGCTGACCCTGCAGGGGTCGCTCAGCCAGGCCAACATTTTCGGCAGCGGCAACTCGGTGACGCTCAGCGCGAATACGAGCCAGGTCAACCGCAACATCGGGTTCTCGTTCGTGAATCCGTACTTCACCGTCGACGGCGTCAGCGCCGGAGTCAACGTCTACAACCGCCGCTTCGACGCCGACGCGCTCGATGTCGGCAACTACGTCACCGAGACGCTCGGGGGCGGCGTGCAGGTCGGCTTCCCGACGGCCGAGTTCGACCGCGTCAGCGTGGCGGTGGCGCTCGAGCAGACCAAGATCGATCTGTTCGCGGACAGCCCGCAGCGCTTCATCGACTTCGTCAATCAGAACGGCACCGAGCCGGTGTCGCTGCCCGTCACCGTCTCGTGGGCCCGCGACCGGCGCGACAGCGCGATCTTCCCGACCACCGGGACGTTTCAGCGCGTGTTCACGGAGGTCGCAGCGCCGGGCTTCGACCTCAAGTACTACAAGCTCGGCTACCAGCTCACCTGGTATTACCCGATCACTCGCGACGTGATCGGCATGTTGAACGGCCTGATCGGCTACGGCGGCGGCTACAGCGGCAACACGCTCCCGTTCTTCAAGGCGTACTACGCCGGCGGTCCGGGAACCGTGCGGGGCTACGACACCGCCTCGCTGGGCCCGCGCGACCCCGAGGGCGTGCTCGGCGGCAGCCGGCAGGCGGTCGCCAACGCCGAGGTCACCTTCCCGTTCCCGGGAATGGGCCAGGACCGTTCGCTCCGCCTGGGGGCGTTCTTCGACGCCGGCCAGGTCTGGAGCGACCAGCCCGGCTTCGGCTTCGGCGACAAGGGCACGGCCACCAACAGCAGCGGGGCGTCCGTCTCCTATGATCTCCGTTTGCGGTATTCTGCCGGCGCGATCATTGCCTGGAACTCGCCACTCGGCCCGCTGCGGCTGTTCTACGCCGTGCCGCTCAACGACCAGCCGGGTGACCAGCTGCAGAAGTTTCAGTTCGTTTTCGGCCACGCGTTCTAGCGCGCGATCGCCTGACCTGGGAGACAAAGTTGGCGAAGTTGCAGTGGTTGCTGGCACTGACGCTCCTCGCGCTCGCAAGCGCCGGGCAGGCACAAGCCGAGAAGATCGGGTTCGTGAACCTCGACCGGATCCTGCGCGACGCTGCGCCGGCGGTTCGCGCGCAGAAGAAGCTGGAGGCGGAGTTCGCGAAGCGCGAGCAGGAGCTCGCCAAGATGGCCGACCAGCTGAAGCGCACGCAGCAGACCCTCGAGAAGAACGCGGTGACGATGACGGAGTCGGATCGCGGCAAGCGGGAGCGCGAGTTCGCCGAGCTGACGCGCGACTTCCAGCGCAAGCAGCGCGAGACTCGGGAGGACTTCAATCAGCGCCGCAACGAGGAGCTGTCCGGGATCCTCGAGCGCGCCAACCGCGTGGTGCGCCAGATCGCCGAGGCGGAGAAGTTCGACATCATTTTCCAGGAGGCGGTGTTCGCGAGCCCGCGCATCGACATCACCGAGAAGGTGATCCGGGCCCTCGACGACACCTCGCCGGCAAAGAAGTAGGCTCGATGGCGCACGGCCCGTTCCGGCTCGCCGAGATCGTCGCGAGATTCGGCGGGGAGCTGGTCGGCGACCAGGACGTCGTCGTGCGCCGGATCGCCACCCTCTCGGGCGCGGGGCCGGGCGAGCTCTCGTTCCTGACCCACCTGCGGTACCGCGGCGAGCTCGCCGCCACCCACGCCTCCGCGGTCATCGTCCCCGAGAGCGCGCGCGGGGCAACCGCGCTGCCGCGGATCGTCTGCCGCGACCCGTACGCCTACTTCGCGCGCGTATCGACGCTGTTCAATCCGCCGCCGCCGCCGGTCCCCGGGGTGCATCCGGCGGCGGTGGTCTCGCCGGAGGCGCACGTCGCGCCCTCGGCGAGCGTGGGGCCGGCGTGCGTCGTGGAGCGTGGCGCACGGATCGGGGAGGGTGTCGTGCTCGGGGCCGGATGCTTCGTTGGCGAAGCGGCGTCGATCGGCCGCGACAGCCGGTTGTATCCCCACGTGACGATCGGAGCGCGATGCGTGGTCGGCGCTCGGGCAATCGTGCATGCCGGGGTGGTGATCGGCGCCGACGGGTTCGGTTTCGCGCCGGAAGGCGGCGAGTGGATCAAGATCCCGCAGGTCGGCCGGGTAGTGCTCGGTAGCGACGTCGAGATCGGCGCCAACACGACGCTCGACCGCGGCGCAATCGACGACACGGTCATCGAGGACGGCGTGAAGATCGACAACCAGGTTCAGATCGGGCACAACTGCTGGATCGGCGCCCATACCGCGATTGCGGGCTGCGTGGGGATCGCCGGCTCGACGCGGATCGGCCGGCACTGCCTGATCGGGGGTGCCGCCATGATCGGCGGGCATCTCGAGATCGCCGACCGCGTGGTGATCACTGGCTCGAGCGGCGTCAGCAAGTCGATCTCCGCGACCGGCGTCTACAGCGGCGCGCTGCCCGCGACCGACGCCAGGGCATGGCGCCGGACCCTGGCGCTGCTGCGGAACCTCGAACGGCTCGCAGCCCGGATCCGCGAGCTCGAGCGGCGCGTGGCTACCCTGGAGCGACCGCGATGAGCGTGATGGACATCAAGACGGTCCTCGAGCGGCTTCCGCACCGCTACCCGTTCCTGCTCGTCGACCGCGTGCTCGAGTGCGAAGTGGGCAAGCGCATCGTGGCGCTCAAGAACGTCACCATCAACGAGCCGTTCTTCCCCGGGCACTTCCCCCACCATCCGATCATGCCGGGGGTGATGCTGATCGAGGCGATGGCCCAGGCGGCCGCGATCCTCGCGTTCGAGTCGAGCAAGCTGCGCCCGGACGACAAGTCGGTGGTGTATTTCCTCGGCATCGACGAGGCGCGGTTCAAGAGTCCGGTGGTGCCGGGCGACCAGCTCGTCCTCGAGGCGCGCATCGAGCGGCACCTCAAGGGGGTGTGGAAATTCGCGGCCGAGGCACGCGTTGGCGAGCGCGTGGCCGCAGTGGCCAAGATGATGTGCGCTTTGCGCGACGCCTGAGGTCACGGGCGGCGGTGGGTGACGCTGTAGCGGCTTGCGAATGATCCATCCAACCGCGATCGTGCATCCGCACGCCGAGCTCGGCGCGAACGTGACCGTCGGCGCCTACTCGATCGTAGGCGAGCACGTCGAGATCGGCGACCGGACCGCGATCGGACCGCACACGATCGTCGAGGGGCCGACCCGCATCGGCCGCGACAACCGGATCGGCAGCTTCAGCGTTCTCGGCGGGCCGCCGCAGGACAAGAAGTACGCTGGCGAGCCGACGCGGCTGGAGATCGGCGACCGCAACACGATCCGCGAGTACTGCACCCTCAACCGCGGCACGACGAAGGACGCCCGCGTCACGCGCATCGGCGACGACAACTGGATCATGGCCTACGTCCACGTCGCCCACGACTGCCAGATCGGGAGCAACACGGTGTTCGCCAACAACGCCCAGCTCTCGGGCCACGTCGATGTCGGTGACTGGGCAATCCTGGGCGGCTTCACCGGGGTGGTGCAGTTCATTCGCATCGGCGCGCACGTCATGGTCGGCGGCGGCACCATCCTGCGCCAGGACGTGCCGCCGTACGTAACGGTGGCGGGCAACCCGGCCAAGGTGTTCGGGATCAACAGCGAGGGGCTCCGCCGGCGGAGCTTCCCTCCGGGGGCGATCGAGGGATTGCAACGCGCCTACCGCACGCTCTATCGGAGCGGGCTGCCATTGGCCGACGCGCAGATCGCCCTCGCCGAGCAGGCCGAGGCGACGCCCGAGATTGCACTGCTCGTGGACTTCCTCCAGACCGCGGCCCGCGGGATCGTCCGGTAGGGCGCGGCCTTGGCTCCGCCGGTCCGCATCGCCATGGTCGCGGGGGAAGCGTCCGGAGACCTCCTCGGCAGCCGGGTGATGGAGGCGCTCCGCCGGCGAGTTCCGGAGGCGGTGTTCTGCGGCATCGGCGGCCCCCACATGGTAGCGGCGCGGTTCGACTCCTGGTTTCCCCAGGAAACGCTCGCGGTGCGCGGGTTCGTGGAAGTCCTGCGCCACCTCCCCGAAGTGCTGGCCGTGCGACGCGCGCTGGCGCAGCGGTTGAAGGCCGAGCCGCCGGAGCTCTTCGTGGGGATCGACGCCCCGGAGTTCAACCTGGGTCTGGAGCGCCGGCTCAAGCGCTCCGGCGTCGTCACCGTGCATCTCGTGAGCCCGCAAGTGTGGGCGTGGCGGCCGGGCCGTATCGAGACCTTGCGCGCCGCAGTATCGCGGGTCCTGGTGCTGTTTCCGTTCGAGGAGGCGATCTACCGGGCCGCCGACATCCCCGTCACCTACGTCGGCCATCCGCTCGCGGACGAGGTTCCCGAGCGCATCGATCGCGAGGCCATACGCGTCGAGCTGCGGCTGCCGGCGCTCGCCCCGGTGGTGGCGGTGCTGCCCGGCAGCCGCCAGTCCGAGATCGCGATGATGGCCGCAACGTTCATCGAGACCGCCAAGCTCATCGCGCGCCGGGTTCCCGAGGTGCGGTTCCTGGTCCCGTTGGTCACTCGCGAGACGCGGGCGCTGTTCGAAGAAGAGGTCTACCGCCGGGACGCTCGCGAGCTCTCCATGACGCTGCTCTTCGGCCACGCGCAGGACGCGCTCGGCGCCTGTGACGTCGCGCTTGCGGCGAGCGGCACGGTCACGCTGGAGGCCGCGCTCAACCACCGGGCGATGGTGATCGCCTATAAGGTTGCGCCGCTTTCCTGGGCGATCGCCAGCCGTCTCGTGCGGGTGCGGCACATCGGACTGCCGAACATCCTGTGCGGCGAGCCGGTGGTGCCCGAGTTCCTCCAGGGCGACGCCACGCCCGAGAACCTCGCGCAGGCGGTGGTGAACCTTCTGAACGACGGACCGGTGCGGCGCGCAGTCGAGCAGCGCTTCGAGCGGCTGCATGGCGAGATGCGCCGCAACGCGGCGGAGCGGGCGGCCGAGGCACTGGTGCCACTCATTCCCGGCGGGCGGGCCGGGGCAACGCAGCCGGCATAGACGAGATGACACGTGGCGCAGGGCTGCTGTGCGGAGTGGACGAGGCCGGGCGCGGTCCGCTCGCCGGGCCGGTCTTCGCCGCGGCGGTCGTTCTCGATCCCCGCCGGCGGATCCGCGGCCTCGACGACTCGAAGAAGCTCCCCGAACGCACCCGGCTCGAGCTGGCAAGCCTGATCAAGGAGCGCGCGATCGCCTGGGCCGTGGCGAGCGCGTCGGTCGAGGAGATCGACGCACTGAATATCCTGGGTGCGACGCTGCTGGCGATGGAACGGGCGATCGCGGCGCTCGGCATCGCCCCCGATCGCGTGCTGGTCGATGGCCTGCACTGCCCGGCGACCGCGCTCGACACGAGGGCGGTCGTGGACGGGGATGCGAAAGTGAAGGCGATCTCCGCGGCATCGATTCTCGCCAAAACGGCCCGCGACGGCGAGATGGTCCGGCTCGCGGCCGTCCATCCGCAGTACGGGTTCGACCGACACAAGGGCTACCCGACGCCCGAGCACTTCGCGTGCCTCCACCGGTTCGGGCCGTGCGCCGTCCACCGGCGGAGCTTCCATCCGGTCCGGCGGCTGCTGGCACAGGGCGAGCTGTTCCCCCTTGGCGGCTGACGCAACCGGCACCGCAGCCGATCAGGATCCTGGCCGCGTGATCAAACGGATCGCGTCCCGCGACAACGCGTCGTACAAGTCGCTCGCGAAGCTCGCGTCGTCCTCCCGCGCGCGCCGGGAGAATCGCGCCGCGCTGCTCGATGGCCCGCACCTCGTCGCCGCGCTGCAGGCGAGCGGAGGCACCGCCGAGACCCTCGTTGCGAGCGAGAGCGGCTATCGGCGGGACGAGGTGCGGCGACTCTTCGACGGCACGCCCGCCCGCGAGCGGGTGCTGCTCGCCGACCGGCTGTTCGACGGTCTTGCGCAAGTGGTCACGCCGACCGGGATCCTGGCGGTCGTGCGCACCCCGGACGCCCGCCCGCTCCCGGCGAAACCGGAGACCTGCCTGCTGCTCGAGGCGATCCAGGATCCGGGAAATCTCGGCTCGATCCTGCGCACGGCAGTCGCTGCGGGCGTGCGCCAGGTGTTTCTCGGTGAGGGCTCGGTCTTCGCCTGGTCCCCCAAGGTGCTGCGCGCCGGGCAGGGCGCCCATTTCTTCCTGACGATCCACGAAGACGCGCCGCTCGTGGTACTCGCCGAGCGCTTCGCCGGCACCGTCGTCGCCACCGACCCGCGCGCCGCGCGCTCGGTGTTCGATCTCGACCTCGCCGCGGGTCCGGTGGCCTGGATCTTCGGCAGCGAGGGCGGGGGCGTGTCGGCGACGCTCGCGGCGGCCGCGAACGCACCGGCGAGGATCCCGATGCCGGGCCCGGCCGAGTCGCTCAACCTCGCCGCGGCCGCCGCGGTCTGCCTGTTCGAGCAGGTGCGGCAGCGTTCGGGCCGCCGCCCGTCGGCCTCGCTAGTGGGCTCATAATCGGGTCCGGCGATGGGGCATACTGCCGAGGTTACGGAGCCGCGAAGGGAAGATGTCAGAGCCGTTGAGCGGTAAGGTCGCGCTGGTCACGGGCGGATCGCGCGGCATCGGCCGCGCGATCGCGCAGAAGCTGGCCGCCGCGGGATGCGACGTAGCGGTCAACTACTACAACAGCCACGCGGCGGCCGAAGCGCTGTGCGCCGAGCTCCGCGGGATGGGGCGGCGCGCGTACCCGATCCAGGCGCGCGTCGGCGAGCCGGAGAGCGTCGCCGAGCTGTTCGCCGAGTTCGGCAAGCGCTTCGAACGGCTCGACATCCTGGTGAGCAACGCGGCCAGCGGCGTACTCAAGCCCGCGCTCGAGCTCACCCTCAAGCATTGGCGATGGTGCCTGGAGACCAACGCGCTCGCGCTCAACCTGCTCGCCCAGCGCGCGGTCCCGCTGATGCCTGCAGGGGGCCGCATCATCGCGATGTCCAGCCTCGGCGCGCAGCGGGCGAGCCCTACCTACGGCTTCGTGGGGGCATCGAAAGCGGCCTTGGAATCGCTGGTCCGCACCTTGGCGCAGGAACTGGGACCACGGGGCATCCGGGTGAACGCGGTAAGCGCAGGGGTCGTCGATACCGACGCGCTGCAGTTCTTTCCCAACCGCGACCAGATGCTCGCCGCTTTCGCGGAGCGCGCGCCGGCCGGGCCGGTGCTCACGGTCCAGGACGTCGCCGGAGCCGTGTACCTCCTCTGTTTGCCGGAGGCCGGAATGGTGACCGGACACACGCTGGTCGTGGACGGCGGATTCGCGATCTCGGGCTGAGGCGCGCGATGCCGACCGACTCGGGACTCGAGGGCAAGGTCGTGATCGTGACCGGCGGCAGCCGCGGCATCGGGCGGGCGATCGTGGAGCGGCTCGCCGCGGAGGGGGCTGACGTCACGTTCTTCTTCCGCGACAACGCCGCGGCCGCCGCGGAGGTCGTCGCCGCCGGACGCGCCGCCGAGCGGCGCATCGCGGCCGAGCAGGTCGACGTCCGCGATTCGGCGCGCTGCGCCGCCGCCGTCGAGCGGCTCGTCGAGCGTTGTGGCCGCATCGACGTGCTCGTCAACAATGCCGGGGTGATCCGTGATAATCTTCTGGCCCTGCTCGAGGACGCGGACGTGCGGACCGTGCTCGAGACCAACGTCGGCGGCGTGTTCAACGTGACCCGCGCAGTGGTTCCGCACATGATTGCCAAGCGCGCCGGCAAGATCATCAATTTGAGCTCGGTCGCCGGCGACAAAGGGGGCCGTGGCCAGACCAACTACGCCGCCAGCAAAGGTGCCGTCAACGCCCTCACGCGGGCGCTGGCGGTCGAGCTGGCATCGCGCCGGATCACGGTGAACGCCGTGGCCCCGGGTGTGATCGAGACCGAGATGTCGGAGGGGATTCGCGAGCTCGCGGCCGACGAGGTTCGCTCGCGCATCCTGCTGCGGCGGTTCGGCACGCCGCAGGAGGTCGCGCACGCGGTGTGGTTTCTCGCCTCCCGGTACGCGGACTACGTCACCGGGCAGGTTCTGCACGTCGACGGCGGCTTCAAGATGGAGTGACAGGCAATGGACAGGGAGATCACCAAGCAAGAGATTCAGGCCGTCTATCCGACGGTCGCGCAGATCCTGGCGGATGCGCTCGGCTGCGACGTCGACCGCGTCAAGCTGGACGCCTCGCTGATCGAGGACCTCGATGCCGAGTCGATCGATTTCCTGGATCTCGTGTTCCGGCTCGAGCGGGCGTTCAAGGTGAAGATCCCGCGCGGGAAGATCGTCGAGGACGCGCGCGGGGACCTGCCCGAGTCGGACTTCGAGCAGAAGGGCTACGTGACCGAGGTCGGGCTCAAGCGGCTGCGCGAATTCCTGAGCGAGGTGCCGCCCGAGCGCTTCCGCACGCCGATGAAGAGCGCGGACATCCCGCGCCTGTTCACCCCCGAGACCTTCTGCAAGGTCGTCGTGCGGGCGCAGCGGGCTGGCCAAGCCGGCGCCTAGCGGCGTTCGGCGCTCGCGGCGAGGAAGCCCCGATGACGGAGCGCTTCAGCGCGTTCTCCTTCGTCGACCGGATCACGGAGTTCGAGGCCGGCACTCGGGCCACCGGGCAGTTCGCGGTCCCGGAGGGCCTGCCGTCCTTTCCCGCCTGTCTCGTCGCCGAGGCGGTGGGGCAGCTCGCGGCGTGGGTCGCCATGGCGTGCGTTGGGTTCCGCCGCCGTCCGGTCGCCGGCCTCGCTGGCGAGACCCGTTTCGTCCGGGAGGTGAAGCCCGGGCAGCGGCTGGATCTCGAGGTCGCTCTGGAGAGCTGCGACGGCGAGGCGGTCGCCTACGGTGGCTGCGCCCGCGTCGCCGGCGCGGAGGTGCTCGCGCTCAGGCACTGCGTCGGACCCATGCTGCCCCTCGCGGACTTCGACGCTCCGGAGGCCGTGCAAGGACGGTTCCAGGTGCTCCGCGACGGCGGGGCGCCGAGCCGCGGGTTTCGCGGCGTCGCGCCGCCCGGGCTCGTCGTGATCGAGCGGCGGCCGGGTGAACGGGTCCGCGCCGCGCTCCACGTGCCCGCGGCCGCGCCCTTCTTCGCCGACCACTTCCCGCGCCGGGCCGTCTTTCCGGGGACGCTCCTGCTCGACTCGCAGATCCGGCTGGCGATGGGACTCGCCGGGGAGCTGCCCCGACCGGGCGCGCATCCGTTCGCGCCGTCGCGCGTGAGGGACGTGAAGATCCGCTCGTTCATCCTGCCCGGTCAGGCCGTCGAGATCGAAGCGCAGCTCGCGCGGGTTGGCGATGTGGCCGAAGCGGCCCTTACCGCCAGGTCCAACGGCAAGCAGATCGCCAGCGCGCGCCTGGAGCTCGCGTCCCGGGAGGCCGCATGACCCAGGGGCGCCGCCGGGTCGCGATCACCGGATTGGGGCTCGTGACGCCGATCGGGTGCGATGTCGCAGCGACCTGGAACGCGCTGCTCGCCGGCCGGAGCGGCGTAGCGCCGATCAGCCTGTTCGATGCGAGCGGGTTTCCGGTGCGGATTGCGGCCGAGGTGAAGGGCTTTCGCGACCCCGATGCGATCGAGGACCGGAAGCTTCTCAAGTTCGCCAACCGCTCCCACCGCTTTGCGCTCGCCGCGGCTGAGCAGGCGATCCGGGATGCCGGGATCCGGCCCACCGCCGAGACCGCAGCGCGCTGGGGCTGCACCGTCGGGGCCGGCATGATGGGCGTGGACTTCGAAGAACTGGCGGACGTCCATCGCCGGTATGCCGCCGATGGCGATCTTCACCCGGAACTGCTCCCGGACGGGGAGGGCTCCGCGGCGGATCCGATCGCGTTCTCCCGCAGCGTGGCCAATGCGGGGCTGAGCTTGCTGCTGCGTCGATTCGGCATCCGGGGCTACGCGACTGCGGTGCACACGGCGTGCGCGTCGGGCGGGCAGGCCGTGGGAACCGCGATGAAGCTGATCCGGCGCGGGAGCGTCGAGCGGGTGCTCGCCGGCGGGTTCGACTCGATGATCAGCCCGGTCGGCCTCGGCGGGTTCTGCCTTCTCAACGCGCTCTCGACCGACAACGACACGCCCGAGCGCGCCAGCCGCCCGTTCGACGTGACCCGGAACGGCTTCGTTCTCGGCGAAGGGGCGGGCTTCCTGGTGCTCGAGGAATGGACCCTGGCCCGGGCCCGCGGCGCCCGGATCTACGCCGAGCTCGCCGGTGACGGCAACTCGCTCAGCAGCTATCGCATCACCGACTCGCACCCGTCCGGGGACGGACCGATCCAGGCGATGCGTCAGGCGCTGGCGGACGCCGGCGCGACGCCGGACGAAGTCGACTATCTGAACGCGCACGGCACCTCGACCCCCATGAACGATCGGAGCGAATGCGCCGCGGCCCGCGCGGTCTTCGGTCCCGGCGTCGGCAACGTCGCAGTGAGCTCGACGAAGAGCGTCATGGGGCACCTCATCGCGGCTGCCGGCGCGGTGGAGGCCGCGGTCTGCGCGCTCGCGATCCACCACGGCCAGCTGCCGGTCAATGCCAACCTCGAGGAGCCCGACCCCGACTGCGACCTGGACATCGTCCGGGGCGAGCCGCGGCGACGGCCGATCAGGGTCGCGCTGTCGAACTCGCTGGGCTTCGGCGGCTCGAACAGCTGCGTCGCGCTCCGCAACCCCGACGAGGTCGACGGGCGCGCGGCGCGGGCCCGCTGAACGCGCCCGCGACAGCTCCGATGGCGGCCACTCGAGTCCTGGTCACCGGCATCGGGGCGGTCTGCGGCGCCGGCCGGACGCCGGACGAGATCCTGGACGCGGTGGAGGCCGGCCGCTCGGCCATCTCGCCCATCCGGCAATGGGACACGACGGGGTGGCCGGTGCGGGTGGCGGCCGAGATCCCCGATTACAACCCGAACGCGCTGGTTGCGGACCGGAAGCTGCACAAGCTCATCCGGCGCACCGATCTGCTCGGCCTGTACGCGGCCGGGCGGGCGATCGAAGGCTCCGGGTTCGTCGGCTACCGCGAGACGCTGGATCCCGATGCCGCCACCGCGGCCAACGACCGGATGGGGGTCTACGTCGGGTCGGGCGGCGGCGGGTACCAGAATCAGTACGATTTCTTTCCGCTGCTGACCGCGGCCGACGGCGACCTCGGGACATTCGGCCGGGAGCTCGGCGCGACCGTGAACCCGATGTGGCTCCTGCGGACGTTGCCGAATAACGTGCTGTGTCACGTCGGCATCCGCTACGGGCTCAAGGGGTCGAACGCCTGCGTGACGAACCACGTGGTGGGCGGGACGCTCGCGGTCATCGAGGCCGTGGCGGCGCTGCGCACGGCCGAGGCCGATCGCGCGGTCGCGATCGGCCACGACGCGCCGATCGAGCCGCAGATGGTCTTCTACTACCACCGTGTCGGCCTCCTCGCGACCGAGGCCGTGCGCCCGTTCGACGCCGGTCGCGACGGCAGCCTGTTCGGGGAGGGCGCCGGGGCCCTGGTCGTGGAGACCGACGCCGCGGCCGCAAGCCGCGGTGCCACCGTAATCGGCGAGATCCTCGGCAGCGGGTGCACCACCGATGCAGAGGGCCTGTTCGCGATCCGGGACGACGGCGACGGGCTCGCGCGCGGGATCGAGCTCGCGCTGGAGGACGCCGGCATCCGCGCCGCCGACGTCGGGATGATCTCGGCCCACGGCAACGGCACGCGGCAGTCGGACGCGTCCGAGGCGGCCGCCATCCGCCGCGTTTTCGGCCCGGCGTCGCCGCCGGTTACCGCGTTCAAGTGGGCCTTCGGTCATCTGATCGCCGCGTCGGGACCGGTCGAGATCGTGCTGACACTGACGGCGCTGCGGCGAGGAACGGTTCCTGGCGTGGCCACCTTGCGCCGGCTCGACCCGGCATGCGGCGAGCTGCCGGTGTCGGCCAAGCATCAGACCCCGCGCAGCGACGTGGGGCTCGTCCTGAGCCGGGGCTTCGGAGGAACCAACGCCGCGCTCCTCGTGCGCGCCGTGCCCGGCAAGACGCGTTGATGACCGAAGGCGCCGGGCTGCCTCCGCGTTGCGGAATCGACACGGTCGCGATTGCGCGCATCGAGCGGCTGCTCCGCGAGACACCCGACGAAGACCTCCGCAATCTCTTCTCCCCGGCCGAGTTGGGCGACAGCGGGGACGGTCCGGGCCGCGCGGCGAGCCTCGCGGCACGGTTTGCCGCGAAGGAGGCGTGCCTCAAGCTGTTCCCGCGCGAGGCAACGCTCGGGCTCCTCGGCCCGGCGGACTTCTCGGTCGCACGCGACGGCTACGGCGCGCCGTGCGTGGAGTGCAGCCGGGCAGCGCAGGATGTCCTGCATCGCCACCGCGTTCGATCGATCGCGCTCTCGCTTTCGCACGACCGTACGACCGCGTCGGCGGTCGCGATGACCGAGGCGGCCGAAACGGTGGTCCCGTTCATCGGCAAGCTCGTCTACCACCTGCTCCCGATCCGCCGCGGGGTGATCCTTGCCAACTTGCGGCGCGTCTTCGGGAGCACGGTCCCCGGGGCCGAGATCAAGCGACTCGCGCAGGCGCATTACGCCCACCTCGCGCGGCTGGCGGGAGAGTTTCTATGGTACCCCTGGCTCTCGAAGGCACGGCGAGCGGCGGTCGTGCGGGTCGACAACGTCGCGGCGATCGACGCCGAGCTGGAGCGGGGCACCGGGGCGATCGTGATCACCGGCCACTTCGGCAACTGGGAGGTCGCGACCGCCGCGGCGATCAGCTCCAGCCGGTTCGCCTATGCTCGCGGCCGGTTCCAGTTCGTGCGCCGCGCGCTGAAGCCCGGGTGGTTCGACGCGCTGGTGACGCGGCGCTTCCGCCGCGCCGGCTTCGGCACGCTGCCCAAGCGCGGCGCTCTCGACGCCATCGTCCGCTGTCTGGAGAAGGGCGACATGGTCGTTTTCCCCTTCGACCAGCACGCCGGCGGAAGGGACGCCATCCAGGTCGAGTTCTTCGGGCATCCGGCGGGGACCTTCCGCAGCGTGGCGATCATCGCCATGGCCACCGGCGCTCCGGTGCTCCCCGCGGCGAGCTGGCGTGAGCCCGACGGCCGCCATGTCCTGCGCTTCGAGGAACCGTTGCCGGTGATCGAGTGCGAGGACGTGAGCGAGGCGATCCGCCGGAACACGCGCGCCTACAACGCCGCCCTGGAACGCCTGATCCTGCGCCGCCCCGAGCAGTGGTGGTGGGTCCATCGGCGCTGGAAAGGGGCGCCGCGCGCGCACGATCAGGGCGTCAGTACACCCGGCGCTCGAGCCTGACCTCCTGGAGGATCGTGGTGGCGATCTCCTCGATCGAGCGGGTCGTCGAGCTCAGCCACGGGATGCCGAAGCGACGCATCAGCCGCTCGGCCTGCTCGACTTCGTGGCGGCAGTTCTCGAGTCGCGCGTAGCGGCTGTCGGGACGTCGCTGGTTGCGAATCTCGGCCAGCCGATCCGGTGCGATCGTGAGCCCGTAGAGCTTCTTCAGGTGTGCCTCGAGCGGCCCCGGGAGCGTGCCGCGCTCGAAGTCGTCGGGGGTGAGCGGCATGTTCGCCGCCTTGATGCCGAACTGCAGCGCCAGGTACAGGCAAGTCGGGGTCTTGCCGCTCCGCGAGACGCCGACCAGGACGACGTCGGCTTTGGCGAGCTCCTGGCTGCCGAGGCCGTCGTCGTGGGCGAGCGAGAAGTTGATCGCTTCGATCCGATCCAGGTACCCCTTACTGTTCGCCGCGCTGTGCGAGCGCCCGACGGTGTGGGTGGAGCGCGCCCCGAGCTCCGCCTCCAGCGGACCGAGGAAGCCCTCGAAGAAATCCAGCACGAGGGCGTCCGCTTCGCGCAGCGCGTTCCGCACCTCGTCGTTGACCAGCGTGCAGAACACGATCGGCCGCGTGCCCGAACGCGCCTTCGCTTCCTCGATCCCGGCAACGCACTGGCGCGCCTTGGCCACGGTGTCGACGAACGGCAGGACCGTCTGCGCGAACTCGATATCCTCGAACTGCGTGAGCAGGCCGTGGCCGAGCGTCTCGGCCGAGATGCCCGTGCCGTCGGAGATGAAGAAGACTGTGCGGTTGCGATGAGGCATGCGCGGCCAGGGGTGGATGCTGCGGCGCGATACGCGCGCCGGTAAAATAGCCTTTTCCGGCGCATGCGGCAACCCGGCGGACACGGCATGGCGACCAGCGACTACGTGGTGCGATTCGAGGACCTGCGCATCGGCGACGTCCCGCGCGTCGGCGGCAAGAACGCGTCGCTCGGCGAGATGATCGGCAACCTGGCATCGCGGGGGATCCGGGTACCGGCCGGGTTTGCGACGACGGCCGCGGCGTATCGGGGGTTTCTCGACGGCGCCGGCCTCACGCGGCGGATCGAGGACCGGCTCCGGGCGCTCGACCCGGACGACGTCGCGGCGCTGGCGCGGTGCGGCGCCGCGATCCGGGAATGGATCGTCGCTGCGCCGCTCCCGCCGGGCCTGGAAGCGGCGATCGCCGCCGCCTATCGCACGCTCATGGCGGAGGGCGATTCGCCGGTGGCAGTGCGCTCGAGCGCGACGGCGGAGGATCTGCCCGACGCCTCCTTCGCCGGGCAGCAGGAGACGTTCCTCAACGTCGCGGGCCTCGCCGGCGTGCTCGCGGCGGTCCGGCACGTGTTCGCTTCCCTGTACAACGATCGCGCGATCTCCTACCGCGCGCACAAGGGGTTCGCCCACGGCGAGGTCGCGCTGTCGGCGGGCGTGCAGCGGATGATCCGCAGCGATCTCGCCGCGAGCGGCGTGATGTTCACGCTCGACACCGAGTCGGGGTTCCGCGGCGTGGTCTTCATCACCGCGTCCTACGGGCTCGGCGAGACCATCGTTCAGGGCGCGGTGAACCCCGACGAGTTCTACGTGCACAAGCCGATGCTCGCGGCCGGGAAGTTTCCCGTCATCCGGCGCAGCCTCGGATCGAAGCTCGTCAAGCTCGTGTATGCGCCCGACGGCGATGCGCGCTCGACCGTGACGGCGGATGTCCCGGAACCGGATCGCCATCGCTTCTGCATCACCGATGCCGACGCGATCGAGCTCGCGCGCTTGGCCGTGGAGATCGAGCGGCACTACGACCGTCCGATGGACATCGAGTGGGGAAAAGACGGTGTCGACGGCAGGCTCTACGTCCTGCAGGCGCGGCCGGAGACGGTCAGGGGCCAGGCCGGCCAGGCCGGTCACGAGGCCCAGGAGCATTACCGGCTCAAGGCACGGTCGCGCGTACTGGTGTCGGGCCGCGCGATCGGCCACAAGATCGGGGTCGGTCCGGTGCGCCTCGTGCCGGACGCCTCGGAGATGGCGCTGGTCCAGGCCGGCGACGTGCTCGTCACCGACATGACCGACCCGAGCTGGGAGCCGGTGATGAAGCGCGCGGCCGCGATCGTGACCAACCGCGGCGGCCGGACCTGCCACGCCGCGATCATTGCGCGCGAGCTCGGCATTCCGGCCGTGGTCGGATGCGGCGACGCCACCAGGCGGCTCCCGGACCGTGCCGCGGTGACGGTCTCGTGCGCCGAAGGCGACACGGGCAGCGTGTACGAAGGCGCCCTGGCGATCGAGGTGACGAGGCAGCGCCTGACCGAGATGCCGCGCATTCCGGTCAAGATCAGCATGAACGTCGGCAACCCGCAGCTCGCGTTCGACCTGCAGGCGCTCCCGAACGCCGGCGTCGGGCTCGCCCGCCTCGAGTTCGTGATCAACAACATGATCGGCGTCCATCCAAAGGCGGTCCTGGAGTACCCGGACCTGCCCGACGAGCTGAAGCGTGCGGTCGAATCGGCCGCGCGCGGATACTCGAGCCCGCGGGCGTTCTACGTCGAGAAGCTGGCCGAGGGGGTAGCCACGATCGCGGCCGCCTTCTGGCCGAAGCCGGTGATCGTGCGGCTCTCGGACTTCAAGTCGAACGAGTACCGCAAGCTCGTCGGCGGCACGCGCTACGAGCCGGAAGAGGAGAACCCGATGCTCGGGTTCCGCGGGGCGTCGCGCTATGTGGCCGAGTCGTTCCGCGACTGTTTCGCCCTCGAGTGCGAAGCGCTGCGGCGGGTGCGCGACGCGATGGGGCTGACCAACGTCGAGCTCATGGTGCCGTTCGTGCGCACCGTCGACGAGGCCCGTCGGGTGATGGCCTTGCTCGCCGCCGAAGGCCTGGAGCGCGGACGGAACGGGCTGCGGGTGGTGATGATGTGCGAGCTGCCGTCGAACGCGCTGCTCGCCGACCGGTTTCTCGAGCACTTCGACGGCTTCTCGATCGGCTCGAACGATCTCACGCAGCTCACGCTCGGTCTCGACCGCGACTCGGGCCTGGTCGCTGAATCCTTCGACGAGCGCGATCCCGCCGTCCGGGCGCTGCTCCGGATGGCGATCCAAGCGTGCCGTCGACAGGGGAAGTACGTGGGCATCTGCGGGCAGGGCCCTTCCGACCATCCCGACCTCGCGCTCTGGCTCGCGCAGGAGGGTATCGAGAGCCTGTCGCTCAACCCCGACACCGTAGTCGACACTTGGCTCGAGCTGGCCAAAGCGGCGTAGCCGCCCGCCCGGGCGGCAGGCGCTACAGCTTTACCCGCAGCAGCCGCTGCTTCTCGCGATTCCATTCGCGCTCTTTCTCGGCCGCGCGCTTGTCGTACTGCTTCTTGCCGCGCGCGAGGCCGATCTCGAGCTTGATGCGGCCTTTCGAATAGTGGAGATTGAGCGGCACCAACGCGTAGCCGGCGCGATCGACCTTGCCGATCAAGCGGCGGATCTCCTCGGCCCGCAGCAGGAGCTTCCGGGTGCGGGTCGGGTCGGGGTGGACGTGCGTCGAAGCGGTGGCGAGCGGGCTCACGTGCGCACCGACGAGGAACACCTCCCCGTCCTTGAGCACGACATACGCCTCCTTGAGCTGTGCCCGTCCGGCGCGGATCGCCTTGACCTCCCAGCCGGCGAGCGCGATCCCGGCCTCGTAGCGCTCCTCGACGAAGAAGTCGTGGAGGGCCTTGCGGTTCTCGACGATGCTCACGATCGCAGGACGGCGCGGCTGGACGGACTGAAACGATTGTAGTCGAGTCGGCGCACCTCACCCCGCGGATGGTCACCGTCGAACGGCAAGCCCTCGTCCCCTACAGCGCGGCCCGAATGTACGCGCTGGTGGAGGACGTCGAGGCCTACCCCCGCTTCCTGCCCTGGTGCAGCGGCGCGGAGGTCGCGTTTCGTGACGCGCAGCGGACCGTCGCCACGCTCCACGTCGAGTACCGCGGCGTGCGGCAGCAGTTCACGACCGAGAACCGCAAGCGGCCTGGCGAGCGCATCGAGCTTGCGCTCGTCACCGGGCCGTTCCGCAGCCTGCGCGGCGAGTGGCGCTTCGTGGCGCTCGCCGCGGACGCCTGCCGGGTGGAGCTCTCGCTCGCCTACGAGCTCGGGAGCCCGCTCCTCGACCGGCTGCTCGGTCCGGCGTTTCACCACATCGCCAATACCTTCGTCGACGCCTTCGTCCGACGGGCGGAAGTGGTCGCGGCCGCGGGGCGATGCTGAAGATCGAGGTCGTCTACGCGACCCCGGGCCGGCCGGCGCGTTACGCGATCGAGCTCGAGGAAGGCGCGACGGTCGGCGACGCCATCGCGCGGAGCGGGGCGCTCACCGAGTTCCCGGAAATCGACCTGACCCGGAACCGGGTCGGAATCCACGGTCGGCTGGTGACGCTCGGCGCGGGTCTCGGCGACGGCGACCGGGTGGAGATCCTGCGCCCCCTCGTCGCGACCCCGAAAGAGGCCCGGCGCCGCCGCGCGGCGCGGGCCGGCCGCTAGCTCCGGGTCACTTGCAGCCAGCGGCAATTTCGCGCTGGAGCCGCTGGGTCTCCTGCTGGATGCCGTCGTCCTCGAGGACCTCCCGGTCGCCCTGCGCGTTGATCCTCGCGACGCGCGCGCCGGACTGGAGCCCCGAGAGCTGACGGCGCGCAGCGGCGCAGCTGGCGTCCTGAGCGCGCTTCTCCTCGGCGAGCTTCGCATCCTTGCTCGCCTTTTCCTGGGCCTCGAGGCGGCGCTTGCGAAAGTCCTGGTCCTGCTCCGCGAGCGACTTCGGTGCGCCCGCCTTCGCTGCGTCGCTGCCGGAGACCGCGGCCGAGGCGGGGGGTGACACAGTGCTCGCCCGGCCGGTGATTTTTTCCGCTTTTTGCCCGTCTGCCGGGGGCCGATCGGAGTACTGCACCTTCCCGTCCGGACCGGTGTACTTGTAGAGCTGCTGTGCGACCGACGGGGCGGCGACCAAGCCCGCGGCCGCGAGCGCGAGAAGGGTTCGGACCAGGCTCATGACATTGTCCTTGGCACGGGTGGCTTGACCCTAGCCGGTTTCCCCGGGGCCGTCAATTGCGGCAGCGATCACGCTGCGGCGAATTTACCGGGCTCATCGTCGCGCGTATAATGCGCCTTTGCGCCGCCCATCCGGCCATGCGAGTGATCACCAAGGCGCTGACGTTCGACGACGTTCTGCTCGTTCCCGACCACTCGACCGTCCTGCCGCGCGACGTCTCCCTCAAGACTCGAGTCTCCCGCAACATCGCGCTGAACATCCCGGTCGTCTCGGCGGCGATGGACACGGTCACCGAGGCGCGGCTCGCGATCGCGATCGCGCAGGAAGGCGGGATCGGCATCATCCACAAGAACCTGGCGCCCAAGGCGCAGGCCGTGGAGGTGCTGAAGGTCAAGCGCTACGAGTCCGGCGTGGTGCGCGACCCGATCACGATCCCGCCCCACATGACGGTGCGCGAGGTGAAGGCCCTCACCGAGACGTACCGGATTTCCGGGCTCCCGGTGGTCGAAGGCAAGCGCGTGGTCGGCATCGTCACCAATCGCGACCTGCGGTTCGAGACCCGCCTGGACCAGCCGGTGCGGGCGATCATGACGCCGCGCGATCGATTGATCACCGTCCGCGAAGGCGCGACCCTCGAAGAGGCGAAGACCCTCATGCACCAGCATCGCCTCGAGCGCGTGCTGGTGGTGAACGGCGACTTCGAGCTCCGCGGGCTGATGACGGTCAAGGACATCCTCAAGGCGAGCGAGCACCCGAGCGCGTGCAAGGACGAGCACGGCAAGCTTCGCGTCGGCGCCGCAGTCGGGGTCGGCGAGGGCACCGAGGAGC
The DNA here is from genome assembly GCA_050741515.1 of Burkholderiales bacterium. GTDB lineage: Bacteria > Pseudomonadota > Gammaproteobacteria > Burkholderiales > SG8-39 > DATEDA01. Next base: position 66,533 of record JBOIFD010000414.1, read on the forward strand.
GGGTCGCAGCGCTGATCGAAGCCGGGGTGGATCTCCTCATCGTCGATACGGCGCACGGGCACGCGCAGGGCGTGCTCGATCGGGTGAAGTGGATCAAGTCCAATTTTCCGAAGGTGGAGATCGTCGGCGGGAACGTCGCCACCGCAGCGGGCGCGCGTGCGCTCGTCGACCACGGCGCGGACGGCGTCAAGATCGGCATCGGCCCCGGCTCGATCTGCACCACGCGGGTCGTCGCCGGCGTGGGCGTGCCGCAGATCACCGCGATCGTCAACGTCGCGGCAGGGCTGGCCGGGACCAACGTCCCGACGATCGCGGACGGCGGAGTTCGCTATTCGGGTGACATCCCCAAGGCGCTCGCGGCGGGCGCGCATTGCGTCATGATCGGGGGGCTCTTCGCCGGCACGGAAGAGTCTCCGGGCGAGATCGAGCTCTTCCAGGGCCGGTCGTACAAGTCGTATCGGGGCATGGGGTCGCTCGCGGCGATGCAGCAGGGTGCGGCCGACCGCTACTTCCAGGATCCGGCAATGAACGCCGACAAGCTCGTGCCCGAAGGAGTCGAGGGCAGGGTGCCGTACAAGGGCTCGGTGGTCGGCGTGATCAGCCAGCTGATCGGAGGCCTGCGGGCGAGCATGGGGTACGTCGGCTGCGCGAGCGTCGACGAGCTGCGGACGCGCGCCGAGTTCGTGGAGATCTCGGGCGCGGGCATGCGCGAGTCGCACGTCCACGACGTCCAGATCGTGAAGGAAGCGCCGAACTACCAGGTCGAGTGACGCACGACCGGATCCTCATCCTCGACTTCGGCGCCCAGTACTCGCAGCTGATCGCGCGCCGGGTGCGCGAGAGCCACGTCTACTGCGAGCTTCATCCCCACGACGTCGCCGATGCGTTCGTGCGCGCGTTCGCGCCGCGCGGGATCATCCTTTCCGGCGGGCCGGCCTCGGTGTACGAGGGCACGGCGCCGCGCGCGCCGCAAGCGGTCTGGGACCTGGGCGTGCCGGTGCTCGGCATCTGCTACGGCATGCAGACGATGGCCGAGCAGCTCGGCGGCAAGGTCGAGGGTTCGAGGGTGCGCGAGTTCGGGTATGCCGAGGTCCGGGCACGCGGGCACTCGCGGCTGCTGGCGGACATCCAGGACCGGGTGAACGGCGAGCGCCACGGCCTGCTCGACGTCTGGATGAGCCACGGCGACAAGGTGATCGAGCTCCCGCCCGGTTTCAAGGTGATCGCAAGCAACGACGCCTGCGCGATTGCCGGCATGGCCGACGAGACGCGGCGGCTCTACGGAGTGCAGTTTCACCCCGAGGTCACGCACACCACGCAGGGGAAGGCGATCCTGCAGCGGTTCGTGCGCGACATCTGCGGCGCCCGCGCGGACTGGAACATGCCCGACTACGTCGGCGAGGCGGTCGAGCGGATCAGGGCGCAGGTCGGGAAGGACGAGGTGGTCCTCGGCCTGTCCGGCGGCGTCGATTCCTCGGTCGCGGCGGCGCTCATCCAGCGCGCGATCGGCGACCGTCTGACGTGCATCTTCGTCGACACCGGGCTTCTCCGGCTCGGCGAGGCCGAGCAGGTGATGGCGACCTTCGCCCGCCACCTGGGCGTCAGGGTCGATATGGTCGATGCCGCCGGGCGGTTCATGCGCGCGCTTGCCGGCGTCGCCGACCCGGAGGAGAAGCGCAAGATCATCGGGCGCGAGTTCGTGCACGTCTTCCAGGAGGAGGCGACCAGGCTCCCGCAGGCGAAATGGCTGGCGCAAGGGACGATCTATCCCGACGTGATCGAGTCGGCGGGCGCGACGAGCAAGAAGGCGCACACGATCAAGTCCCACCACAACGTCGGCGGGCTGCCGGAGACCCTGCGCCTCAAGCTGCTCGAGCCGCTGCGCGAGCTCTTCAAGGACGAGGTGCGGGAGCTTGGCCTCGCCCTCGGGCTGCCGCGGGAGATCGTGTTCCGCCACCCGTTCCCCGGGCCGGGGCTGGGCGTGCGCATCCTCGGCGAGGTGAAGCGCGAGTATGCCGACCTGCTCCGTCGCGCCGACGCCATCTTCATCGACGAGCTGCGCGCGGCGGGCTGGTACGAGCGGACGGCGCAGGCGTTCGCGGTGTTCCTGCCGGTGCGGTCGGTCGGGGTGATGGGCGACGGCCGGACCTACGAGCACGTGGTGAGCCTGCGTGCGGTCGAGACCGCCGACTTCATGACTGCCCAGGTCGCGCCGCTGCCGTCGGAGCTGCTGGCGAAAATCGCCAACCGCATCATCAACGAGGTCCGCGGGATCAACCGCGTCGTCTACGACGTGTCGAGCAAACCGCCGGCGACGATCGAGTGGGAATGATCGAGGGCGAGGGGCAGGACGCGCACTGGATGCGCGCCGCGCTCACGCTTGCCGAGGAGGCATGGCGGCGGGGCGAGGTTCCGGTCGGCGCCGTCGTCGTCGCCCACGGCAAGATCGCGGGGCGCGGGTTCAACGCCCCGATCGAGGGCCATGACCCGACTGCGCACGCCGAGATCGCGGCGCTTCGGGACGCCGCTCGAACGCTGGGCAACTACCGCCTGCCCGACTGCGCCCTCTACGTGACGCTCGAGCCGTGCCCGATGTGCGCTGGAGCGATCATGCAGGCGCGCATCCGGCGGCTCGTCTTCGGTGCGGCCGATCCGAAGACCGGGGCGTGCGGCAGTGTCGTCGATCTCTTCGCCGAGCCCCGGCTGAACCACCACACGCTGGTCACCGGGAGCGTGCTGGCCGAGGAGTGCGGCGCGCTGCTGAAGGAGTTCTTCGCCGGGCGCCGGAACGGCGCGCGTGACACGGATGGATAGCGTCCCGCGCCTCCGGGTCTCGATTCCCGGCCAGACGCTGACGCTCGCCGACGAGCAGGGCAGGGCGCTTGGCACCTACCCGGTCTCAACTGCGACGCGGGGAGCCGGGGAGCGCCGCGGCAGTCATTGCACGCCCCGCGGGCGCCACATCGTGCGCGCCAGGATCGGTGCCGGTGCGCCCGTCAACACCGTGTTCGTCGGCCGCCGCCCGACGGGTGAGATCTGGACCCCGGAGCTGGCGGCCCGGTATCCGGACCGCGACTGGATCCTCACCCGCATCCTGTGGCTGTCGGGCTGCGAGATCGGCTTCAATCGTCTGGGGGAGGTGGACACGATGCGCCGCTACATCTACATCCACGGCACCCCGGACACCATGGAGGTGGGCCAGCCCGGATCGATCGGCTGCGTCCGCATGCGTAACAACGATCTGGTCGAGCTGTTCGACCGCGTGCCCGCCGGCACGCCGGTAGAGATCTCAGCGGCTCTCTAGGATTTCGATCCGCGTCGCCCCGATCCACGCCGCGAGCGGCGCGAGGTCGCCGAGATTCTCGCCGTAAAGGAGCTTGAGGTGGGTCGCGTCGGCCTGGAGCTGGCCAAACATCGGGTCGATCGCGACCCATTGCCCGTCGATCAGGCTCTCGTTCCAGGCGTGGTAGACGAAGCCCTTCAGCTCCGCCGCGTACACGACCCCGTTGGCCACGCGAGTGGGGATGCCGCTCGCGCGTGCCAGCGCGGCGAACAGATAGGCGTGGCCCTGGCACTCGGCGCCTCCGGTCGTCAGGACGTCGAGCGCCGAGAACACGTCCGCGGGCTCCTTGCGGATGTTCCGCCCGATCCAGTCGAGCATGGCCTGCGCCTGCTCCCGCGCGGTCGGCTTGTCGGCGACGATCGACGCCGCGAGCGTTCCGATGCGCGGGTCCGTGCTCGGCACGGCGAGCGAAGGCTGGAGGTAAGTGGGCGCTGGCGGCCCGGCGGGCACGGGCACGCTCTGGAGCACGCACTCGACGGCGACGTCGACCTTGCGGCAACGTTGTCTCGCATCGCTCGGCGGCAGCGTGCCGGCCGCGGGGCTCCTGACCGAGAGCCTGAGGCTCGTGGCGGTGCGCGGCGCAGTGATCGGGGTCGCGGTCCGGATCAGCCCCAGCTCGAGCAGCGCCTCGTCCTGTCCGAGCGCGGCCCGGGCGAGATCCCGCTTCGCACGGCGCTCGTCCTCGATCCCGGCGATCAGCACCCCGTTCAGCCCGACTTCGAGCATCGGCCGGCCGAGCCGGTCGATCCAGGTGGTCGTGCGCAGGCCCTCGAGGTCGGTCGTGACCTTCCACGCCGGGCCCTCGAAGAGCGTGCTTCGCTCGTAGCCTTCGACGCGCTGCTGCACTTCTGCGAGGCGCTGCGATTCGCCGACGTAGACCGTGTAGCGATACTCGGCCCCGGGAACCAGGCCGCGCACCACCGGGATCATCCCGATCGCGCTCGCAGGATAGACGGCATCGGGTGTGGACAACACCTGCTCGCTCGTGCGCCCCGCGTTCCTCACCTTCACCCGGAGAACCCCGTCGCGCCGCACGCCGGCGAGCGCGAGCTCGGACCCGTCGATGTGATAGGCGTACTCGAACGACTCGAGCGCGAGATCAGCCTGCACCCGGTCGCGGGCGCGCAGCGCGATGCGCTTGTCGAAACCGAGGAACTTCAGGCGGAACGCGCTCTCCCCTGAGATCTCGAACGCCTCGTCGCCGCTCCCCGCGGGTCGCACCTGAACGTGCGCGTACCCGATCTTGTTCCCGTTGAAGACGATGCCGGTCCAGTACTCCTGCCAGGGCCATTCGGCGAGGCGGTGGTGCGGCGGGGCGGGCGGGGCGCCCGCATCCTGGAAGTACTGCCCGGCGCAGCCCCCAAGTGCAACCGCGAGGCCGACGACGAGCGCGCAGGCTGCGCGCCGCATCGCTCAACCCTCGAGCGTGCGGCGGATGCCCTCGGCGGTGACCGGAGACACGACGCCGCGCTCGGTCACGATCCCGGTCACGAGCTCGGCGGGCGTGACGTCGAACGCCGGATTCGTCACCGCCACCCCCTCGGCCGCCCAGCGCTCGCCGCGAAAGCCGGTGACCTCGGCCGCGCCGCGCTCCTCGATCGGGATCGCGCTGCCTTCCGCGACCTTGGGGTCGATGGTGGAAAGCGGCGCGGCGACGTAGAACGGGATCCGGTGACGGGCAGCGAGAACCGCCAGCGTGTAGGTGCCGATCTTGTTCGCGACGTCGCCGTTGGCCGCGATCCGATCGGCCCCGACGACCACCACATCGACGGCGCCCCGCTGCATGAGATGGCCGGCCATGCTGTCGGTGACCAGCGTGACCGGGATTCCCTCCTGCACCATCTCCCACGCCGTGAGGCGTGCGCCCTGGAGGTAAGGGCGGGTTTCGGTCGCGACGACCGAGACCCGCTTCCCGTCGTCGCGGGCCGAGCGCACGACACCGAGCGCGGTTCCATGCCCGGCAGTGGCGAGCGCGCCGGCATTGCAGTGGGTCATGATGCGCGCCCCGTCGGCCACGAGCGCCGCGCCGTTGCGGCCGATCGCGCGGTTGACCTCGAGATCCTCGCGCTGAATCGCCTGGGCCTCCTCCGCGAGCTTCGCCGCCACCCGCTCGGGCGGCAGGCCGCGCGCCGCGTCCAGCACGCGGCGCATCCGGTCCAGGGCCCAGAACAGGTTCACGGCCGTGGGCCGGCTGGCCGCGATCTCGCCGAACGCGCTGTCGACGGCGCGGTAGAACTCGGCGATCGAGGCAAAGGTCGGCCGGGCGGCCTCGAGCGCGACGCCGTAGGCCGCCGCGCAGCCGATCGCCGGCGCGCCGCGGACGATCATGTCGCGGATCGCGGCGGCCACCTCGGCCGCGGTCGCGCAGGAGACGTATCCGAGCCGCTGGGGGAGCGCCCGCTGGTCGAGGAGCTCGAGGCGATCGCCGCGCCAGCGGAGCGTCTCGATGGGTTGCGCCACGGGGTGACCTAGATCACGCGCTCGTTGCCGCCGTCGACCGGCAGCTGCGCGCCGGTCGTCTTGGCGAACAGCGGACCGCACATCTCCGCGGCCAGCTCCGCGACGTCGCGGCTCGTCACCTCGGTCCGGAGGACGTTGTTGCTCTTGTACTGCGCGACGGTCATGCCGTAGCGTTGCGCGCGCTCCGCGAGCACCGCGTCGGTCCACAGCCCGGTGTCGAATACCGCGTTCGGATGCAGGGTGTTCACGCGGATCCCGTCGGCACCCCATTCCAGCGCCGCGATCCGCGCGAGCTGGTTGAGGGCCGCCTTGGAGGCGGAGTAGGCCGCCGCCCCGGGACCCGGCGCCGGGACGTTTTTGGAGCCGATGACGACGACGCGGCCACCCTGCGGCGCTCGGTTCAGGTACCCGTGGCACGCGCGCATGAGCAGGAGATTGGCGTCGAGGTTGACGCGCATCGCCGCCCGCCATTCGTCGCTCGCCAGATCCTTGATGCTGCGGCTCGCCGGGAAGATGCCGGCGTTCAGGATCAGCATGTCCAGGCCGCCGAACGCGAGCGCCGCACGCTCCAGTGCGCTGGCGATCGCGCTTTCTTCGGTCACGTCGCAAAGGAGGCCGAGATAGTCGTCGCGCCGGTGAAGGGTTTCGACCGCGGGATTGAGATCGAGCCCGACGACCGCGGCGCCGCGCCCGAGCAGCGCGCTCACCGCGGCCTTGCCGATTCCCGATGCCGCGCCGGTGACCCAGGCGACCTCGCCGGCGAACGCGAGCGGCTGGCCGGCTTTCTTCAACTTCGCCTGCTCGAGATCCCAGTACTCGACGTCGAAGATGTCCTGCGCCGGCAGCGCCGCGTAGCGCTCGAGGGCCTCGGCGCGGAGGATCACGTCGATCGTATGCTCGTAGAGCTCCTCGACGACGCGCGCGTCCTTGGCGGTGCGGCCGAGGCACGCCAGGCCGAAGCGCGGGTCGACGACCACGCGCGGCGCCGGATCGAGCATGACCTTGCGCTCCCCGGCCTGCGGCTCGTGACCGGCGAAGTAATCGCGGTACGCCGCGACGAACCTTTCGACGTCGTCGCCGAGCATCGGGACGCGCTTCGTCCGGATCACGTGGTCGGGTGTGGCCGGGCCCTGCTGCGAGATGCGTCTCACGTCGCGATGCCGCGCGAATGCCAGCGTCTGCGCCGTCGTGCTAGTCCGCAGGAGCAGCGGGAACCCGGCCACGGCCGAGATCCGTCGGCGCAGGTCGGCGAGGTCCAACCCGGTGATCTCGGGCGCCGCGGCCGTGGGCGGGAGCACGACGTCCCAGGCCCGCTTTCGGGTGAGGTATGCCTCCGCGCGTCCGACCAGGTCGAGCATGCGCTCGTAGGACTCCCGCGCGCTCTCGCCGAACGAGAAGATGCCGTGCTTCATCAGCACCACGCCGGTCGTCCGCGGCGTCGCCGCCCGCGCGAACTCGCGCGCCACGCGCTGGGCGAGGTCGAACCCCGGCATGAGATAGGGAATGACGACGACCGCGTCGCCATAGACCTCGCGGATGCGCGCTTCGCCGCCGGGCGTATTCGTGATCGCGAGGACCGCGTCCGCGTGAGTGTGGTCCACGAACTTGAACGGCATGCACCCGTGGAGGATCGTCTCGATCGACGGCGCCGGGGCCGACGCCCGGACCATGTGGGTGACGAGCTCGTTGACCATGTCCGGGTCGGACAGGCGTTCGAGCCCGGCGAGCTTGCGCACGTGGTCGAGCCGCACCGGGGAGAACCCGGCCGGCTCGATCGACTCGAGGTCCCAGCCGCTGCCCTTGACGTACAGGATCGCCTCGTCCTCGCCGAAGCGGTTGCGCTCCGAGATCTTCACCGATGTGTTGCCGCCGCCGTGCAGGACGAGCGACTTGTCGCGTCCGAGCAGCCGCGAGGTGTACACGCGCTGCGCAAGGTCGCCGGTGAAAGCGGCGGCTTCGGCGTCCTGCCAGAGACTCTGCATCGAAAGTATTATAGCGGCCACACCCTCTCATCCTCCCGCCGATGCGCGAAGTGTCGGTTCGAATTCTCGCCTGGCCCGATGCGGAGACCGACGCGATGCGCGTCCGGGACGCGGTGTTCGTCGTCGAGCAGGGCGTGCCCCGCGAGATCGAGCGCGACGCCTGGGATCAGTGCTCCGATCATGCGCTCGCCCTCGACCGCGACGGCCGGGTCGTGGGTACTGGACGCCTGCTGCCGGACGGCCACATCGGCCGGATGGCGGTGCTGCGGGAATGGCGCGGGCACGGGATCGGCGGCCGCATCCTCGGCGCGCTCGTGGCTTGTGCGCGGGAGCGGGGGATGAAACGAGTCGTCCTCAATGCCCAGACGCACGCGGCGCCGTTTTACGCCGGTCACGGATTCGCCGCGTTCGGCGACGAGTTCATGGAAGCGGGCATCCCGCACGTTGCGATGGCGCGCGAGATCAGCTGATCACGAAGCGCTCCCGGACGGTCGACTGCTCCCGGCCGTGCTCGTCGAACGAGCGCTCGGCAATGGAAACCTCGCCTTCGGCGCCGATCAGGAGCGCGGTCGACGAACGCGTGCCATAGCCGTCGGCGACGACGCGAAGCGCGGACAGCTTCCGTTCCCACTCGTTGCCGACTCCGGTGCGCGGGAGCGCCTCGTCCGGCGCGGTGCGCGGGTCGTCCAGCAGGGCGAGCAACGCGTCCTCGTCCACGCGGTCATCGAGCCGCTCGGCGAGGCGCGCCTTCCCCAGCCGGACCTTGGGCCACGGCACGTCGAGAAGGTTGTTCGACAGGCCGTAGACGCCCGGCTCCAGGCTGCGGACCTCGCCCTCGCGGTTGGACAAGTAGCAGAGCGACGCGCCGTCGCCGACCAGCAGGCCGAAGCCGTTGTAGGACGCCGCGTCGCGCCGCAAGCGCTCGAGGTAGGACGCCGGTGTGACGCGCGCGCGCAGGAAGTCGCTGACCAGCCGACCGCGGGAGGGCGCGTCGGGACGATGGTTCCCCGGTTCACGAAAATTGGTGATCGCCGCGAACCGGCCGGTCGTCGTGACCCCGAGCCAGGTACCCCGGTGTTCTAGATCGCGGCCGGCGAAGATCTCGGGGGCGTCGGCCCAGAAGGCGGCCGAGGCCGTCGGCCGCCGGAACCACTCGTCGCGATTCGCGGCCACGACCAGCCGATACGCCGGGTGCGCGCGGTGGGCGAAGAGGATCAGGCACATCCGGAGGTCAGTCGGCGGTGAAGCGCTCGACGTGCCGCTCGGCGCCCGCCTGGAGCAGCGCACGCACCCCGAACCGTTCCACACACGCGGTGAGCTCCCGTTCGAAGCGCTCGGGATCCGCGACGTCCGCGTAGACTTCCATCCACGTCGTGCGGTCGTCGACCCGGCTGAGCAGTCGCCCGGCGACGCCGGTGGCTTCGGCCAGCGCCGTTTGCATGGCGGTCACCACGGCGCGGATCCGCGCGACGTCGGCAGCAGTCCGGTAGTAGATGTAGTAGCTGTGCTTCAAGTCACGGAATAGGGCAGGTCGCGAAAGTGCAGCTCGGCGCCGGACCTGGACCCCAGGTGGACCCGGTCGCCGGCGACGCTCGCCGTCTGCACCACGGCGAGGACGTCGAAGCCGCCGCCGGGAGCGGGCGCCGCGTTGACCACCGTGCCGGCCGTCTGGTCACCGAGGCTCGCGCTGTAGAGCGGCTGACTTGGCACCGGGATCCCTTCCGCCCGCACGTGGGCGAGATAGAGGCGCCGCTTGGGTCGCCCCAGGTGCTGCGTGCGCGCGACGATCTCCTGGCCAGGGTAGCAGCCCTTCCGGAAGCTCACGCCGCCGAGCAGTTCGAGGTTCGCCATCTGCGGGACGAACTGGTCCTGCGTGGCGCCGGTGATCCAGGGCCATCCGTTCGAGATCTCGAGCCAGTCCCAGCACGCCGCGCCGACCGGCCGCAAGGCGCTCGCCAGCTGGTCCCAGACCTGCGGGGCGGATGCGCTCGGGGCCGTGACGAGGAAGCGTTCCGCCGCGAGCGAGAGGATCGTAACCCGGCCGCGCCGCGCGGCGCGCACCGGCGCGCCGGGGGGCATTCCCACCAGGGCTGCCACGGCGTCAGCCGCTGCGGGACCGGAAGTGCCGAGGACGACGAGCTCGTCGGTGCGCGCCTCGATCGTCGCGCGCGAACGGAGCACGTACAGCTGCAGCCGTTTCTGGATCCCGGGCACGACCGACCGTGGCAGCAGCATGTGGAACGCGTCCGGCTCGCGCCAGAGCAGGAAGTTCGCGAGCACGCGACCCTTCGGCGTGCAGTACGCGCCATAGGCGCCGGCTTCGTCGGCCAGCCCCGCCACGTCGCAGCTGAGCTGGCGGTGAAGGAAATCGCGCGCGTCCTCGCCCCTGAACGCGAGTATCCCGAACTGCGCGAGGGGTGCCAGCACGCTTCCGGACGCGGTTGCGGCGAGCTCACCGGGCGCGTCACCGAAGTCGCCCACCACGCCGTCGGCGACAGCGCCGCCTCGCGTGGCCAGAAAAGCGAGAAAAGTATCGTTCACGGAATCGGCGCGCGGCAGCACGGGGCAGGGGACCGTATCATAGCGGTGGGGCGGCGACAGCCGCCCCGCCCACCCTGATGTTCCGGACGCTCAAGGCCCTATTCCTGCTCGGAATCCTCGCGCTGCTCGCCGCCGGGAGCTGGCTCATGTGGTTCGCGCACACACCCCTTCAGCTGGGGGCGCCGGCGGTCGAATTCACGGTCCCCCCGGGGAGCTCGCTGCGCGCCGCCTCCCGGGCGATCGCCCAAGCCGGGGTGAACATGCGACCTTGGGCGTTCGAGGTGCTCGGGCGAGTCACCGGCAATCCGGCCCATCTCAAGGCCGGCCAGTACGAGATCCCGGCGGGGATGACCCCCCTCGCGCTCCTCGGGAAGCTCGCCCGCGGCGAGGTCGCGCTGACCCAGATCGTGTTCATCGAGGGCTGGAGCTTCAGGCAGGTGCGGGAGACGCTGGACGCGCATCCCGGCGTGCGGCACGACACGCGAGGGCTGACCGATGCCGAGGTGATGCAGCGCCTCGACGCGCCGGGCGAGAACCCCGAGGGGCGGTTTTTCCCCGACACCTACCGCTTCGCGAAGGGGGCGAGCGATCTCGAGGTCTTGCGCAGCGCCCACCGCGCGATGGTGAAGCGGCTCGATGCGGCATGGGCGCAGCGACAGCCCGACCTGCCGCTCGGCTCGCCGTACGAGGCGTTGGTTCTCGCATCGATCGTGGAGAAGGAGACCGGGCGCGCCGAGGAGCGGGCCATGATCGCGGCGGTCCTGGTCAATCGGCTGCGCGTCGGCATCAAGCTCCAGACGGACCCGACCGTGATCTACGGGCTGGGGAGCGCGTTCGACGGCAACCTCCGCAAGCGCGATCTCGTCTCCGATACGCCGTACAACACCTACACGCGCGGTGGCCTGCCGCCCACGCCCATCGCGCTCCCCGGGCTGGCGTCCCTCGAGGCAGTGACGAACCCGGCGCGCACGGACGCGCTCTATTTCGTCGCGCGCGGCGACGGCACGAGCGAGTTCTCCCGGACGCTCGAGGAGCACAATCGCGCCGTGACGAGATATCAGCTCGGCGGCCGCCGCTGAGGGCTTCGGGAGATGCCGGGAAAGCTCATTACCCTCGAGGGGATCGACGGTGCCGGCAAGAGCAGCCACGTGACCTGGATCGCCGGACGCCTGCGACGCCCCGGACGGGAGGTCGTGGTCACGCGCGAGCCCGGCGGCACGCCGCTGGGAGAGCGACTTCGCGACATCCTGCTGCGCGACGCGATGGACGCCGGAGCCGAGACCCTGCTCATGTTCGGCGCCCGGCAGGAGCACCTTGCCCGGGTGGTGAGACCCGCGCTGGCGCGCGGCGCGTGGGTCGTTTCGGATCGATTCACGGATGCCACCTTCGCGTACCAGGGCGGGGGACGCGGGTTTTCGCTCGACAAGCTTCGGATCCTCGAAGCCTGGGTCCAGGAAGGCCTGCAACCGGATCTCACGCTGTACTTCGACGTCCCCGTGAGCACCGGCCAGGCGCGCCTCAAGCGCGCCGCGGGGGCCCAGGATCGCTTCGAGCAGGAGGACGCGGCGTTCCACGAGCGGGTTCGGGCCGCCTACCTGGCCCGGGCGCGACAGTTCCCGGAACGGTTTCGCGTCATCGATGCCACGAAGCGGCCTGAGGAAGTTCAAGTTTCGCTTGAAGCTATACTGTCAACACTATGAATAGTAATTTATTCACGTGGCTAAAGCCGACCTGGGGCCAACTTCAGGCACGTCGCCAAAGCCTGCCCCATGCGCTCCTCATCCAGGGCCGCGCGGGCCTCGGGAAGACCGCGCTCGCCATGGCGTTCGCTCAGCGCCTCTTGTGCGAGGGGGCGGCGGGCACCGACCTGGCGTGCGGACAGTGCCAGGCCTGTATCTGGTTCAGTCAGGGAAACCATCCCGATTTCCGGCTCATCCAGCCGGAAGCGCTCGAGGAATCGCCGCCGGCCGACGCCGAGTCGCGGCGGCGCGACGGCGAGACGGCGAGCCGGCAGATCCGGATCGATCAGGTCCGGGAGGTGCAGGCGCTCCTCGCGATCGGCACCCATCGCCGCGGGCTGCGGGTGGTCCTGCTCCGGCCGGCCGAAGCGATGAACGTCGCGGCGTCGAATGCGCTGCTGAAAAGCCTCGAGGAGCCCCCGCCGAGCACCGTCTTCCTGCTCGTGTCGAGCATGCCCGACCGCCTGCTGCCGACCGTGAGAAGCCGGTGCCAACGGGTATTCGTTCCGCCCGCAGCAGCGGCTGACGCCGTGCCGTGGCTTGTGGCCCAGGGCGTGAGCGACCCGGACGCGGCGCTGGCGTACGCCGGGAATGCGCCGCTCGCGGTGCTCGAAGGCACTGCGGACCGTCCGGCCCGCGAGGCGCTGCTCCGGGAGCTCGCCGGCGGCCAGCGCGATCCCCTCGCGCTCGCCGACCTCTGCCAGGGCGCGCCGCCGGTTCGGGTCATCGCCTGGCTGCAGAAATGGGTCGCGGATCTGGTGCTCGCCCGGGTCGCGGGCAGGGCGCGCTACCACCTCCGGCAACTCCCCGCCTTGCGGGAGCTGACGGAAGCCGTCGCGCTCGAGCGGCTGCTAACATTCGAGCGTTCGCTCGGGGCGTGCGCGGCGGTTGCGCAGCATCCGCTGAACGCGCGCTTGTTCCTGGAGGCGACTTTCATCAGCTACGCGCAGCTTTGGGAGGCCCGACATGCGTGAGGATCCGAACAAGGGGGGCATCCGGCCGAGCGTCCTGTCGCTGACTATCTCGCAGAAGTCAGCCTTGTACGCCGCCTACATCCCGCACCTCAAGCGCGGCGGCATCTTCATCCCGACGACGCGTCCCTACCGGCTCGGCGACGAGGTGTTCATGCTGCTGACGCTGATGGACGATCCGAACAAGCTGCCGGTCGCCGGGCAGGTGGTGTGGATCACGCCCGTGAACTGCCAGGGCAACAAGGCCCAGGGCATCGGCGTGCACTTCTCCGACGACGAGAGCGGCCACGCCGCCAAGCGCCGGATCGAGACGGTCCTCGGCGGCCTGCTGCAGTCGACGCGATCCACCCATACCTACTGATGCTGGTCGACTCCCATTGCCACCTCGACTTCGATGAGTTCCGCGGCCGCATCCCCGAGCTCCTCACGGCGATGTCCGCGGCCGGGGTCGAGCACGCGCTGTGCATCAGCGTCACCCTCCAGGACTTCCCGCGGGTCCGGGCCTTGGCCGAGGCGCATCCGCAGCTGCTCGCCACGGTCGGCGTTCATCCCGATTACCCGGATGCCGGCGAGGTCGCCGTCGACGAGCTGGTCGCGCTCGCCGACCACCCCCGGATCGTGGCCGTTGGCGAGACCGGCCTCGACTACTACCGGCTCCGCGGCGACCTGAACTGGCAGCGCGAACGGTTTCGCGCCCACATTCGGGCGGCGCGGGCCTGCCGCAAGCCGCTCGTGATCCATACGCGGTCCGCGGCCGACGACACGTTGCGGATCATGCGGGAGGAGGGCGCAGCGGAGGTGGGCGGGGTCATGCACTGCTTCACCGAGACCCTCGACGTGGCGCTCGCGGCGGTCGAGATGGGCTTCCTGATCTCCTTCTCCGGCATCGTGACGTTCCGGAACGCCGGACCGGTTCGCGACGTGGCCAAGGCCCTGCCGCTCGAGCACATCCTGGTGGAAACCGACTCGCCCTATCTCGCGCCGGTCCCCTACCGGGGGAAGGTGAATCAGCCGGCGTACGTTCGCCATGTGGCAGAAGAAGTCGCCCGGCTGCGGGAGGTGGACTTCGCGGCCGTCGCGGCCGCGACGACGGCCAACTTTTTCCGCGTGTTTGCTCCGCCGCTAACCTCATGAAATAGGTGAGATGTGATTCTTAAGTATCTGAGGACAAGCAGTTATATAATTTCGTTTCTCGCGTCTGGCGGGGCCGCGGGGGTGACCCTCGACGACCTGTTCAGGGCCGTCGAAACCAGCGACCTGGGCGAGGTTCGCGGCCTGCTCGACCGCGGAATGGACGCGAGCTCGACCAACAAGGAAGGCCACTCGGTGTTGATGATCGCGGCCCGCGAGGGCGACATCGAAATGGTCCGGCTGCTGCTCGATCGGAAGGCAAGGGTGAACCAGCGCACCCCCAGCAACGAGACCGCGATCATGTTCGCGGCCTTTCGCGGGCACGTCGAGACGGTCAAGCTGCTCCACGCGCGGGGCGCCGGGCTGGCCAAGGACGGGTGGACGGCGCTGCACTACGCCGCGTTCCAGGGGCACGCGGCCACTGCCAAGTACCTCCTCGAGAGCAAGGCGGACATCAATGCGCTCGCCCCCAACGGAGCGACGGCGCTGATGCTCGCGGCCCGCAATGGGCACGCGGCGGTCGTCAGGCTGCTGCTGCGCGAGGCCGCCGACCCGAACGTGACTGCGGACGGCGGCGCGACGGCGTTGCGGTGGGCCTTGAAGGCGCAGAACGCGGAGGTTGTGGACCTGCTGAGACGCGCAGGGGCGAGGAAATAGCCGGGCCGCTGGGGCGAGGTGTTCGTGATGGGCTTAAATTTACATAATTTTACATAATTTTACATAATACACATTCTCGCGCATTCGGCCACCGCGGTCAGTGGTAATCCTCCCGCGCCGGGATGGGCAGCGACACCACCGCAATCCCTTCCTCCAACAGCGCCTCGGTCTCCTCCCGGGTCGCCGTCCCGCGAATCCCCCGGCGCGGCGCCTCCTCACCGTGGATTCTCCGAGCCTCCGCAGGAAAGCTTCGCCCCACGTCTTCCGTGTTCTCCAGGACGTGGTCGACGAACGCCGCTACGGCTGCCGCGACCTGGGCCACGGTCGGAGCCGCGGGCCGGGCGCGCCCGTCACCTCGGCCTGGGTCGGGAGTGACGTCCTCCCCGGACCGGCCCAGCTTCGCCGTCGGGAGCTTTGCGACCTGACGTGTCGTGCAGACCGGGCAAGACAGCAGACCGCCGAGCCGCTGCTGCTCGAAGTCGTCTCCGGACGCGAACCAGCCCTCGAACCGGTGTTGTTCGCGGCAAATCAGCTCGAAAACGATCATTCAGCGACCTCGGCGACAAAACGCTCCGATTGTACGGGCATGCCGCCGGCTTGGACCCCGACCGGGGTTCAGGGTAACGGGCCCCCGGTGAAATCCCCTCAGGCTGCCCATCCGCGCCCTGAAAGGGGGACATCCGTTGGGAAACCGTCGGTTTCCTCCTTTACACCCTCGGAGACCCACGGCGAGAATCGCGTGCCCTAGCGGTCTGATATTCGAATGACACCCTCGATCCTGCGTGCGGGCCTTGCCGCCGCCCTCCTCGCCGCCCTTCCGGTCGCAGCCCAGGACTACGACTGCATCATCGAGGCGCGTCAGGTGGTCGATATCCGCAGCCCGGTCGAGGGACTCATCGAGAAGGTGGCCGTGGAACGCGGCGAGGCCGTGAAGAAGGGCCAAGTCCTGGTCACGCTCGAGTCCGGACCCGAGCGGGCCGCGTTGGCAGTGGCCAGGCAGCGCGCCGGGGCGATCGGCGCGGTCAAGTCGGCCGAAGCCAAGCTCGACCTCGCCGCCAAGAAGGAGAAGCGCGCCGAGGAGCTCGCCCGTCAGGCGTTCATTTCGTCGAACGCCCTGGAGGAGGCGCGGACCGAGCGGTCGCTCGCCGACTCCGACCTCAAGGTGGCGCGCGAGAACCAGCGGCTCGCCGAGCTCGAGGTCCAGCGCGCGACCGAGGTGCTCAATCTGCGCACGATCCGGAGCCCGGTCAACGGCGTGGTCGTCGACCGGTACCAGAGGACCGGCGAGATGGCGACGACCAACGTGAAGGACCCCATCCTCAAGGTGGCCGAGATCGATCCGCTGAACGTCGAGGTGGTGCTGCCGGCAAGCCTGTACGGCTCGATCCAGCACGGCGACCGCGCCGAGGTGTCGCCGGAGACGCCGGTGCAGAAGTTCGTCGCGCGCGTAAAGGTGGTCGACCGCGTGATCAACGCGGCCAGCGGCACGTTCGGGGTGCGTCTCGAGCTCTCGAACGAGAAGCTGCTCGTCCCGGCCGGCGCCAAGTGCCGGATGCGGTTCCTGAAGTAGCCCTCGCTACTCCCCCCTGCCAGAGAACGACAGCAGGTCGCCGATCTGCTCGTCGAGCTTGAGCAGGTCGCGCCGGATCGCGGCGTGGCTGCGTTCGGCGCGCGCCTGGGCGATTCGAATCAGCTGGCGGAGCACCGCCTGCGGGGCCCCGCCTCGTGCCAGCCGCCGCGCGAGCCCGCGCAGCAGGCGGCCGAGATACACGCGGCTCAGCTCGTCCTCGACCGAAACGATCGCCTCGAAGCTCCCGGCATCCCCCTGCCGCCCGCCGCGGCCGAAGAGCTGGCGGTCGATCCGGCGCGACTCGTGCAGCTCCGTCGCGATGACGTGGAGTCCGCCCAGGGGCTCGACGCCCTTCCCCAGACGGATATCGGTGCCGCGGCCCGCCATGTTCGTGGCGACCGTGACCCTTCCGCGCTGTCCCGCCTGGGCCACGATCTCCGCCTCCTGCTTGTCCTGGCGGGCGTTGAGAAGCTGGTGCTCGACCCCGGCTTCGGTGAGCAAGCGGCTCAGTTCGTCCGATGCGCCGACCGACCGGGTTCCCACCAGCACCGGCCGTCCCGCTGCCGCCAGCTCGCGGACCCGGGCCACGGTGGCGCGCCACTTCTCGTCGGGCGTGGCATACACGCGCTCCCCCAGATCCCGCCGCTGGATCGGACGGTTCGTCGGCACCTTCACGACCGGCAACCGGTAGGCGGACCATAGCTCCGGGGCGATCTCCTGGGCGGTGCCGGTCATGCCGGCGAGCCGGAGATAGCGGCGGAAGAACCGCTGGTAGGTCATCCGCGCGATCGAGGTCTGCTGGCCGGTGAGCGGGCAGCCGGCCTTGGCCTCGACCATCTGGTGCAGCCCCTGCTCCCACGAGCGGTCGGGCAGGATCCGCCCGGTGTACTCGTCGATGATCTGGACCTTGTCGTCGCGAACGAGATAGTGCGTGTCGCGCTTGAAGACGTGGGTCGCGACGAGCGCCTGCTTGACGAGCTCCTCGCGCCGGCGCGTGCCGCGGAACATGGCCGGCAGCATCTCGGCCCACCCCGCGAGCTTCTGTTTCGCCTCCGCCGTGAGCCGCACCTGCCGCTCGCCCCCCTCGACCACGAAGTCCTCGGTCGGCTTGAGCCGGGCGGCCACAGCGAGCGCCGCCTCGTACATCGACCGCTCCGGGGCCTGGTCCGACCGTGCCGAGAGAATGAGCGGTGTGCGCGCCTCGTCGCAGAGCACGCTGTCCGCCTCGTCGACGATGGCGAAGAAGAGCCCCCGCAGGACGAGCCGGCTCGCGCGGTTCTCGCCCCCCGCGAGCCGCTCGATCGCGAGCTGGATGCGGTTCACCTGGGAGCCGACCGCGGTCCGGTCGCGCAGATAGTCGAACGTGAGCTCCTTGTTGGTGCAGTAGGTGATGTCGCACGCGTACGCCGCCCGCCGTGCGGCGGGCTCCTTGCCGTTCACGATCACGCCGACCGACAGCCCCAGCATCCGGTAGACCGGTCCCATCAGCTCGGCGTCCCGGGCCGTGAGGTAGTCGTTGACGGTGATCACGTGGACCGGCAGGCCGGCGAGCGCAGCCGTGCACGCCGGGAGGGTCGCGGTGAGGGTCTTGCCCTCCCCCGTCTCCATCTCCGCGACCATGCCATTCAGGAGGATCCAGCCGCCCCGGAGCTGCGAATCGAAG
Source organism: Burkholderiales bacterium (assembly GCA_050741515.1). Classification (GTDB taxonomy): domain Bacteria; phylum Pseudomonadota; class Gammaproteobacteria; order Burkholderiales; family SG8-39; genus DATEDA01. Next base: position 84,590 of record JBOIFD010000414.1, read on the forward strand.
TGGCGCATCCCGAGCGTCCGCCCGGCCACTTCGCGCACCAGCGCGAAGCTCTGCGCGACGACCGGCTCGGTGAAGCCGTCGCGACGGAGGACGAGCCGCAGCTCGGCGGCGGCGCGCTTGATGCCGGCGTCGCTGAGCCGCTCCGCTTCCGCGGCGTAGCGACGCGCCGCCTCGGCGATTCCGCTGGCCAGTACGCGCCGAGCGTGAAGCCGCCGGGCGACCGGCCCGGCGAGCCGGTCGGCGATTCGGTCGAGCAGCCCCGGACGCTCGACGGCCTGCTCCGGATACGCCGCGGTCGGCGCGAGCGCCGGAAGCGCGAGCTCAGACATTGAACCGCGACAGGAACAGCTGTCTCGCCCGCCGATACCACTGGAAGCCAAGCGGCTCCCAGCCGTGGTCGAAGCGCACGTACGCGCGGCCGCCCACGTGCAGTTGGCGACCCTCGGTGGGCAGCGCGATGTCCACCTGGAAGTATTTCTGCAGCGTCTTGCGGCCGTCGCGGTCGCTCGGGTCCACGGCGGCATGCCCGCCGCCCTGCGTGCCGAGTGCGGCGCTCGGCAGCTGATCGCTCGCCGAGGGCACGACCCGCTTGAGCGAGCTCTTGACCGGAACGTCGATGTGCTCCACGAGCCGGACGTCCACGCGCCGCGTCGAGTTGCGGACGAGATCGATGTCCTGCTGCGACACGATCGCCCGCACGATGATCGCGTCGACGTTGACGACGTGCGCGAGCAGCTCGCCCTTCTTGACGAAGCGCCCGGGCATGTCCGGCGCCCTGGGCATGACGAACTCGCCTTCCGCCCTGGCCTTGATCGTGAGCTCGCCCGCGCGTTCGCGCGCGCGCTCGAGGTTCTGCAGCGCGAATCGGCGCTCCTCCTCGACCATCTCGGCCTTCACCCGGTCGCCCCCGGCGTGCGAGCGATGGCGCGCATCGAGCTCCACCACCCGCGCCTCGAGCACCTTCAGCTCGGTCGCGAGCTCGATGTCGCTCGTTTCGATCAGCGGCTGGCCGGGCTTGACCCAGTCGCCGGGCTTCGCGACGATGCGGTTGACGAACCCGTCCGAGCCCGCCCGCGCGAAACCCTCCTCGGGCAGCCATACCACGCCCTCCGCGGTGCTTCGCATCGGCAGCGGCACGGCGAAGAAGAGGCCGGCCGCTCCCACCGCGACCAGCGTGCTCGCCACCATCGCGCGGCCCCGCACCCGGCGCAGCTTGGGGTCATTGACGATGTAGTTGATGATCTTGCCGGCCGGCAGCACCAGCCACGAGAACGCGGTGAAGCCCGCGAACACGATCCCCAGCAGCAGCGACTGCTCGCCGAGGAAGACCA
>JBOIFD010000415.1:0-4095 GCA_050741515.1 Burkholderiales bacterium
CCGCTATTCTCGCCTCGTGGCGCGCACCCTGACCGTCAACGGCAAGCCGCACGCGGTTGCGGCTGCGCCCGATACGCCGCTCCTCTACGTGCTGCGCACCGAGCTCGGCCTGCACGGCCCGAAGTTCGGCTGCGGGCTCGCGCAGTGCGGCGCCTGCACCGTGCACGTCGGCGGCAAGCCGACCCGCTCGTGCGCGGTCCCGGTCGGGACGGTCGCGGCGCCGGTAACGACGATCGAGGGGCTCGGCACGCCCGAGCGACCGCACCCGCTGCAGGCGGCGTTCATCGCCGAGCAGGCCGCGCAATGCGGCTATTGCACGAGCGGGATGGTGATGACCGCGGCGGCGCTGCTGAAGGAGGTAGCGCGGCCGACCGACGCCCAGCTTCGCGCCGCGCTCGACGGTAACCTCTGCCGCTGCGGCGCGCACCTTCGCATCCTGCGGGCGGTGCGCCGGGCCGCGCGGAGCGCGACATGAACCGTTCGCGCCGCGATTTTCTCGAGCGCTCCGGCGCGCTCGTCGTGTCGTTCGGCCTCCCGCTCGGGGCCCTCGCGCAGGCCGGCCCGCCGCCGACCCCGGACCTCGATGCCTGGCTGGCGATCGCCACGGATGGCCACGTCACCGCGTTCTGCGGCAAGGTCGAGCTCGGGACCGGCATCGAGACCGCGATTGCGCAGCTCGTCGCCGAGGAGCTCGAGGTCGCGGTCGGGCAGGTCAGCCTGGTCATGGGCGATACCGAGCGCTGCCCCGACCAGGGACCGACGGTCGGCAGCCGTACGCTCCAGGCCGCCGGACCGCAGCTCCGCCAGGCCGCCGCCGATGCGCGGCAGACGCTCCTCAACATGGCGGCGGTCCGGCTGGGCGTCCCCGTCGCCAGCCTCGCCGCCAAGGACGGCGTGGTGACCGGTCCCGGCGGCCGGCGCGTCGGCTACGCCGAGCTCGTCGGCGGCGGACGGCTCGACGCGAAGCTCGCGACGCGCGGACGGCTCAAGTCGCCCGCTTCGATGGCCGTGATCGGCAAGCCGGTTCCCCGGGTCGAGCTGCCGGGCAAGGTCTACGGAACGCACTTGTACGTCCAGGACCTGGCCGTGCCGCGCATGCTCCACGGCCGGGTCATCCGATCCCCGCGCGCGGGGGCGACCGTCGCGGCAGTGGACGCGTCCTCGGCCGCCGGGCTCCCGGGCAACGTGCGCGTCGTGGGGCTGGGCAACTTCGTCGGCGTCGTCGCCGACCGCGAGGAGCAGGCGATCGCGGCTGCGGCCGCGCTCCGGGTGAGCTGGCAGGGCGGCGCCGAGCTCCCCGGCACGGAAGCGCTGCCGGAGGCGCTCAAAGCCGCGCCGGCCACCGAGCGCGTCGCGCAGGTGAACGGCGACGTCGAGGCCGCGCTCGCGGGCGCTGCCAGGACGCTCGCTGCCGAGTACTTCGTGCCCTTCCAGATGCACGCCTCGATCGGGCCGTCGTGCGCCGTCGCCGACGTGCGGCCGGACGCGGCGACGCTATGGTCGGCGACGCAGAGCTCGTTTCTCACCCGGGCGAGCGTTGCGACGCTGCTCGCCCTCCCCGCCGACCAGGTGCGCCTGATCTGGGTCGAGGGCTCGGGCTGCTACGGGCACAACGGCGCGGACGACGCGACTGCCGACGCGGCGCTGCTCTCGCAGGCGGTCGGCGCGCCCGTGCGGGTGCAGTGGACGCGGGCCGACGAGCACGGCCGGGAGCCGAAAGGGCCGGCGATGGCGATCGCGGTTCGCGGCGGCCTCGACGCAGGGGGTCGCGTCGTCGCGTGGGATTCCCGGGTCTACAGTCCGACGCACAGCAGCCGTCCGAACGGGGCCGCGGGGAATCTCCTCGCTGGCGCGGAGCTCGGGCTGCCCCGCAGCGTCGGCAACGTCGGCGCCGGCCGGAACGCGCGGCCGTCCTATCGGTTCCCGAACGACCGGGTCCGCCTGAGCCTCCTCGAAGCCTCCATCCTCCGCACGTCCGCGCTGCGCGGGCTCGGCGCGCCGCAGAACACGTTCGCAATCGAGTCGTTCATGGACGAGCTTGCGGCGGTGGCCGGCGTCGACCCGATCGCGTTTCGCCTGCGGCATCTGCAGGATCCGCGGGCGGTCGCGGTGCTGGAGGAGGTCGCGAAGGTCGCCCGCTGGGACCCGCGACCGAGCCCGCAGGCCGATCGCGCGTCGGGAACCGGGCGCGGCGTCGCATTCGTCCAGTACGACAACGCCGGCGCCTACGTCGGCCTCGTCGTCGAGGCGCGGGTGGACCGCGCGCGCGGGAAGGTCCGGGTCGAGCGGGCGTACGTCGCGCACGACTGCGGCCTGATCGTGAACCCCGACGGGGTGCGGAACCAGATCGAGGGCAACGTCATCCAGGCGCTGAGTCGCGCGCTGCTGGAGGAGGTCCGGTTCGACCGGCAGGCGGTCACCAGCCTCGACTGGGCTTCGTACCCGATCCTGCGGTTCAGCGACGTCCCGGACGAGATCGCGATCAGCCTCATCGACCGCCGCGACCAGCCGTCGCTCGGCGCCGGTGAGCCGGCGACCGCGCCGGTGTTCGCTGCGGTCGCGAATGCGATCTTCGACGCGACCGGCGCGCGGCTGCGGTCGATCCCGTTCACGCCCGAGCGGGTGAAGGCGGCCCTTGCCTGAACGGCGGGATGCTGAAGGTCGGCGCGTATAATCGGCGCCCGAGCCGGCTTAGCTCAGTTGGTAGAGCAACCGCCTTGTAAGCGGTAGGTCGTCCGTTCGATTCGGTCAGCCGGCACCAACACTGACAAGCTCTTGCGGCGCGATTTGCCAACCGCCCGGAATTGCACAATTCCGGCCTGCACCCCGATGCCCGAAACTACGCTGGCGGCGTCCGCCGCTTCGCCCGGCACGGGCAATACTAAGCGGTGGGCGGTTGCGGACTATCCGCCATTGGCGGATAATGCGGCATGGTCTTCGTCGAGGTCCCCAACTTCACGAAGCGAGTCACGGGGCTATTGGACGACGAAGATTATCGCAAGCTGCAGGCCGCGCTGATCGCCAATCCGGAGCTCGGAGACCTCATTCGCGGCACAGGCGGGCTACGCAAGGCGCGTTGGTCGGCGAAAGGCCGCGGGAAGCGCGGCGGGGTGCGGGTGATCTATTACTGGATCACGAGGCGGTATCAGGTGCTGATGCTGCTGATCTATCCGAAGAGCGCCCGCGACGATTTGACGGCAGACGAGCGAAAACTGCTCGCGAAACTGGTCGAACGGGAGTTGGCAGATGGATAAGAAGCTACTTGCGGAATTGGTTCAGAGCATCAAGGCGGCGGGCAGGTACGTTCGCGGCGAAGGTAAGGCTTCGCGCGTGTTCGAATACCCCGACACCGACGTGAAGGCGGTCCGCGAACGAATCGGCCTCTCGCAGGCGCAGTTCGCGAAGATGATCCGCGTCAGCGTAAAGACGCTACAGAACTGGGAGCAGAAGCGGCGTTCGCCTACGGGCCCTGCTGCAGCGCTCCTTCAGATCGTCGCCAGGGAGCCGCAGGTAGCTCTGCGCGCTCTTCATAAGCCTAAGCGTGACCGGCGGTATCCGGAGGGTAGGCGGGCCGCTGTCTGACCTGCCACCCTGAGTTCTTCAGGCTGCACAACGCTGGGTCGCCCCTAGCGTTTTCGCGCGTGAGATGGGGCTAGAGTTGTGCAGCGTCGGTCGTCCAAGCGCCGCAGGATCAGCAACTTGCGTCGAGGCTTCCGACTCGCCATGTAAGCGGTAGGTCCCGGGTTCGTTTCCTGGAGTCGGCACCACGCTCAACCCACAGGCGGTTCGGTGAGGAACAACCGCTTGAACTGGGAGACCGAGACGACGCGGGTGGCGACCAGTCGACTCGCCTCGCCAAAGTCGCGATCACCGGTGATCAGGTAGTCGGCGGCGGTCGCGAGTGCGCAGGCGAGGAACTTCTCGTCTTTGCGGTCCCGGACGAAGCGGACGGGTGGTGCAGGCTCAGCAAGAACAACGTTCCGTGCGAGCACTTCGTGCCAGCGGGTGAGAACGGTCTCGGACAGTGCGAGCTTTGGGCGCGCGAGGACTTCGAGATACTCCCCGACGATCTCCCGGGTCGCAACCCACTCGAAC
>JBOIFD010000416.1:0-7105 GCA_050741515.1 Burkholderiales bacterium
GGGCGGCTGCATCGTGAACATCGCCGACATCCACGCCGACCGGCCGCTGAAGCGCTACGTCGTCTACAGCGTCGCCAAGGCCGGGCTCGTCGGCCTGACGAAATCGCTCGCGCGCGAGCTCGGCCCCGAGGTGCGGGTGAACGCGGTCGCGCCCGGCCCGGTGATGTGGCCGGACGACGAGTCGTTCGACGAGCTTGCGCGGCAGCGCGTGATCTCGCACACGCTGCTCAAGCGCGCCGGGGAGCCGGAGGACATCGCGGACGCGGTGCACTACCTCGTCGCCGAGGCGCCGTACGTCACCGGACAGGTGCTCGCGGTGGACGGCGGGCGCAGCGTGAACCTGTGACGGCGCTGCGCGCTGCAGCTCTGGGATAATGCCGCGCCCCGCCGCGTCGCGCCGTCGTCCGATGAACGCACCCACCGCCAAGCAAGCTCACAAGGCCGTCTACGAGGCCAACAAGCACGAGAAGCGGCTGCGCCGCCTCGTCGGCCAGGCGATCGCCGACTTCGGAATGATCAGCGCGTCCGACCGGGTCATGGTGTGCCTGTCCGGCGGCAAGGACAGCTACGGTCTGCTCGACGTCCTGCTGAAGCTGCGCGCCGCCGCGCCGCTCGACTTCGAGATCGTCGCGGTCCACCTCGACCAGCGGCATCCGGGCTATCCCGAGCGCGTGCTGCCCGAGTACCTCTCCCGCCTCGGCGTGCCCTACCGCATCGAGCAGCAGGACACCTACTCGGTGGTGAAGCGGGTGGTGCCCGAGGGCAAGACGATGTGCGGGTTGTGCTCGCGCCTGCGACGGGGCGTGCTCTACCGCATCGCCGCCGAGCTGGGCGCGACCAAGATCGCGCTCGGCCACCACCGGGACGACATCCTCGAGACGTTCTTCCTGAACCTCTTCTTCGGCGGGACGCTGAAAGCGATGCCGCCGAAGCTCGCCTCGGACGACGGCCGGCACGTGGTGATCCGACCGCTCGCGTACGCGCCCGAGGCGGACCTGGCGGCGTACGCCGCGCGGCGGAGGTTCCCGATCATTCCGTGCAACCTCTGCGGGTCGCAGGAGAACCTCCAGCGCGCCCAGGCGAAAGCGATGCTGCGCGAGTGGGAGCGGCGATTCCCCGGACGGGTCGAAAGCATCTTCGGGGCGCTGACGAACGTCGTCCCTTCGCACCTGCTCGACCGGAGCCTCTTCGACTTTGGCGCCGTGACTGCGGCCGGCGCTGTCGTTTTGAAAGACCATTCGATTGATTTAGAAGAGCATTTCTCGGATTTCGCGACCGTTCCGGCAACCCTTCCAGCGGCTATCCCTTAGCCTGATCATCAAGCTGAAATTGTCAAACTGAGTTTGTCGTGGCAGACTCGAGGCGCATGAATTGCGCCGAGCGCCTCGTCAGTGTCTTCGGCACCCAGGCCGAAGTCGCCCGCCGCCTCCAGCTCGACCGCGCGGTCGTCAACAACTGGGTGAAGTCGGGCTACGTCCCGGCGCGCTGGGCGATCGAGATCGAGCGGATCACCGGCGGCCGGATCGCCGCGGTCGAGATCCTCAACGAGGCCGCCGCGAAGAAGCCAGTCCGCGTGAAGTCCCGGCCCGAAGGCGCGTTCTTCGGGTCGCCCATTCCAGGGAGCGACACCATGAACGACTTTGCCCCCGCGAACCGCATCTTCTCGTTCCATCCGCCGCAGCGGACGCTCATGGGGCCCGGCCCGACGGAGATCCATCCGCGGGTGCTGACGACGATGAGCCAGCCGGCGATCGGCTACCTCGACCCGGTGTTCGTCGAGATGATGGAGGAGCTCAAGCAGCTCCTGCGCTACGCGTACCAGACCGCGAACCCGCTGACGTTCCCGCTCTCGGGGCCGGGCTCGGTGGGGATGGAGTATTGCTTCGTCAACATGGTGACGCCCGGCAACAAGGTCGTCGTCTGCCGCAACGGCGTGTTCGGCGGCCGCATGCTCGAGAACGTCGAGCGCTGCGGCGCGGTCCCGATCCTCGTCGACGACGAGTGGGGCGCGCCGGTCGACCCGAACAAGGTCGAGGATGCATTGAAGAAGCATCCCGACGCCCGGGTCGTCGCCTTCGTGCACGCGGAGACCTCGACCGGCGTGCAGTCGGACGCGAAGCTCCTCACCGAGATCGCGCACCGGCACGACGCCCTGGTGATCGTCGACGCGGTGACCTCGCTCGGCGGCTCGCCGGTGAAGGTCGACGAGTGGGGGATCGATGCGATCTACTCGGCGAGCCAGAAGTGCCTGTCGTGCACGCCGGGGCTCTCGCCGGTGTCGTTCTCCGACCGCGTGGTCGACTACGTGCGGCTGCGCAAGGACAAGATCCACAGCTGGTTCATGGACATGAACCTGCTGCTCGGCTACTGGAACGCGAGCACCCGCACCTATCACCACACCGCGCCGACCAACGCGCTCTTCGCCCTGCACGAGGCGCTGCTGCTCATCCGCGAGGAGGGGCTCGAGGACTCGTGGGCGCGCCACCAGCGGCATCACACCGCATTGCGGGCGGGCCTCGAAGCGATGGGACTCAAGTTCCTCGTCAAGGAGGCGGACCGCCTGCCGCAGATGAACGCGGTGCTGTGCCCGGAGGGCGTGGACGAGGCCGAGGTGCGGAAGACGCTGCTCGAGGAGTTCAGCCTGGAGATCGGCGCCGGGCTCGGACCGCTCAAGGGCAAGATCTGGCGGTTCGGCATCATGGGCTACTCGTGCCGGCCGGACAACGTGATGCTGTGCCTGGCCGCGCTCGGCTCGGTGCTCTCCGACATGGGGCTGCCGATCCACGTCGGCGACGCCGAAGCGGCGGCGCACCAGGCCTACGCGTCGATGCACGCGAAGGCCGCGCAGCAGAAGAGCCGCAAAGAGCGCGCCGCGGCGTAGGGCGCCTGTGGGGGGCGCTGGGGGGTACCCGATCTCGAGGACGGCGAGCAGTGCAACGACGACGGCCGCGATGTGGAGCGGCTTCTTCTGGGCGGGGCGCATGGCCCGAATCGTAAGGGACGGACCGCAGCGCGGCAAAATCCGGTCTAATGGCGCGAGGCCGCTGCTCGTCGCCAGCGCCAGCGGCGGTCGGAGGGCGCGATGGACGATCCGGGTGCCGTGCGTTTCGAGACCGCGGAAGTGCTGCGGCTCTTTCCGGTCTTCGTGTGGAAGGCGCAGCTCGCCGCCGAAGTCTGTCGGCCGATCAACGCTGCGATCCGCGCGCTGCTCGCCGAGCTCGCGCCCGGCGCGCCCGCACCCGCACCCGGGACCCTGTGGCAGTCCGGTCATGGGCTCCATCGGCGCGCCGCCTGCGCTGGCCTCGTGCAGGTGATCGAAGGGGCCGTCCGCGCGGTCCTCGAGTTTCTGAAGATCGGCGACCGCGAGTTCGCGATTACCGGCTGCTGGGCGAACGTCGCCGCACCCGGAGGCTGGCACCGCGTGCACAGCCATCCGAACAACTTCCTGAGCGGCGTGTACTACGTGCAGGTCCAGGAGGGCGCCGACACGATCGCGTTCCACGATCCGCGCCCGCAGGCCGGAGTCATCCGGCCGCCGGTCACCGAGCTCACCGCCTACAACACCGATCAGGTCGTCGTAAAGGTCGCGGTCGGGACGCTGCTCGTGTTCCCCGCCTGGTTGCCGCACTCGGTCGATGCGAACGCGAGCGCCGCCGAGCGCATCAGCGTGAGCTTCAACGTGATGTTCAGCGACCTCGCCGCGCAGCTGGCCCAGCCGCTTTGGGGCGAGGCGTAGGACGCGGCACCCAGGGGGCTCGCTACCGGCCGCGCCGCGGCCGCCGTGCGCCGGTCGGCTTTGACCCGGGCCCCGGCTGCGGGAGCGGCAGCGCGGTCTGGTACTTCACCTGCTTCAGCGCGAAGCTCGACTTGATGTTGCCGACGCCGGGCGCGCGCGACAGGAAATCGACGATGAACCGCTGGAACGCGGGCACGTCGGGAACGACGACCCGCAGCAGGTAGTCGGCGTCGCCGGTCATCAGATAGCACTCCATCACCTCCGGGCGCGCGCGCACCGCCCGCTCGAACGCCTCGAGCGCCGGCTCGATCTGCTTCTCGAGCGTCACCTGGATGAACACGCTCACCGTCAGCCCGAGCTTCACCGGGTCGAGGAGCGTGACGTAGCGGCGCACGAGCCCCTGCTCTTCCAGCCGCCGCACGCGCGCGAGGCACGGCGACGGCGACAGGTTCACCGCGCGGGCGAGGTCGACGTTCGAGAGGCGCGCGTCGTCCTGCAGCCGATCGAGGATCTGCCAGTCGGTTGCGTCGAGCGTGTCTTGCAGCATGATTTGCATACCAGATCTGGTTTTGCAAGCACATTATGCTGCAAAATGTCGCCCCGCAGCAGGAGATTCGGAAGCACATGCTTGACGATCGGGTCTAGCATGGTCGGGTTCGCCTTCCGGCCGGTCCCCCCATGACGCAGCTTTACGACATCGCTCCCTGGGCGTTCTGGCGAGTAACGCCGCCCGACGCCGACCCCACCGAGACGAAGGAGTGGCTGGAGGCGTTCGACGCGCTCGTCGCGGCCGAGGGACAGGAGCGGGCGACGTTCCTGCTGAAGAAGCTCCTCGATCGCGCGCGCGCGCGGCGGGTCCCGCTCCCGCCGGTCTTCAACACCCCGTACAAGAACACCATCGCGCTCGAGGACCAGCCGCAGTTCCCCGGCAGCCTCGAGATCGAGCAGCGGCTCGCCTCGATCATCCGCTGGAACGCGCTCGCCATGGTGGTGCGCGCGAACCGCGAGCACCCGGAGCTCGGCGGCCACATCGCGAGCTACGCGTCGGCGGCCGACCTCTTCGAGGTCGGCTTCAACCACTTCTTCCGGGCCGGGCCGGCCGGCGACCTCGTCTACATCCAGCCGCACTCGGCGCCGGGCGTCTAGGCGCGCGCGTTCCTCGAGGGTCGGCTCACCGAGGAGCATCTCGGCCACTACCGGCGCGACGTCGGGGGTCGAGGACTCTCGTCGTATTGCCACCCCTGGCTGATGCCCGACTTCTGGCAGTTCCCGACCGGCTCGATGGGCCTGGGGCCCATCACCGCGATCTACCAGGCGCGCTTTCTCCGCTACCTCGAGAACCGCGACATCCTCGCCACGCGGGGGCGCAAGGTGTGGGCGTTCGTCGGCGACGGCGAGATGGACGAGCCGGAATCGCTCGCCGGGCTGTCGCTCGCCGCGCGCGAGGGGCTCGACAACCTCGTCTTCGTCGTGAACTGCAACCTGCAGCGCCTCGACGGCCCGGTGCGCGGCAACGGCTCGATCGTGCAGGAGCTCGAGGGCCTGTTCGCGGGCGCCGGCTGGAACGTCGTCAAGCTCATGTGGAGCTCCGACTGGGATCCGCTGTTCGCGCGCGATCGCGACGGCGTGATCCTGAAGCGCCTGCACGAGACGGTCGACGGCGAGTTCCAGACCTACGCCGCGACCGACGGCCGGTTCAACCGCGAGCACTTCTTCAACAAGTATCCCGAGCTGCAGGCGATCGTCGCGCACATGACCGACGACGACATCGATCGCCTCCGCCGCGGCGGGCACGACCCGGTCAAGATCTACGCCGCCTACCACGCTGCGGTCCGCCACCAGGGCCAGCCGACGGTGATCCTCGCCAAGACCAAGAAGGGCTACGGCATGGGCCACTGGGGCCAGGGCAAGATGGGGACGCACCAGCAGAAGAAGCTCGACGACGCGGCGTTGTTCGATTTCCGCGACCGCTTCGTGCTGCCGCTCTCCGACGACGACGTGACCGGTCTCAGGTTCTACCGGCCGGCCGACGACTCTCCCGAGCTCAGGTACCTGCACGCCCGGCGGCAGGCGCTCGGCGGCTACCTGCCGGCGCGCTCGTCCGCGGCGCCGCGGCTCGCGGCGCCGCCGCGCGAGGCATTCGCGCGCCTGCTCGAGGGCACGCGCGACCGCGAGCAGTCGACGACGATGATCTTCGTCCAGCTGCTCGCCCAGCTGCTCCGCGACCCGAACGTCGGGAAGCACGTCGTGCCGATCGTTGCCGACGAGGCCCGCACCTTCGGCATGCCGTCGCTCTTCCGGCAGGTCGGCATCTACTCGTCGGTGGGGCAGCTCTACGAGCCCGAGGACCAGGACGAGCTGCTCTACTACAAGGAAGCGAAGGACGGCCAGATCCTCGAGGAGGGCATCACCGAGGCGGGCGCGACCAGCTCGTGGCTCGCCGCGGCGACGAGCTACAGCGCGCACGGCGTGCCGATGCTGCCGTTCTACATCTTCTACTCGATGTTCGGCTTCCAGCGCATCGGCGACCTCGTCTGGGCGGCCGCGGATTCGCGCGCGCGGGGCTTCCTCCTCGGCGCCACCGCCGGCCGCACGACGCTCTCGGGCGAGGGCCTGCAGCACCAGGACGGCACGAGCCATCTAGCCGCGTCGACCATCCCGACGTGCCGCGCGTACGACCCGTGCTTCGGCTACGAGCTCGCGGTGATCGTGCAGGACGGCGTGCGCCGCATGCTCGAGGCGCAGGAGGATCTCTTCTACTACGTCACCGTGATGAACGAGAACTACGTGCACCCGGCGCTGCCGGAGGGTGCGGAGGAGGGGATCCTGCGCGGGATGTACTGCCTACAGCGGCGCGAGGGGGCGCGGCTGCAGCTCCTCGGCAGCGGCACGATCCTGCGCGAAGCGATCGCGGCGGCCGAGACCCTGGAGCGGGAGCACGGCATCGCGGCGAACGTCTGGAGCGTGACCAGCTGGACCGAGCTCCGCTGGGAGGGGATGGCGGTCGAGCGCGCGAATCGTCACGGCGGCGAGCGGGCCGAGAGCTGGGTCGAGCGCTGCCTGGGATCGACCGCGGGCCCGATCGTCGCCGCGAGCGACTACGTGCGCGCGGTGCCCGATCTGGTCCGTCCCTATCTCCCCACCTCGGGGAGGAGGCGTGGCCGAGGGCCCCGCGAAAGCGGGGGCGAGGACGGGGTGGTCGAGGGGCGCCGCTACGTCGCGCTCGGCACCGACGGCTTCGGGCGCAGCGACACGCGCGCGAGCTTGCGCGCGTTCTTCGAGGTCGATCGGGACTCGATCGTCGGCGCGGCGCTCGCCGCGCTCGGGACGCCGCCGCCACGGGGTGCCGACGCGCCGGCGCCCTGGCTC
>JBOIFD010000417.1:0-29605 GCA_050741515.1 Burkholderiales bacterium
TGATCGCGCCGATCCAGCCTTTCGCAGTTTGTATGCCATTCATCGGGTTCACTCCTCCCAAGAGTTGAGATGATGGGCCACGTCATGCTGCTCCCATGATCGTGACGGGCGGACTCTAGCCGAAGCGTTGCGCGATTGCTACCGTGCAATATGCTGCATGGCGGAAGACGGTTGAATCGATGAGAGGTTCGGTTGGCAGAGGGACAGCGATGCCGGAGGTATAGTGGCGCGCGAGTCCATCGCCCCGGAGGAATTCGATCCGCGAGGGTGCGCCATGACGGAGCTGAAACAGAACATCCGCTTCGGTCGCGCCGACGACGGCGTCCGGCTCGCCTATTCGACGATGGGGAAAGGCCCGCATCTCGTCCGGGCCGCACACTGTCTCACCCACCTCGAGTACGACCTCCGCAACCCGCTGTGGCGGCCGTGGCTCGCCGAGCTGAGCCGTCACCGCACGCTCGTGCGGTACGACCCGCGCGGGTGCGGCCTTTCCGATCGGGAGACCGGCGACCTCGCCCTCGACCGGTGGGTAGCCGACCTCGAAACGGTCGTTGACGCCGCCGGTCTCGAGCGCTTCGCGCTGCTGGGCGCGTCGCAGAGTGGCGCGATCGCCCTGCCTGGAACGGCGTGGCGGTGCGACTGGGTCGCGAGGCCGGCGTGCCGACGCCGCTCCACGAATTCATCTATCACAGCCTGCTGCCGTCGGAGCGGAAGGCGCGCGGCCAGTGCTAGACTCCGGGGCGCGGTGCGTGGTACGAGGCTGCGCTAGGGCGTTGCTGGACGAGTCTCGACGCGTGCGCGGGGATACGGCGGCTCCCGTAGGGACCCGGGTCCCTAAATCCCGCGGCTTTGTGGCGCGTTATGCGCTCAGGTCGGGACGCCAGTCTCAAGACACGCGACCCGCGTTGGCCTCTAATACGAGGCGGAGCGGGACGGCTCGCGCGGCGCTCGACCGGGGTGCCCCGTCGCGGCACGAAGTACGACGGGGAGTACCTCGAGGTGGTCGCAGTGCGTGCGTGACGCCGCGAAGGGGTCACGCCTCCTCGCGCAGCAGCGCGAGCAACCGCCGCAGCGCCTTGCCCCGATGACTCACCGCGTGCTTCTCGTGCGGCTCGAGCTCGGCCGCCGTGCGCCCGAGGTCGGGCAGCAGGAAGTACGGGTCGTAGCCGAAACCGCCGGCGCCGCGCGGCGAGTCGATCACCTCGCCTTGCCAGCGGCCTTCCGCAATCAGCGGCTCGGGATCGTCGGCGTGGCGCACCAGCACGACGACACAGTAATAGTGTGCGCGGCGGTCGGGTTGCCCCTTCAGGAGCGCGACGAGCTTCTCGTTGTTACGCCGGTCGGACTTGGGCGCGCCGGCGAAGCGCGCTGAATGTACGCCCGGCCCGCCGTTCAGCGCGGCGACGCAGATCCCGGAGTCGTCGGCGAGCGCGGGCAGCCGCGCATGCCGCGCAGCGTGCCGCGCCTTGGCCAGGGCATTCTCGACGAAGGTCGCGTGCGGCTCATCAGCGTCCGGCACGCCGAGCGCCGCCTGCGGGACCACCTCGATGCCGAGCGGCGCGAGCAGCTCGCCGAACTCGCGGAGCTTCCCGGGGTTGCTCGACGCGAGGACGAGCTGCTTCACCGAAGCTTCAGAGGCCGAGCGCGGCGCGCTGCTTCGCGATCAGCTCGCCGATCCCGCGCTCGGCGAGCGCGAGGAGCGCGTCGATCTCTGCGCGCGTGAACGGCTGGCCCTCGGCGGTCCCCTGGACCTCGACGAACCGGCCGGCGCCCGTCATGACGACATTCATGTCGGTGTCGCACGCGGAGTCCTCGGCGTAGTCGAGATCGAGCACCGGCACGCCCTGGCAGATCCCCACGGACACCGCGGCGACGAAGTCGCGTACCGGCGGCGTCGCGACGAGGCCGCGGGCGGCGAGGGTCGATACCGCATCGTGCAGGGCCACGAAGCTGCCGGTGATGCTCGCCGTGCGCGTGCCGCCGTCGGCCTGGAGCACGTCGCAGTCGACCTGGATCGTCCGGGGACCGAGCTTCGGGAGATCCATCACCGCGCGCAAGGATCGGCCGATCAGCCGCTGGATCTCGAGAGTCCGCCCCGACTGCCGGCCGCGCGCGGCCTCGCGGTCGGTGCGGGTGTTGGTCGCGCGGGGGAGCATGCCGTACTCGGCGGTGACCCAGCCCTGGCCCTTGTCCTTGAGGAACGGCGGCACGCGCTCCTCGACGCTCGCGGTGCAGACGACCTTGGTGTCGCCGAACTCGACCAGCACCGAGCCTTCGGCGTGCCTGGTGTAGCCGCGGGTGATGCGGACCGGGCGCAGCGCGTCGGGTTTCCGGCCTGACGGACGCATGGCTGGCGGGAAGCGCGCTACTTCGAGTGCTTCTTGATCGCGTTGCGGATCTCGTCGATCGCGCGCTCGATCTCGTCGTCGGAGAGGTAGCCGGTCTGCCCGGGCGGCGGCTTGGATCGTCCGAACTGCTCGATCGTGGTCTTCACGTGGGTCGGGTCCATGCTGACGGTCGAGATCCAGTCGGCCCCGGCGCCCTCGAGCTCGTCGGCCCACTTCATCGCGACCACGGACGCGTTGTCGCCGTCCTTGCCGGCACGCACCTCGGCCATGTCGAGCAGGATCGGGACCGCGTGCATGATGTCGGTACGGAGCAGCTCCTCGCACAGCTGCCGCGACGTGAGCGGCCCCCAGAGCCCGTCGGAGCACAGGAGCAGCGTGTCCTGGTCGCGGAGCGCCGTCCGGCGCGACAGGTCCACCCGCGGCGGGCCCATCTGCCCGAGACAGTTGAAGATCTTGTTGCGGTCGGGGTGAGCGGCGACCGCCTCCTCCCGGATCCGCCCCGCGTCGACGAGGATCTGTACCCGCGAGTGATCCTTCGTCTGCGCCTCCACGCGGCCGTTGCGGATGAGGTACAGGCGGGAATCGCCCACGTGCGCCCAGTACGCGAGCCCGTCCTGCACGATGCACGCGACGCAGGTCGTGCGCGGCGTCTCGAGGAGGCTGCGCACGTTCGCGTAGTCGATGATCGCGTGGTGGGCGGCGGTGATCGAGTCGAGCAGGAACTTGAACGGATCGGCGAGGCGCGGCTGCGCCTCGCGCTGGAACGCCTCCGAGACGAACTGGGTCGCGATCTGCGCCGCCACCTCGCCGTGCAGGTGTCCGCCCATGCCGTCGGCAATCGTCATGCAGAGCGTATCGCGGCTGTAGCAGTACGCGACCCGGTCCTGGTTGGATTTCCGCGGCCCCTGCCGGCTTTCCTGGTAGATCGAGAACTTCATGTGTGTCGCCCTCCCCGCCGGGCCACGAGCCTCACCGCCGCGCGAGCTTGAACAGCGTCCCGCGCAGGTTCGCCACGAACGAGCGCTTGCTCGGCCCTTCCGGATCGCGCTCGCGCAGCAGCACCTTTTGCAGCGCCATCACGCTCTGCGGCCGCTTCGAGTGGTCGAGCTGCAGGCACCAGTCGATCGTCTCGAGCAGCTGGTCGGAGTACTTGCTGTTGAACAGCCGCGTCGCCGACACGTAGCGGTCCTTCTCGACCCGCAGATCCGCCGCCTGCGGCGCGGCGCCGGCGAGACACGCGAAGATGCTCGCGCCGATCGAGTAGATGTCGCTCCACGGGCCGAGGAGCTCGCGCTTCTGGTAGTGCTCGGGCGAGGCGAAGCCCGGCGTGTACATCGGGTTCAGCTTGAAGCCCTCGGCGGTGAGCGTCTGGCGCGCGGCGCCGAAGTCGATCAGCACCGGGGTGATGTCGTTGCGGATGTAGACGTTCGCCGGCTTGATGTCGAGATGGAGCAGCTTGTTGGCGTGCACCTCGCGCAGCCCGTTGAGGAGCAGGGTGAACACGCGGCGGATGAAGTTCTCCTTCATCGAGCCGCGCCGCTGCTGGATGTGCTCCTGCAGCGTGCGCCCGCGCTCGTAGCGCATGACCAGATACACCGTCTCGTTGGCGCGGAAGAAGTTCAACACCCGCACGACGTTCGGATGCGACAGCTTGGCGAGCGCGCGGCCCTCCTCGAAGAAGCACTTCATCCCGTAGCGGAAGGTCGCGAGGTTGTCCTCGGCGATCGACGGCAGGACGTCGCCCTCGCGCCGGAGCGCGAGCGAGCTCGGCAGGTACTCCTTGATCGCGACCGGCTGGTCGGTTTCGTCATGCGCCAGGTAGACCATCGAGAATCCGCCCGCCGAGAGCACTTTCGTGATGCGGTAGTTCTGGAGCTGGTAGCCCTCCAACAGCGGCGTGTTCGCTTGCGACGGCATGAGCCTCGGGCGTCCTGGAACCTCGGTTCGAGCGGTTCGTTGGTGTCGCGCGGGCTCCCGGACCCGGCGGATTCACAAGCGGGCGTCGCCCTCTTGTTCTCGCATTCCCTTAAGATAGCGCGAAGCGCGGCTGATTTTGTGAGTATATCGGCGCAAAGTAAAGCGCCGACCCGCCCCTTGGAGCGAGGAAACCGATCGATGGTGAGCAGTATGACCGGCTACGCCGCCGTGGCCCGCGAGCTCGCGGCGGGAACGCTCGCGCTCGAGCTGAAGAGCGTCAACAGCCGGTTTCTCGACGTCCAGTTCCGGGTTGCCGAGGAGCTGCGGTCGGCCGAGCCGCAACTCCGCGAGCTCGCGATGGCGAGCGTGGCGCGGGGCAAGCTCGACTGCCGCCTCGCGTTCACGGCCTCGCCGCTCGCCCGCGGCGAGGCCGCGCTCAACAACGACGTGCTGTCGCGCCTCGCGCGCCTGTCGCAGCTGGTGCGCGGCGCGATCCCGGAGGCGCAGCCGCTCCGCGTCATCGAAGTGCTGCACTGGCCCGGCGTGCTCGGCGAGGACACGGCCGCGGCCGAAGCGCTCCGCGAGGCCGCGCTCGACGCGATGCGCGCCGCCCTGGCCGAGCTCGCGGCGGCCCGCGTCCGCGAAGGCGAGAAGCTCGCGCGGATGATCCGCGAGCGGGTCGCCAGGATTCGCAGCCGGCTCGCCGCGATCGAGCCGCTCGTCCCGCAAGCGGTCGCCGCCTACGCCGAGAAGCTCGCCGCGAAGCTGCGGGAAGCGCTGGCCGCCGCCGACGAGGAGCGCATCCGGCAGGAGATCGCGGTGTTCGGCGTGCGGATCGACGTCGCCGAGGAACTTTCGCGGCTCGGCGCCCACCTCGACGAGGTCGAGCGCGTGCTCGCCGCCGGCGGCGCCGTCGGCAAGCGCCTCGACTTCCTGATGCAGGAGCTCAACCGCGAGGCCAACACGCTCGGCGCGAAATCGGTGTCGAAGGAGCTCTCGGCCGCGGTGCTGGAATTCAAGGTCCTCATCGAGCAGATGCGCGAGCAGGTGCAGAACCTCGAGTGACGGGTGAATGGTGAGAAGTAGCGCACGCTCATCCGCAGCGCCGCCTCCGGCGCCCCGGGCCGCGCGTGCGAAGATGGCGGGATTCGTAGCTGGGGCCCGGGTCTCCACCCTCACCCCTCAGCCTTTGCCCGTCACCCCTCACTAGCCATGCAGGGTCTGCTCTTCATCATCGCGGCGCCGTCCGGCGCGGGGAAGTCCTCGCTGGTCAACGCGGTGCTCGCCGACGATCCGCGGCTCGTGCTATCGATCTCCTACACGACGCGCGCGGCGCGGGCGGGCGAGGCGAACGGTCGCGAGTATCACTTCGTGGACCGGGCGACGTTCCAGCGCATGCTCGAGGCGGGCGAGTTCCTCGAAGCCGCGGAGGTGCACGGCAACCTCTACGCGACCTCGCGGAAGCAGATCTCCGACGTGCGCGCGAGCGGCCGCGACATCGTGCTCGAGATCGACTGGCAGGGCGCGCAGCAGGTGCGGCGGATCTTCCCGGAGGCGGTCGGCATCTTCATCCTGCCGCCCTCGAGTCCCGAGCTCGAGCGCCGGCTCCGGGCCCGCGGCCAGGACACCGAGGCCGCCATCCAGCGGCGGCTGGCGGCCGCCGCGGAGGAGATGAGCCACGCGGCCGAGTTCGATTTCGTTATAATCAACAGCGACTTCGAGGAGGCCCGCCGGGACTTGAGTGCGGCCGTGCGCGCTTCCAGACTGCGCCTCGCGCCCCAGAGCGCGCGCCATCCCGAGTTATTCCGACTGCATAATCAGGATTAGGAACCCCACATGGCTCGCATCACCGTTGAAGACTGCCTGAACAGGATCCCGAACCGCTTCCAGCTCACGCTCGCGGCGACCTACCGCGCGCGGCAGCTCGCCCATGGCGGGACGCCGCTCATCGAGTCGACGCGCGACAAGCCGACGGTGATCGCGCTCCGCGAGGTCGCCGCCGGAAAGGTCGGGATCGAGATGCTGAGCAAGGTGCACCAGAACTAGCGAACTTGGACCACCGCGCCCGTGAGCTGACCGCTTCCAGCCGTCCCGCACCGCCGCAGGCGGGCGGGCGCGGGCGCGCCGTTTGCCGGCGGGCGGCCGCAAGGATGGTCCCATGAGCGCGGTCGCCCCGCTCGAAGTCCTCCGGCAGAGCGTCGCCGGCTACCTCAAGCCCGCCGACCTCTCGCGCCTCGAAGAGGCGTACCACTTCAGCGACGCCGCCCACCACGGCCAGTACCGCAAGTCCGGCGAGCCCTATATCTCGCATCCGGTCGCGGTCGCCGAGATCCTGTCCGAGTGGCAGCTCGACGCCCAGACCCTGATCGCGGCGCTGCTGCACGACGTCGTCGAGGACACCGACGTGTCCAAGGACGACATCTCGAACCGGTTCGGCAAGCCGGTCGCCGACCTGGTCGACGGCGTCTCGAAGCTCGACCGGATCGAGTTCCAGAGCCAGCAGGACGCGCAGGCCGAGAACTTCCGGAAAATGCTGCTGGCGATGGCGCGCGACGTGCGCGTCATCCTGATCAAGCTCGCCGACCGCCTGCACAACATGCGCACGCTCGAGGCGGTGAACCCGCAGAAGCGGCGCCGCGTCGCGAAGGAGACGCTCGAGATCTACGCGCCGATCGCGAACCGGCTCGGGCTCGACGGCCTGTACCGCGAGCTGCAGGAGCTCGGGTTCGAGCACATCCACCCGCTGCGCTACCGGGTGCTCGCGAAGGCGGTGAAGGCAGCGCGCGGCAACCGGCGCGAGGTGGTGAACAAGATCCTGGAGGCGATCGGCAAGCGGCTCAACGACGGCGGGATCGAAGCGACCGTCACCGGGCGCGAGAAGCACGTCTACTCGATCTACAAGAAGATGATCGAGAAGAAGCTCTCGTTCTCCGAGGTGCTCGACATCTACGGGTTCCGCGTGGTGGTCAAGGACGTGGGCTCCTGCTATCTCGCGCTCGGCGTCCTGCACGCGCTGTACAAACCCGTGCCCGGCAAGTTCAAGGACTACATCGCGATCGCGAAGGTCAACGGCTACCAGTCGCTGCACACTGCGCTGGTCGGCCCGTACGGCGTGCCGGTCGAGGTGCAGGTCCGGACCCACCAGATGCATCGCATCGCGGAGACCGGCGTCGCCTCGCACTGGCTCTACAAGGACGAGGAGGGCACGCTCTCCGAGGTCCAGAGCCGCACCCACAAGTGGCTGCAGTCGCTGATCGATATCCAGAACGCCAGCGGCGACTCGGCCGAGTTTCTCGAGCACGTCAAGGTCGACCTCTTCCCCGAGGAGGTCTACCTCTTCACGCCGAAGGGCAAGATCATGGCGTTGCCGCGCGGGGCGACTGCGGTCGACTTCGCGTACGCGGTGCACACCGACATCGGCAACCGCTGCGTCGCGGCAAAGGTGAACTACGAGCTCGTCCCGCTCCGGACCGAGCTGAAGAGCGGCGATCGCGTCGAGATCATCACCGCGGCGCACGCGCACCCCAATCCGGCGTGGCTCGCATACGTCAAGACCGGCAAGGCGCGCTCGCAGATCCGGCACTTCCTGAAGACCATGCAGTTCGAGGAGTCGACGGCCCTCGGCGAGCGGCTGCTCGCCCAGGCGCTCCGCGGCCTCGAGTCGGACTCGATGACGATCGAGCCGGAGCGCTGGGAGCGGCTCGTGCGCGAGTCGGGCGCGAAGTCCCGCGAGGAAGTGCTGGCCGACATCGGCCTCGGCAAGCGGCTCGCGGCGATCGTCGCCCGTCAGCTCCTGGCGCTCGCCGACCACGCGCCGACGGACGCCAAGACCCAGGGCTCGATCGTCATCCGCGGCTCCGAGGGAATGGCGGTGCAGTTCGCGCGGTGCTGCCGGCCGATCCCCGGCGACTCGATCGTCGGCTTCATCAAGAAGGGCCAGGGTCTCGTCGTCCACACCCACGACTGTCCGACCGCCGGCAAGGCCCGCGGCGACCCCGACAAGTGGATCGACGTCGAGTGGGCCGCGGAGACCGACCGCACGTTCGACGTCGGGGTCAAAGTCGACGCCGCGAACCAGCGCGGCGTGCTCGCCAAGGTCGCCGCCGCGATCGCCGAAGCCGGCTCGAACATCGACAACGTGAGCATCGACGAGGAGCGCGGGGTCTACCGGACGATGCTCTTCACCATCCAGGTGCAGAACCGGCTGCACCTCGCGCGCGTGATGAAGTCGGTGCGGCGGATCCCGGACGTGGTGCGGCTCGCGCGGGTCAAGGATTGAACGGAGGGGAGCGTGAAAGTCCGAGCAAACGGCATCGAGCAGCACTACGCCATCGACGGCACCGGCCCCTGGCTCGTCATGAGCCACTCGCTCGCCTGCAACGCCGCGATGTGGGGCGAGCAGACGGAGCTCCTCGCCAGGCGCTTCAAGGTCCTGCGGTACGACACGCGCGGCCACGGGCGGACCGATGCGCCGGCGGGCCCCTACACCCTGGGCCTGCTGGCGGACGACGCGAAGGGACTGCTCGACGCGCTCGGCGTGCGCGCGGCCCACTGGATCGGGATCTCGATGGGCGGGATGATCGGGCAGACGCTCGCGCTCAAGCACCCCGGCGTGCTCCAGAGCCTCGTGCTCGCCGACACCACCAGCCGGAACCCGCCCGAGGCGTGGCCGATGTGGAAGGAGCGAATCGAGGTGGCCGAGGCGAAGGGGATGGAGGCGACCGTCGAGTCGACGCTCGCGCGCTGGTTCACCGAGCCGTACCGCAAGGCGCGTCCGGATCGGATCCAGCCGATCGCGGACATGATCCGCGCGACGCCGGTCGCGGGCTACGTCGGCTGCTGCCATGCGATCCCGAAGATCGACCTCACGGCGCGGCTGAAGGAAATCCGGGTGCCGGTGCTGGCGATCACCGGCGCCGAGGACGTCGCCGCGCCGGGCACGCGCGCGATCCACGAGAATCTGCCCGGGTCGGAACTTGTAGTGATTCCCTCGGCGTCGCACATCTCCAACGTCGAGCAGCCCGAGGCCTTCAACCAGGCGCTCACGCGGTTCTACGACCGGATCGGGGCCTAGCGCCGGCCGGGCCGTCCCGGCGTTGACACTCGCCGCGGCCCCAATGAGTCCGCCCCTCGCAGACCAGCATGCGGTCGTCACCGGCGGAGGCCGCGGGATCGGCGCCGCGATTGCGGCGGCGCTCGCGCGCGACGGCGCGACGATCTCCGTCCTCGGCCGCGACGGTGGCCGGCTCGCCGCGCAGGTCGAAGCGCTCGGCGGCGCGAGCCGCGCCCAGGCGGTCGCCGTCGACGTCGCCGACGAAGCGTCGGTGCAGGCGGCGTTCACCGCGGTTCGGGGGCGTTTCGGTCGCGTCGATATCCTCGTCAACAACGCCGGCCAGGTCGAGAGCGCGCCCTTCGCCAGGACCGACTCCGCGCTCTGGCAGAGGATGCTCGCCGTGAACCTCACCGGCACCTACCTGTGCACGCGGGCGGCGGTGCCGGAGATGGTCGCGCGCGGCGCCGGGCGCATCGTCAACGTCGCGAGCACCGCCGGTCTCGTCGGCTACGCCTACGTCGCGGCCTACTGCGCCGCGAAGCACGGCGTCGTGGGTCTGACGCGCGCGCTCGCGCTCGAGTGCGCGAAGAGTGGCGTCACGGTGAACGCGGTCTGCCCCGGCTACACCGAAACCGATCTCATCCGGGAAGCCGTCGCCGGCATCGTGCGCAAGACCGGCCGATCGGAAGCCGAGGCGCGCGCGGCCCTCGTCGCGCGCAACCCGCAGGCCCGCATGGTGCAGCCCGCCGAGGTCGCCAACGCGGTGCTCTGGCTCTGCCTCCCCGGATCGGCAGCGATCACCGGGCAGGCGATCGCCGTCGCCGGCGGCGAGGTCATGGGATGATGGCGACGGTCGTCACGACGGAGGACCCGCATGAGCATGGCCCATCACAAGCGCACCTTCGCCGGCTTCCGGCCCGCCCACTTCGCCTGGCAGGCCGAAGGCAAGGTCGGAGTGGTCACGATCAACCGGCCGGAGAAGAAGAACCCGCTCACCTTCGACTCCTACGCCGAGCTGCGCGACCTCTTTCGCGGCCTGCAGTACGCCGCGGACGTCAAGGCGGTCGTCGTCACCGGCGCCGGGGGGAATTTCTCCTCCGGCGGCGACGTGCACGAGATCATCGGCCCGCTCACCAAGATGACGATGCCCGAGCTCATGGACTTCACCCGCATGACCGGCGACTGCGTGCGGGCGATGCGCGCCTGCCCGCAGCCGATCGTCGCCGCGATCGACGGGATCTGCGCCGGCGCCGGGGCGATGATGGCGCTCGCTTCCGACTTCCGCTACGGCACGGCGCAGTCGAAGACCGCCTTCCTCTTCGCGCGGGTGGGGCTCGCCGGGTGCGACATGGGCGCCTGCACGCTCCTGCCGCGGCTGATCGGCCAGGGCCGCGCGGCGGAGCTGCTCTACACCGGTCGCTCGATGTCCGGCGACGAGGGGCTCGCCTTCGGCTTCTTCAACAAGCTGTGCGCACCCGACAAGGTGCTCGACGAGGCAAAGGCGCTCGCCCGGTCGCTCGCCGACGGCCCGACCTTCGCGCACGCCATAACCAAGAAGATGCTGCACCAGGAATGGAACATGGGCCTCGACGAGGCGATCGAGGCCGAGGCGCAGGCGCAGGCGATCTGCATGCAGACCCAGGACTTCCGGCGCGCGTACGAGGCATTCGTCGCCAAGCAGCAGCCGAAGTTCGCCGGCGACTGATGCCCGATCGCACTTTCCTCGACTGGCCGTTCTTCGACGACGCGCATCGCACCCTCGCGCGGAGCCTGGATGCCTGGGCCGCGGAGCGGCTCGCCGCGGGCCACGAGCACGTCGACGTGGACCGCGCCTGCCACGACCTCGTCGCGATGCTCGGCGAGGCGGGCTGGCTCGAGTACTGCGTGCCGAAGCGCTGGGGCGGCCGGCTGGAAGAGATCGACTCCCGTTCCGTGTGCCTCGCCCGGGAGACCCTCGCGCGCCACGACGGGCTTGCGGACTTCGCGTTCGCGATGCAGGGCCTCGGCTCGGGCGCGATCTCGCTGCACGGATCCAGCGCGATCAAGGAGCACTACCTGCCGCGCGTCGCGCAGGGCGAGGCGATCGCCGCGTTCGCGCTCTCCGAGCCCGACGCCGGTTCCGACGTCGCGGCAATGTCCACCCGCGCGCGCGAGACTCGCGGCGAGATCGTCCTCGACGGCACGAAGACCTGGATCTCGAATGGCGGGATCGCCGACTTCTACACCGTCTTCGCCCGCGAGACCGACGCCCCGGGCGCGAAGGGGATCAGCGCGTTCGTGGTCGACGCCGACGCGCCGGGGCTCGCGATCGCCGAGCGCATCAGCGTGATCGCGCCGCATCCGCTGGCGCGGCTCGAGTTCCGGGACTGCCGCTTTCCCGCATCGCAGCGGCTCGGGCCGCCGGGCGAGGGTTTCAAGGTCGCGATGCAGACGCTCGACATCTTCCGCGCCTCGGTCGCCGCCGCGGCGCTCGGGTTCGCGCGCCGGGCGCTGGACGAGGCCATCGCGCGCGCCGCCTCGCGCCGCATGTTCGGCGCGACGCTCGCCGACCTCCAGCTCACGCAGGCAGCGATCGCCGACATGGCGACCGGGATCGACTCGTCGGCGCTGCTCACGTACCGCGCGGCCTGGCTCCGCGACGCGAAGGGCGCGCGCACGACGCGCGAGGCCGCGATGGCCAAGCTGGTCGCGACCGAGACCGCCCAGACCGTCATCGACCGCGCGGTGCAGATCTTCGGGGGGCTCGGCGTCGTGTCGGGCCATCCGGTCGAGAAGCTCTACCGCGAGATCCGGGCGCTGCGCATCTACGAGGGCGCGACCGAGGTGCAGAAGCTCGTCATCGCCCGCGAGACGCTGAAAGGACAAGGCTAGTCGAGGCCCGGGCCATGGCCTACACCGCTCACGTCGACACCTTCGCGCGCGACAACTTGCCGCCGCCCGGCGAGCTGCCGGGGTTCCTGTTCGAGCTGCCGGAGCTCCGGTATCCCGACCGGCTCAACTGCGCCGCGGAGCTGCTCGACAAGATGGTCGCGGCCGGCCACGGCGGCCGCCCGATGCTGCACGCCCTGATCGGGGGAAAGCGGCACTCGTGCACGTATCGCCAGCTCCTCGCGCGCGCGAACCAGATCGCGCACGTGCTCGTGCAGGACCTGAAGCTCGTACCCGGCAACCGGGTGCTCCTCCGCGGGCCGAACAACCCGATGATGGCCGCATGCTGGTTCGCCGTGATCAAGGCGGGCTGCATCGCGGTGGCCACGATGCCGTTGCTCCGCGCGAAGGAGCTCACGCAGATCATCGACAAGGCCAGGGTCGGGGCGGCGCTCTGCGACGCGCGGCTCCGGGACGACCTGGAGCTCGCGGGAGGCCAGTCCCCGTCGCTCAAGCAGGTCCTCTACTTCAACGACGGCGGGCCGGGGTCGCTGGAGGCAGCTCTCGAGCAGAAACCGGTCGCGTTCAAGAACCTCGACACCGCGCTCGATGACCCGGCCCTGATCGCCTTCACCTCCGGAACCACCGGCCAGCCGAAGGGCTGCATCCACTTCCACCGCGACGTGATGGCGATGTGCGACTGCTTCCCGCGCTCCTGCCTCAAGCCGGCGCCGGACGACGTCTTCTGCGGAACGCCGCCGATCGCCTTCACCTTCGGGCTGGGCGGGATGCTGTGCTTTCCGGCGCGCTACGGGGCAGCGACCGTCCTGAGCGAGCGGCCGATGCCCGATTCGCTCCTGCAGACGATCCAGGACTTCCGCGCGACCATCTGCTTCTCCGCGCCCACGTTCTTCCGCCAGATGGCGCCGCTCGCGGGCCGCTACGACCTCGCGAGCCTGAAGAAGTGCGTGTCCGCGGGCGAGGCGCTGCCCGACGCCACGCGCCAGCTGTTCAAGCAGGCCACCGGCATCGAGATCATCGACGGCATCGGCTCGACCGAGCTGATCCACATGTTCATCGCCCACACCCCGGAGCGCGTCCGGCGCGGCGCGACCGGCTACGCCGTCCCCGGATACCGCGCGACCGTGCTCGACGACGCGGGCCGGGTGTGCCCGCCCGGCGTCGTCGGGCGGCTCGCGATCAAGGGCCCGACCGGCTGCAAGTACCTGGCGGACGACCGCCAGAAAATCTACGTCCAGAACGGCTGGAACGTCACCGGCGACGCGTACTCGATGGACGCCGACGGCTACTTCTTCTACCAGGCGCGCACCGACGACATGATCATCGCGGCCGGCTACAACATCGCCGGCCCCGAGGTGGAGTCGGCGCTGCTCGCCCACGCGGCGGTCGCCGAATGCGGCGTGGTCGGCGCGCCGGACGCCGAGCGCGGGACCATCGTGAAGGCGTACGTCGTCCTGAAGCCGGGGTTCACCGGCGACGCGGCGATGGTCAAGGCGCTGCAGGACCACGCGAAAGCGACGATCGCGCCGTACAAGTACCCGCGCGTGATCGAGTTCCGCGATTCGCTGCCGCGCACCGAGACCGGGAAGCTGCAGCGGTTCAGGCTGCGGATGGAGGCCGCCGCGGCCGCGGGCCTGCGGCCCTGAGCGCGCCGCAGGTGGCCCCCGACCCGCGCGTGACGGATTTCGCGCGGCGGCTGTCGCCGACGGCCGACAGCGGTCGAAGGATCGGGAGTAATCCCCGCCGCGCACAGTGACGCGCTCGCCACGCGGATCGGTGTGCGCTCGAATGATCGCCATCGAACCGATCCCGGAGGACGAACCATGCACCGCAACCATCTGCGCACCCGGCTCCGCAACGCGCTCCGCGTCGGCACGTTGGCGCTCGCCCTCGCCACGCCGCACGCGCTCCTCGCCGCCCCGCCCGACCACGCGCCGGCGCACGGCTGGCGCAAGAAGAACGACCCGAACTACGTCGGCTATACCGGCCGGAAATGGGAGAAGGACTACGGCGTGATCGGCGGGCGCTGCAACCGCGAGGCGGTTGGCGCCGTGCTCGGCGGCGTCGTCGGCGGCGCGATCGGATCGAGGGTCGGCGAGGGCGACGGCCGCACCGTCGCGATCGTCGTCGGCTCCGTGCTCGGCGCGGTGATCGGCGCCAAGATCGGCCGCGATCTCGACGAAACCGATCGTGGCTGCGTCGGCCACGCGCTCGAGCTCACGGCCGAAGGGAAACCGGTGACCTGGTCGAACGCGAAGACCGGCATGAGCTATGTACTGACGCCGACGCGCGGCTTCAAGCAGAACGGCCAGAGCTGCCGCGAGTTCACCGCCGTGGTCACGGCGAAGGGCCGCAAGGAAACGGTGACCGACCGCGCCTGCCGCGCCGGCGACGGGACCTGGCAGATCGTGTCGTAGGCGGCGTCAGGACCTCGCGCTCCGCACCCCCGTTCGACCGGGGGGCTACGCCGGCTTGCGCAGCAGGCGCTTCACCGCGTCGCTCATCACCACGCGGCCCTCGCGCGCGTAAGCCTCGTGGTTGTCCTCGATGTCGTCGGGCTTGTACAGGTAGTTCACCATCATTCCCGCCGCCTGCTTGATGCCGCGGGGGGAGGTGTCGGCGAGCCAGTTGATCCGCTCCAGCCGCGCGCCGTTGCCGAGGTGAAAGCGCGCCACCGAGTCGAGCGGCCGCTCGGCGTGCTTCGCCTCGACGAGGTACTGCGCGCAGAGACGCATGAGGGTCGGCCGGAGCGACTCCGGCGGCTGCGCCTCCATGGCGAAGCCGCGCAGCAGCAGCTGCGCGAGCGCCTCGTGCGGATCGCGCACCGCGGCCTCCTCGCACAGGCGCGCGCGCTCCTTCATTCCGAAGAACTCGGGGTCCTTCGCCCGCGCCTGCGCCTCCAGCCACTGCCGGAGCCCGGGGATCGGCGAGAGCGTCGCGAACGTCCGCAGCCGCGGGAAATCGGCCGAGAGCGTCTCCACGACGCGCTTGATGAGGAACCCCCCGAACGACACGCCGCGCAGGCCCGCCTGCGAGGTCGAGATCGAGTAGAAGACCGCCGCCTGCGCCGCCTGCGAGTCGAACGCCGGCGCCGACTCGTCGAGGAGCGAGTGGATGTTGTCCGCCATGTCCTTGCCGAGCGCGATCTCGACGAAGACCAGCGGCTCGTCGGGCATGCGCGGATGGAAGAACGCGTAGCAGCGCCGGTCCGAGCCCAGACGGTTGCGCAGATCCGCCCACGACTGGATCTCGTGCACCGCCTCGTAGGTGATCAGCTTCTCGAGCAGCATCGCCGGCGAGTTCCAGCTGATGCGCCGCAGCTCGAGATTCCCGATGTCGAACCAGCTGCCGAGGAGCGAGTAGAGCTCATCGTTCAGCACCCCCAGCTCGGCTCGCCCGCCGACGTAGCGCAGCACGTCGGCGCGCATGTCCACCAGGAGCTTCACGCCGTCGGGCAGCAGGTTGAACTGCTTGAGGATCCGGATGCGCGGGCTGCCGAGCGCGAGCCGGAGCTCGGACTCGGCATGGCGCCGCGCCGGCGCCGGCGCATCGAGGTAGGCGTGGATCGCGCGGTTGATCTCGAGCTCGCCGGGGCCGAACTCGTCCGCGAGCACGCCGAGCAGCTCCCGCCGGCCGTCGTCGTTCAGGCCGCGATAGAGCGAGGCGAGCGTCGCGACGCGCTGGCGGGCCGACGCCTCGCCGCCGATCCCCGCCAGGATGTCGCGGAAGATCGCGCGCGCGAGCTTGAGGTCGCCGGCCGAGATCGGCTGCGCGCCGCGCGGTCCGGCGCCCCCGGTGAGCCAGTTCCAGAACGCGCGCACGCGTCCCGGCTTGTCGCGTGCCGGGTCCGTCAGGGAGGTGTCGACGGCCCTGTTCACCGGTCCGATTTTACGGGATCGGTCCCGGGCGGCGCGCGCAGGACCGGGGTCGCTTCAGGCACAATTGCAGCGCGACGGCGTCCACCTCGGACCGGACGCCGCGGCCGTCCGACAGGAAAGGGAAGATGAGACAGCCAGTCGCGCGGGGGTTCGCCCGCTTGCTTGGCAGGACCGCGGCACTGGCGGCGTGGGGATTCCTCGCGCTCGGGCTCGGGTCGGCGGCGCCGGCCCAGGACAAGTGGCCCGCGAAGCCGATCCGCATGATCGTGCCGTTCCCGCCGGGCAGCTCGCCCGATCTGATCGCGCGGATGCTGACCGACCGGCTCGGCCCCGCGCTCGGCCAGCCGGTCGTCGTCGACAACAAGCCCGGCGCCGGCGGCATGGTCGGCACCGGTCAGGTCGCGAAGGCGGCGCCCGACGGCTACACGATCGGCCTCTCGATCCCGGGCCCGCTCGCGGTGAACACCGTGCTGATGAAGAGCATGGAGTACGACCCGTTCAAGGAGCTCGCGCCGATCACGGTCGTTGCGGCGAGCCCGAACGTGCTGGTCGTCGACCCGAAGCTCGGCGTGGACAGCGTGCAGGACTTCGTGAAGCTTGCGAGGTCGCAGCCGGGCAAGCTCAACTATGGCTCGGTCGGCAACGGCAGCGCATCGCACCTCACGATGGAGCTGCTCAAGCAGCGCGCCGGGCTCGACCTCGTGCACGTGCCCTATCCGGGCAGCCCGCAGGTGAACACCGCGATCCTGAACGGCCAGATTGCCGGCGGGTTCGTCGTGCCGGCGACGGCGATGCCGCTCGTCCGGGCCGGGCGGCTCAAGGCGCTCGGCGCGACGACCATCTCGCGGAGCGTCGTGCTGCCCGACACGCCGACGATCGCCGAGCAGGGGTTCGCCGGCTTCGAGTCCACGGCCTGGATCGGCGCCGTCGCGCCGGCGAGGACCCCGCAGCCGATCGTCGACCGGCTGTCGGAGGCGCTCGTGCGGATCATCCGCAGCGACGACGTGCGGCAGCGGATGATCGCGATCTACTTCCAGCCTGCCGGCACCGCGCCGGAGGCGCTGCGCCTCCTGATGCGCGGCGAGGCCGACCGCTGGGGCAAGGTGATCAAGGCGGCGGGAGTGAAGCCGGGCTGAGCCTCGCCAGGCGCATGATGCGTCTCCTCCTGAAAGTCGGTGCGGTCCTGCTGGCGAGCCTGATCACGGCTCACCTGGTCCTTGCCGCGCTGGTGAAGCCGGTTCCCCAACACCCGTTTTGGGCTACGGCGACGGGGCCCAGGGTGATCGCCCATCGCGGTGGACGGGGCCTCTGGCCCGAGAACACGCTGTACGCGTTCCGCAAGGCGACCGATCTGGGCGCCGACGTTCTGGAGATGGACATCCGCCAAACCGCGGACGGCGTTCTCGTGGTCCTCCACGACGAGACCGTCGATCGGACGACCGATGGCAGCGGCCCGGTCGCGGCGCTGACGCTGTCGCGGCTCCACGCGCTCGATGCCGGCTACCGCTGGAGCCTCGATGGCGGCAAGACTCACCCCCATCGTGGCCAGGGCCTTACCGTCCCCGGCCTGAGGGAGGTCTTCAGCGCCCTGCCCCAGGCGCGCATGAACCTGGAGATCAAGACGCGAGACGCGGCTCTGTCCAAGCCGCTTTGCGAGCTGATCCGCGAGCACCGCATGGAGCAGCGGGTCGTGGTGGCGTCGTTCGGGCAGGACGGCATGGACGCATTCCGCGCCGCGTGTCCGGGCGTGGCGACGGCGGCCACTGCGGAGGAGACCCGCCGATTGTTCCGGCTCACGGCGCTGTTCCTCGATCCGCTCTTCGAACCTCGCGCCGAGGCGCTCCAGGTGCCCGAGCGGCTTCGGAATCTCGAGGTTCTCACCCCGGGGTTCGTGCGCGCCGCACGGCGACTGAACCTGAAGATCGACGTCTGGACCGTCAACGACCCCGAAGACATGAAGCGGCTCATCGCGCTGCCGGTCGACGGCATCATGACCGACTACCCGGACCGCATGCTCGCGCTGCGCGGGAAGTGAACGACCCGCTCTCGAGCGCGCGACGCGGCTCGTCCCCGAGCCCCCCGGCGAGGTCAGCGCCGGTTCGGTTGCGAGGCCCACCCGCTTGGGAGTAGAAGTGTCGTGCCGGCGCACCCGGGGGGGCAGCCGGCCCGGACAACACCACCACGGGAGGACTTCAATGAACGCTCGGAATCGGCATTTGAGGCCGGCGATCGCCGCCAGCATGGCCGCTTTGCTGCTGTCGGGATGCGCGATCACGCGGTCGACCATCGACGTGACGGTCCCGCAGGCGCAAGCCGCGCCGACGACGGCGTACGCCAGCATCACGATGGTGAGAGATGCGCGCCGCTTCGAGGCGAGCCCTCGCAATCCGTCGGTGCCGTCGCTGCAGGACCCGGAGGAGATCAAGAACCCCGCGATCACCTCACGCGCCATCGCCAGGAAGCGCGGCGGGTTCGGTGCCGCGCTCGCCGACATCCTGCTTCCCGAGGGGCGCACGGTGGAGCAGGTTGTGCGCGAGGCGGCGACTACGGCGCTGCGCGAGAAGGGCTATGCGGTGGTCGACGAGCGCTCGCCCGACCGCGCGAAGGCCGCGCCGGTCCAGCTGGTCATCCAGCAGTTCTGGTCCTGGTTCTCGCCCGGTTTTGTCGCGGTCTCGGTCGAGTTCGAGGGCATCGTGTTGATGCGCAGCGACGTGCTCCTCGTCCCCCCGCAGGACACTCTCCGCGGCTACGCGCGCATCCAGGGGTTGGCTGCGACCGACGAGGAGTGGTCGAAGGCGATGCACCAGGGCGTGAACGACCTGGTCGAGAAGATGAAGGCGGCGATCCGCCCGGCGGCTCCCCGGCGATGACCCGGGCGGGGGCGACGCGCCGGTCAAGCCGGCGATTGGTCTATCCTTCCTGCCCTTCATTCCCATCCCGCTGCAGGAGGACGAACGATGAGCTCGAACGGCAAGGTCGCGATCGTCACTGGCGCAGGCTCCGGCATCGGCAAGGCGGCGGCGCTCGCGCTGCTGAAGGAGGGGTATTCGGTCGCGCTGGCGGGACGCCGGGCGGACGCGCTGGAGCAGGCGGTGAAGGATGCCGGCGCGGCGGCGTCGCGCGCGTTGGCGGTTCCCACCGACGTGAGCGATCCGGTGTCGGTCCGCGCGCTGTTCGCCAAGACCAGGGAGAAGTTCGGCCGCCTCGACCTCGTCTTCAACAACGCCGGTCAGAACGCGCCCGGGATCCCGCTCGAGGAGCTGACCTTCGAGCAGTGGAAGTCGGTCGTCGACGCGAACCTCACCGGCGCGTTCCTGTGCACGCAGGAAGCGTTCAGGGTCATGAAGAGCCAGACGCCCCGCGGCGGGCGGATCATCAACAACGGCTCCATCTCGGCCCACGCGCCGCGGCCGAACTCCGCGCCCTACACCGCCACCAAGCACGCGATCACCGGCCTGACCAAGTCGACCTCGCTCGACGGACGGAAGTACGACATCGCCTGCGGCCAGATCGACATCGGGAACGCCCTGACCGAGATGGCCGAGCGGATGGCGAAGGGCGTGCCGCAGGCGGACGGCTCGATCAAGGTCGAGCCGCTGATGGACGTCGCGCACGTCGCGCAGACGGTGGTCTACATGGCGAGCCTGCCGCTCGAGGCGAATGTCCAGTTCGTCACCGTGATGGCGACCAAGATGCCATTCATCGGACGGGGCTAGCGAGAGGAAAAGTCATGCGGCAGCCGATCGTAGCCGTGTTCGCCGCCGCGCTGTGCGCGTCCCCGGCGCTCGCGCAGGACAAGCAGGGCGGAGCGCAGAAGCAGGCGACCGCCCAGGAGAAGCGCACGGCCGTCTGCACCAAGCAGGCGGCCGACAAGGGCTTGAAGGGCCGCGAGCGCAGTCAATCCGTGAGCGCCTGCTTGAGGGCCGGCCAGCCGAAGGCCAAGTAAGGGGAATGGCCGCTCTTCCCGCCCGACGTGCTGTCCGCCATCCTCGAGGTCGCGCGGCTTCACGCCGGCCAGTACCGCTTCCACCGGCCGATGTGCCCGTGGGAAGCCGGCGTCAGTCAGACCAAGTGGCGGGCGAAGGGCTAGCGACTCCCGTCAGCCGAAGCGGCGAACGCCCGGCGCGCGAATTCGCCGTAGAGCCGTTCACCGAGACGCCGCTTCCGCTCGAGCGGTCCGATTCCCGCCGGCAGCGAAGCCTCGATCAGGTGACGCGCCGTCTCGAACATCTCGGCGCAGAGGCGGACACGCTCCTCGGGCGCCATGCGCCGCAGACGCTCCGCCACGAGTTGGCGGAACTCAGGCGTCGTGTCCTGCATCGAGGCAATGCTCCAAGAGATCGGCGACCCCGAGCGAGGCCGCCCATTGACCAAGATAGACCTCGTCCGCGCCCGACGCAAGCAACGCCTTGACGTCACGCAGCTGCAGTTCGGAGGCCGAAGGCCTTGCCCAAACCAGTTTCGACAGGATCAGGTCCTCCTTGGCTACGATCCAGGCGTCGAATCCGGGCAGGCGCACGAGCCGGCGGCGCTCGAACTCGTGGCGCCGGTAGGCATCGTCTTTGCGTACGATGAGATCCAGCTTGACGACCTTCTCGAGGTGGAGGACGTTGAACATGCCGCGGCTCTGCAGCGCCCGCGCGACGTCGGCTTCCGAAACGTAGTAGTCGGGCGCGAACAGCGCCGCAACCTCTCTGGCGTCGCGCGCCTCCAGCTCCACGACCAGATCGATATCGCGGGTCATTCGCGGCTCGGCGTAGTAGCTGAGGGCGATCGATCCGGTCAGCATGTAGCGGACACCCGCGCGGTCGAGACGCGCTACAGCGTCCCGCAGCACCTCGAGCTCGGCAGTCACCGCGTCGCCCGTTCCCGTTCCCGCTCGCTCAGGCCGCTTTCTGCGCCACCGCGGCGTCGGGCTTCGGCGGCTTGACCTGCGCGAGCTTCTGGTCGGCCTCCTCGCGCGCCCGGCGCTCGAGGAGGTAGAGCTGGTCGCGGCCGGACCAGTACTGCTTCGGCCACGCGACTCCCTGGAGGGCATAGCCGAGCGCCTGGTACTGGGCGGCCGCGTGCAGCGTGAAGTACGGATCGGCGAGGTGCGGGCGCGCGAGCGCGCAGAGGTCGGCCCGTCCCGAGGCGACGAGGGTATTCACCTGGTCGGCGGTCGTGATCGCGCCGACCGCCATGGTCGCGATTCCGGCCTCGTTCCGAACCTGCTCGGCGAACGTCGCCTGGTACATCCGGCCGTAGACCGGCCGCGACGCCGGGTCGGTCTGGCCGCTCGACACGTCGATCAGGTCGCAGCCGAGCGCCTTGAAGGCGCGGGCGATGGCGACCGCGTCGTCGGCGGTGTTCCCGCCCGGAATCCAGTCGGTCGCCGAGATCCGCACCGACATCGGCTTCTCCGCCGGCCAAGCCCGCCGGCAGGCGTCGAAAACCTCCAGCGGGAACCGCAGCCGGTTCTCGAGGCTCCCGCCATACGCGTCGCGCCGCCGGTTGGTGACCGGCGACAGGAAGCTCGCGAGCAGGTAGCCGTGCGCCATGTGGAGCTCGAGCATGTCGAAGCCGCACGCGATGCCCATCCTCGCGGCGGCGACGTGCTGGTCGCGGACGCGATCCATGTCCCCGCACGTCATCTCCCGCGGCACCTGCGATACGTCGGGGTAGTACGGCAATGACGAAGGGGCCACGATCGGCCAGTTGCCCTTCGGCAGCGGATGGTCCATCTCTTCCCAGCCGAGCTGCGTCGAGCCCTTCCGGCCGGAATGGCCGATCTGCAGCGCGATCCGGCAGTCGCTGTGGACGTGCACGAACTGCACGATCCGCTGCCACGCGGCGAGATGCTCGGGCTTGTACATGCCGGTGCAGCCGGGCGTGATGCGCGCATCGGGCGCGACGCACGTCATCTCCGTGAACATCAGGCCAGCGCCTCCGACCGCGCGCGCGCCGTAGTGCACGAAGTGCCAGTCGGTCGGCGTTCCGTCCTCGGCGCAGTACTGGCACATCGGCGACACCACGACGCGGTTCATCACCGTCATGCCGCGCAAGCTGAACGGCGCGAACATCGGCGGCGGTGCGGCGAAGTCGGCCGGCAGCCGGATGCGCTCCGCCTCGGCCACCTGCCGCGCCCACCACCGGTCGACCTCCTCGACCACCGTCGCGTCGCGCTTGCGCAGGTTCTCGTAAGTGACCTGCTTCGAGCGCGACATCAGCGCGAAGTTGAACTGGATCGGCTCCATGTGCCAGAAGCGGCGGACGTTCTCGAAGAACACGAGCGAGGTGTTCGCCGAGTGCGTGATCCGGTCCGCTTCGGCGCGGCGCTCGCCTTCGTAGGCCGCGAGCGCGGCCCGCGGGTCGCGCGGATGGCGCGTCACCGCCCCATGGAGCGCGATCGCGTCCTCGAGCGCGAGCTTCGTGCCCGAGCCGATCGACCAGTGCGCGGTGTGCGCGGCGTCGCCGAGCAGCACGACGTTGTCGTGGTGCCAGGTGGCGCAGCGCACCACCGGAAACTGGCGCCAGAACGAGCGGTTGGCGAGCACCTGCGCGCCGTTGAGTTCCGCCGCGAAGAGCTTCGCCACGTAGGCCGCAGTGGCCGCCTCGTCCTCCACGCCGAGGCCGGAGGCTCCGAACGCCTCATCGGTCGTCTCGACCACCAGCGTGCACTCGCCCTGCGTGTACATGTAAGCGTGGAGGTTCCAGATCCCGTGCTCGTTCTCGCGGAAGCTGTAGGTGAAGCCGGGGAGCGTCGTCTTCGCGCCGAGCCACACGAAACGGTTCGACCGGGTCTCGGTCGTGGGCTTGAAGTGCGCGGCGAGCGTCTCGCGCACCCGGCTGTTGATGCCGTCGGCGCCGACGATGAAGTCGGCGTCCCGGTGCGCGGCCACGCCCGGGTCCTCGGTCTGATACCGGACTCGCACGCCGAGATCGGCCGCCCGGCGCTGCAGGATCTGCAGCAGCGTCAGCCGGCGGATGCCCGAGAAGCCGTGCCCGCTCGACTTCAGCACCCGATCCTTGTAGTGGGTGTAGATGTCGTCCCAGTAGGCGAAGTTCGCCGCGATGTCGCGGTAGCTCGTCTCGTCGGCCCGGCGGAGGTTGGCGAGCGTCTCGTCGGAGAGCACGATGCCGAAGCCGAACGTGTCGTCGGCCCGGTTGCGCTCGACGACGTTGACCGCGGTGCCGGGGTGGCTCGCCTTGATGAGGATGGCGAAGTACAGCCCGGCCGGGCCGCCGCCGATGACGTCTGCTCGCATTCGCTTCTCTCCTGCCGCTCGTCGCGCTGGCCGCGGTCATTTTAGGTGCAAAGCCTCGTGCGCGGCGGCGGCGCGCGGCCCTTTCGCGTAAACTGGCGGACTTGCCGCAAGGAAGTCCACGCAATGAATGTATTTCTGGTGCACGTGCGGGATCCGCAGTTCTACGCGATCCCGGACCGGAGGCGGGCCAAGAATGGCCGCCTTCGCGTCATGGGATTCCCGCCGATCGGCATCATGTCCCTGTCCTCGGTGCTCAAGCGGGCCGGGCACGAAGTCACGATGTTCGACCAGGCCAATCCCGAGACGCCGAACGACGTGATCGTCGACGAGATCCGGCGCCAGCGGCCGGCGCTCGTGGGCCTGAGCTTCCTCTCGACGACGAGCTATCCGTACGCGAAGATCCTCGCGCGCCAGATCCGCGCGGCCGATCCGAAGGTGAAGATCGCGTTCGGCGGCGTCTTCGCATCGCTCAACCCGCAGCTCGTCAAGCTGCAGGTTCCCGAGATCGACTTCGTGTGCCGCGGGGACGGCGAGCAGCTCATCCTCGACCTCGTGGAACGGCTCGACGACCCCGACACGGTGGCGGGCGTCACCTGGCAGGAAAAGGGCGGGAAGCTGCGGCACAACGCCAACCGCACGCTCGAGCGCCACCTCGACCAGTGGCCGTTCCCGGACCGCGAGAGCCTGGCGCTCGACTTCGTGGAGTCGATGCCGCTCGACGTGCCGGCGGTGCTGTCCCTCGAGCGCTTCACCACGATGCAGACCTCGCGCGGCTGCCCCTGGCCGTGCGTCTTCTGCGACATCCCGATCTTCAACGAGGGCAAGTGGCGCTCCCGCAGCCCGGAGCACGTCATCGCCGAGTTCAAGCGGCTCCGCGAGGACGGCTACGGGGCGGTGTACTTCGTCGACGACCACTTCCTGCTCCAGCCGAAGCGGATCCAGGCGATCTGCAAGGGCATCAACGACAACGGCATCGACATCCAGTGGGGCTGCGAGGGGCGCGTGGACTCCACCTGCATGGAGCTCTTTCCCGCGATGGCGAAGGCCCACTGCCGCACGTTGATGTTCGGCATCGAGAGCGGCAGCCAGAAGATCCTGGACCGGCTCAAGAAGGAGCAGACCCTCGAGGAGGTCGAGACCGCGGTCAACAAGGCGAAGGACGCCGGGATCGAGATCGTCCACGGGTTCTTCGTGGTCGGCAGCCCCGACGAGACCGAGGCGGACATGCGTCAGAGCTTCAAGTTCGCGTCGAAGCTCAGGATCGACACCTTCGGCTTCAACCGCCTGTGCGTCTATCGCGGCACGCCGCTCTGGCAGGAGTACGTCCGGCGCGGGCTGGTGAACGACGCGGCCGACTGGTACAAGTACTTCAAGTGCTCCTCGATCGACCCCACGGTCCTGCCGGGCGAGGTGATCCACCGGATCCGCAGCGAGGAGATGCGCAAGCTCATCATCTACAAGCTGACGCGCCACACGCGTCAGGCGCTGAAGCTGCTCTACCGCTTCTTCCGCCACATGCCGGCCCGCGACGTGCTCTACCTCCTCTTCAAGCCGTTCCTCGGCCAGAAGAAGGGCGCGACCAAGGCCGAAGTCATCTCGCGCGCCGTGGAGCACGCGGACCTGAAGGACGACGCCGCCGCCATGACCCAGCTCGCCGACGAGGCGCTGGATCACGCGATCCGCGAGTCGCGGGCGGAGCGGGCCCGCATCCAGGCGGTGGCCGAGGCCGAGCGGCGGGCTGCGTAGGCGGTCGCACCTCAACGCGCCGGCGCTTCCCCGGCGGCTCCGGCTCGACGACTCGCCGCTCCATGTAACGCCCTGCCCGCCCCGAGCGGGCGCGACGAGATCGAGCGCGAGAGGAGCCGGAATCATGGCAGACAGCACACGCAAGGTGATCGAGCGCTTCGGACGGAAGCTGGTCGACGGCTTTCAGGTTGCGGCGCTGTTCGTGATCGGCGCCACCATCGTCTGGGCGGCGACGCAGGAGTACCTGCGCATGATCGGCGCCGGCACCGCGCGGCTGGATGACATCCTGCTGCTGTTCATCTACCTCGAGCTCGGGGCCATGGTCGGGGTGTACTTCAAGACCGATCGCCTGCCGGTGCTGTTCCTGCTCTACGTGGCGATCACCGCCTTGACCCGGTTCCTGGTGATCGACATCAAGGAGCTCGCGATCGACAGCCTGCTCGTCGTGACCGGCGCGATCCTGGTCCTCACGGTGGCCATCCTCGTCCTGCAGGTCGCGGCCGCGAAGTTCGCGGCCGCCGAAGAGCCGCCGGTGACCGGGCACTAGGCGGAACGCGCGGACCGCGTACTCGCCGGCGGTGCGCGGTGCGCGCGCGCGTATCAGGCGGGCGAGGTCATCGTCGTCCGCAACGAAGGCCCGGTCGGGGGTCCCGGCATGCGCGAGATGCTCGGCCTGACCGCGCTCCTCTACGGCCGGGGAATGGGAGAGCGGGTGGCGCTGTTGACGGACGGACGGTTCTCCGGCGCGACGCGCGGCCTCGCCATCGGCTACGCTTGCCCCGAAGCCGCGGTGGGCGGGCCGAGCCGCTCGCCGGCGCCCTCGAAAAGTATGCGAAGCTGGTCGGACCGGCGAATCTCGGCGCGGTGACGCATTCGGGAGCGGTCGACTGGCCGTACGAATGAGGCCTCTCAAGGGAGTTGAACGTGGCAACTGAGAAACCGACCCTCGCCTTCCTCGGCCTCGGCCTGATGGGGCTGCCGATGGCGCTGCGCCTGCTGCAGAGCGGGTACCGCGTCCACGTGTGGAATCGCAGCCGCGGCAAGCTCGCTCCCGCGCTCGAGCGGGGTGCGATCGAGGCGGCCACGCCGCGCGACGCGGCGAAAGCCGCGGACATCGTGATGCTCTGCCTGCTCGACACGCGCGCGGTCGAGGAGGTCGCGTTCGGGCCCGACGGCGTCGCCGAGGCGGAAGGCCGCGGCAAGGTCCTCGTCGACCACTCCTCGATCCAGCCCGACGCCACGCGCACCTTCGCCGAGCGGCTCGCGAGCCGGAGCAGCATGCAGTGGGTCGACGCACCGGTGTCCGGGGGCGTGAAAGGCGCGCAGGAGGGGACGCTCGCCATCATGTGCGGCGGGCATCCGGAGGCCGTGGACCGGGTGCGGCCGGCCCTCGCGGCATACGCCCGCAACATCACCCACATGGGGCCGGCCGGTGCCGGGCAGACGACCAAGCTCTGCAACCAGGTGATCGTCGGCACCGCGCTCGCCGTGATCGCGGAGGCGGTGACGCTCGCCCAGAGCGCGGGCGTCGACGCCACCCGGCTCCCGGAGGCGTTCGCCGGCGGATTCGCCGATTCGATGCCGCTGCGGATCTGGGTGCCGCGGATGGCAAGCGGCTACGCCGAGCCGATCGGCGCCGCGAACCTGCTCCTCAAGGATCTCGACACCGCGGCCGATCTCGCGCGCTCGACCGGGACGCCGCTGCCGATGGCCGGGCTCGCGCGCGAGCTGTTCCGCGTGCTCGCCGCCCAGGGCCGCGGCGAGGACGATCCCGCTGCGCTCGTGACCCTCTATCGCAAGCCCCGGAGCTGACCCGCCGAGCGGGCCCTCTCCCGGCGTCGCAAACTCGACTCAACGTGAAAGATTCTCGCTGACGTCGCGAGCTGCGACGTCGAAGCGTGAATGCGCCACATCGCCGCCCGGCCGATGCGGCATGGTGCCTTCCGTCCCGCTCGTCCGCCCGCGTAGACTGCATCGAGCCCCGCCTGCCCCGGATCCCGCGGCGCAGCGCGAGTCGCACCTGGTGCATCGAGCAGAGGAGCATGTCGTGTCGGCCGCCGCCACCCTCGACCGGGGGTCCGTCCTGATCCAGTGCCGCGCCGCGGCGGAGAAGCACTTGGGCGGCGAGCTCCAGCAGCTGCTCGACGCCCTGGCCCCCAAGCTGAGCGACACCGGCCAGCAGAGCCGCGACCGGGAGGAGCGGGAGCAGTATCTGGGCGCTGCACAGCGTCTGCACCACGAGCGCGAGCTGTTCCTCCCGGCGTTCCGGAAGGAGTTCGCCGCGCGGTTCGAGGAGCACGTCCGGGCGCTGCAGGGGACGGGGATGCTCGCGCGGGACCTCGACCGCGGCGAGCTGCAGGCGCTCAAGACCAATGTGCTCGAGAACGAGGCGGCGATCGGTCGGCTCAGCTCCCGCCTCAAGGAGCACGCCGGCGCCGAGCTCGGCGAGCTCTCGGCGCGCTTCGCCACGCTCTTCCGGCACCCCACGATCAGCGATGGCGACAACCCGCTCGGCCCGCTCACGATCGCGCGCGCGGTGTTCGCCGGCTTCGCGGCCGTGAAGATCGAGGGCCGGGTATTGCGCGCTGTCCGTCAGGAGCTGGAGCAGCGCCTTGCCCAACCGGTCCTCGACGTCTACCGCGCGGTCAACAAAGCGCTTGGCGGGCTGGGTGTGGCGGCCGCGGTGTCGAGATCCGCGCCGGCGGCTGCGACCGCGCCCGCGAGTCCCGCAACCGCTTCGCGAGCGGCGGCGCCCTCCGCGGCCGGAGGTGCCGGAGCGTCCGCGTCCCACGACGCCGAAGCGTCGGCAGCGCGCGCCGTCGAGTCGGCGCTCGTCGGGGCGAGCCTGCCCCCGGTCGTGGAGATCTTCGTGCGGCAGAACTGGCACGGCCTGCTCGTCCGCGCGCACGCGGCCGGAGGGACCAAAGGCGCGCAGTGGCAAGAGGCCGTCGGGACCTTGCGCGATCTCGTGTGGAGCATGCGCTCGAAGCTCGAGGCCGGCGAGCAGCCGCGTCTGGTGGCGTTGCTACCCGCCCTCCTGAAGAAGCTCGCCCTCGGGATGGACGCCGCGCTGCTCGATCAGGAAACCCGCAAAGCCGTCCTCGACGCGCTCATGGCCCACCACCGCCAGCTCCTTCACGGCCAGCCTGCGGCACGCCAGGGCTGACCGGCCTCTCAGCGGTCTCCGGACTCCCCGTCGTCGTCCCGCCTGCGCGGCTTGAGGCCGGGCGGGGGACCGCTCGTCCGCCGGAGCAGGTCGACGAGGAGGAGCAGCGGTGCGGCGACGAGGATCGCGAGCAGCACCCGCCACCCGATCGCGAGCGCCGACGTGATCGCGAACGCGCCCGCGGCAAGCGCCAAAGCGAAAACCCCGACGATCAGCCGCGCGACCGCGGTCTCGCGTCCTGGCGGCTGCGGAGGCTTGGTTCCGGTCAACGCATCCCTCGCGGCGCAAGCCGCGGCGTCCAGGGTCCGTAACGCGTCAAGAATGCGCTGATCCGCCGGCGTTGCCAACCGCAGCCGTCGGGAAAGCGTTTGCGCGGCCGCCCGGGGTCGGCACAGAACCCGCACGGCCGGCGACGAATTCACCTCTGGTACAGTCGCCGCCATGAGCCACGCCCGCCAGCGCCCGATCGACATCCACGCCCACTTTTACCCGGCCGAGCTCATCGCGATCTGGAAGGCCGAGGGGCCGCGCTGCGGCGGCGAGGTCGGCGAGGTCGAAGGGAAGCCGGTGCTGAAGGCGGGCCCCGTCCAGGCCGGTCCGCTCAATCCGCGCTTCACGAACGTCGATGCCCGGATCGAGGCGATGAACGAACAGGGCGTCGCGCAGCACGCGCTGTCCCTGTCGCTCCCGATGGTGTACTGGGCGGACGCCGCGCTCGCCCAGAAGCTCTCCGAGGCTTACAACGACGCGGCCGCGACGGCGCACCAGCGCCACCCCGACCGGCTGGTGTCGCTCGCGATCCTGCCGATGAATTACCCCGAGGCGGCGGTGAGGGAGCTCGAGCGAGCGCGCCGGCTCCCGGGCACGCGCGGTGTGTACATGGCGACCGCAATCGCCGGGCGCGAGCTCTCGGATCCGCTGTTCTTCCCGGTGTACGAGGCGATCGAGGCCGCGGGGCTGCCGGTATTCCTCCATCCGAACACGGTCATCGCGCCCGAGCGGCTGAAGGCGCACTACCTGCAGAACCTGCTCGGGAACCCGTTCGAGACCGCGATCGCCGCCGCGCACCTCATCTTCGGCGGCGTGCTCGACCGCTTCCCGAAGCTGACGGTCTGCCTGCCGCACGCCGGCGGCGCGTTCCCCTACCTCGTCGGCCGGCTCAACCGCGGCTGGGAGAAGCGCCCGGAGCTTGCGCACCACAAGACGTCCCCGCTCGAGTACCTCCGGCGCTTCTACTACGACACGATCAGCTACCACGGGCCCGCGCTCGACTACCTGAAGACCCTGGTCGGCGCGGACCGCGTGATGATGGGCAGCGACTACTGCTTCCCGATCGCGCTCGAGCGGCCGGTCGAGATCGT
>JBOIFD010000418.1:0-3016 GCA_050741515.1 Burkholderiales bacterium
ACGTCTCGACGCACCCCCGGTGCCCGCTGTAGCAGAGCGACCCGCGGGGGTCGATGACCATGTGGCCCCACTCCCCGCCGATCGCCTGGAGGCCGCGGTGCACGCGCCCGTCGATCACGATCCCGCCCCCGCAGCCGGTGCCGAGGATCACGCCGAAGACGACGCGCTTGCCGCGGCCCGCGCCGTGCAGCGCCTCCGCGAGGGCGAAGCAGTTCGCGTCGTTCTGGATCGCGAAA
The DNA here is from genome assembly GCA_050741515.1 of Burkholderiales bacterium. Lineage (GTDB taxonomy): Bacteria > Pseudomonadota > Gammaproteobacteria > Burkholderiales > SG8-39 > DATEDA01. Next base: position 237 of record JBOIFD010000418.1, read on the forward strand.
TCGCGGCCGAGCCGCGCGCGCAGGTCGCGCGCGACCGGCATCCCGTTGAGGCAGACGGTGTTGGAATTCTTGAGCAGCCCGGTGCGCGGCGAGATTGCGCCGGGGGTGCCGATTCCGAGCGTGTGCGGCGTACCCCCCGTCGCATCGACCATGCGGCGATAGAGTCCCTCGATGCCGCCGAGCAGCGCGTCGTAGCTCGCCCGATCCGTGGGGACGCGCTCGCGGAAGCGCTCGCGGCCCCCGGCGTCGAGGACCACGCCTTCGATCTTGGTCCCGCCGAGGTCGATGCCGAAGCGCAGCATTATGATTTATAAGGAGTTACGCGTGCTTTCCGGATTCGATCACGCCCAGCGACCAGGGTCGGTGACGGCGTTGACCCTAGCCTCGAGCCCGGAAACGGACTCGATGACGGAGGCGAAGTCCGGCACCGGTCCGAAGATCATCTCGGCCATGCGTTCATAGTCGCGACGAAGCAGGTCCATCATGCTGGGCGCCGGAACGAGCGCGAAGCGGCCCGGGGCAGCGCTCTCCAAGTCGAAGTCCGGGCGGTTGAAGAACATGCGGGCGTGACGGGCGCAGTCGGTCGCCATGGAGGGATCGCCTACCGCGCCGCGCCCGACGTCTGAGTCCAGCAACCGATGGACATCGTAGTAGTGCCGCGAGATCCGCTGACCCTCCTGTCGCAGCACGCCCCGGTTGTCAAACCATCGTCGCAGCCCGTGCAGAATGACAACCTTGTCCCAGAACGTGCGGCGTGGGTCAACGGTCGTTATGTTCGGCACGCTCAGGTCAGCGCCGTCAAGATCGTCTGCGACATAGGGGGTGACGGTGGCGGGCGCATTCGGGTCGAGCGCCGACTTGGCGCCGGACTCGATCCGGACCGCCGGCCGGACATACCCGTCTGCCTCCGCCGTGACGCTCGGGTACGAAAGCACGAGCGTCTGGTGGTCAGGATCGTTCCTGTCGGCCACGACGCTCCAAGCGTCCCGGGACAGCCCGGCCTCGTCGCAGGCGCGCGCCAGTACGCCGCCGAGGTCGCGAAGGAGGGCGCCATTGATGTACTCCCGGCAGGCGTCGCGAATGGCGTCGAGACGCGCACGGCGCTGCTTCCCGCTCATGGCCTCCAGCTGGTCAACGGAGGCGGCTTGGCCGAGGTCGTCGCGGAAGACCGTGACGTCGATATCCTCCGAGAAGCGGGCGATGAGCTTGAACGCCTTGGAGAGAGACGTCCCGCCCTTGAACAGCAAGCGCGGGCGGCCCTCGGGCAGCCCGTTGAACAGCGCGTCAAGCGTCCAGCACACCCAGAAGTCTTTCTCAACGTTGCGCTCGTTCGTGCCGAGCCGCCGCGCGGCGGTCACGAAAAGATCGCGACGATCCGGCAGGCCTGCGGCGAGGATACGGGTGAACGTCGGGTTCACTGTTTCACGCTTCGCGGTCGCCGACTCCGGCGCTCGGCCCGACCACCGCTGCGGCGGTCGGCCCGGCGATCGTCATGCGCATGCTGAACTTCAGCATGATCATCATCACCATGGTCATGATGACGATCGTCGGCGTCGTCGGCATGTCGATCACCATCGTCGGCCTGACGACGACCCTCTCGATCAGTTCCCCTGGCGAGAAGTTCGCGGAGGATCGACTGCATCCAGATCGGGAGGGTATGAAGTCCGTCGCGCAGGTCGCCGCGGATCGCGTCGCCGTGCTTCTGGTCATCGAGAATGGAGGCGAGACGGGCGAGGACGCGATCGCGGTCGGACATGAGCACATCCTGGAGCCAGTAGAGCGCCTGCACGACGCGCATCGCCGGCCGACCGGCCCAGTACAGCCGGCTCGGCGCGGCTTGCTTGAACGTGATCCTCTGGTTGCCGAGGCGGATTGGACGCAGCCGCGCGTCGGTGAGCGCAGTGACGCGGGCCGGGACCGCGGTGGTCAGGCCGAGGTCGTTTGCGGCAGTCAACCCGTCGACGACCAAGCGGATCTGGTCGCGCCGGGCGACGGCATCGATGACTGCTCGGGCATCGGGAGCGTTTGGCTTGCCGGTGAGGTTGCTGACACGCGGCTTATCGTAGAGGCCGCGGTCGACACGACGGAGGTCCCCAGCCGCAGTTAGGCGTTGCAGCGCCTTATCGACGGCGGCCCGAGGTCCGAGGTCTAAGAAGTCGATGGGAGTCCAGACCGCGCCCGGAGTCGACATGACGCGGTCCAGAATGCGGCTTTGGAGGTCAAGCGAGGGGCCACGCATAGTCATCGCGTTTGTCCGAATTATACGGTAAAGTTCGGACAAACGCAAGTCGAAGGCCACGGGTGGTCCGAAAAACGACGTAATTTTCGGACAATTAGCTACCCGGCAGGCCCGAGCGGGGCTCACCGGGAGGGGAAAATCTTGGTGCCGCCGAGGTCGATGCCGAAGCGCAGCACCGGGCGGCCCTACCGGTGCGCAGCCTCGCCGAGCAGAGTCTCGCGGAAGCGGCTGCGGAGATACGGCCCGTCGCGCGGCGCGAGCTCGATCTTCGTCGGCTCCGGGGCAACCTTGACCGCCGCGAAGAGCGGTCCCGGCGCGGCGTAGAGCGAGCGTTCCAGGGCGTCCAGCTCGGCTTGGGTCCGCACCGTCTCGGCCACCGCGAACCCGCATGCGCGAGCAACTGCGGCGAGATCGACGCCGTGCGCGGTGTGCGTGCGTTGCATCCCGGTCTCGGCGTAGAGGCCGTTGTCGATGACGACCACCGCCAGGTTCCGCGGTCGCCGCACGCCGATCGTGGCGAGCGAGCCGAGGCCCATCAGCA
>JBOIFD010000419.1:0-3784 GCA_050741515.1 Burkholderiales bacterium
GTCCCGTCGCGCGGGGCGGCGGCACCGCGGCCACCCTTGGCTCCGCGCGCTGACGGCCTGGTGGCTGCGGCTGTACCGGCGCGCGGAACCTTCGATCGCGCGGCGACTTGCCGCCGCTCTCTAACCCGTCCACGAGGAGATTCCAGATGCAGAAGCGCAACGCCAACGTCCTGCTCCATCTCGCCGGCCCGGCGGTCGGGAACGAGGTCCGCGATGTCCTGCGCGAGCTCGCGACGCTCGCCGGCCACGCGCGCCGCCGCTGGGCCGCCGCGCAGCTCGTCGGGATGTGACGGCGAGCCGCGCGACTCGAGCGCCTGCGATGGACTCCCCGAAGGCCCACGCCGTGGTCCACCTCGCCGAGCCGCTGTCGGACGGCGAAGTGGACGAGCTGCAGCGCGCCCTGGAGCACCTCACCGGGGTCGTGCGAGTCGAGGCGAGCATGCGCCTCGCGCGGCTGCTGCTGATCGATCACTACCCGGGCGTCGTGAGCGCGAAGGCGCTCCTCACCAGCGTCACGCGCCGCGGCTACGCCGCGCAGCTGATCCGGTAACGCCACGGCCGACACCGTTTTTCACCCCACAGGAGACCCAAGCCATGCAGATGATGGTTGAGCATCAGACCGACACCAAGCGTTACGCGAAGTGCGTCGAGAACTCGAAGCGCATGCGCTTCGACATCGACCGCGACGTGATCCGCGGCCGCAAGTTCGACTTCTCGCAGAAGTTCCTCCCCGACGGGCTGTCGAAGGTCGACCGCCTCGAGTTCCTGGGCGCCAAGGAGCAGCGGCTCCTCAGCCAGATCCAGGGCCGCAGCTACGCCAACATCTTCGGCCTGGTCGAGCGCTTCATCGCCGCCAAGGTGCTGGAGGTCAGCCGCGAGCACTGGCTCGGCGACCAGACCGCGCTCGAGGCCCTGGTCCGCTTCTCCGACGAGGAGATCAAGCACCAGGAGATGTTCCGCCGCATCGAGCGCATGGCCGCCGCGGACATGCCCGAGGGCTACACCTTTCTCCCCGACCCGAACGCGGTCGCCGCCGTCGTGCTGGGCAAGTCCACCTGGGCGGTGCTCGCCCTGACCTGCCACATCGAGCTGTTCGTGCTCGCCCACTACCGCGAGAGCATCGACCCGGATCCGAACCTCTCCGAGCTCTGGAAGGACGTCTTCCTGTACCACTGGCGGGAGGAGTCGCAGCACGCGATCATCGACGAGCTCGAGTGGCTGCGCGAGGACGCGAAGCTCGCGCCGGCGGAGCGCGACCGGGCGGTGAACGAGCTGATCGAGCTGGTCGGGGCGGTGGACGGGATCCTGCAGCTGCAGGCCGGCGCCGACGCCGACTACTTCATCAAGACCTGCGGCAGGACGTTCTCGCCCGGCGAGGTCGAGCAGACCCGCGCCGGGGTCCTCGGGGCCTACCGCTGGCAGTACATCGTCTCCGGCGTCCAGGGACGGTTCAGCGAGGTCCTCGGCCGGATGATCAACGAGGAACAGGGGAAACGGATCGGCCAGGCGCTCGCGCCGATCATGCAGTGACGCGCGACTCCCGCCGTCGCCCTCCGGGGTGACGGCGGGGGATTCCGGCAAAACCGATCGATCACTTCAACGCCGGGAGCGACCGCATGGCTGCAACCTGTCCGGTCGGATTCGACGTCGCGCGGCTGCGCGGGCAGATCCTCGCGACCTACGACCGCGTGGCGCGCGAGCCGCACGGGGAGTTCCATTTCCACCGCGGCCCGCGCTACGCCGCCGGGCTCGCGCTGGCGGGCCCGAGTAGCGACTCGAGCTAACCGTGCCAGGGGACGAGCTCGAAGCGCTTCTTTCCCTTCAGTCTGATCACCGCGAAGTCGCGGTCGTCCACGCTCAGGATCGCGCGCTCGCCGATCAGGTCGGCGAGCCAGACCAGCGCAACATCAGTGAAGTCGAGGTCGAGATTGGCGTATCTCGTCAGCGACATGGCGAGGACGGGATAGGCATCGACCGGGACCTCGGCCACGGCGATGCCGCCCCGCGCGGCCCATTTCAACAGCTCGGACTTGGCGGGAGCGCTGAGGAAGTAACAGGCTTCCGCGATCACCGCCGAAACGGTCACCAGCGGAGCGCGGTTCTCCCGCAGGAAAGACACGGCGTCCGCGTGCAGGCCGTCCCGCCGACGGTAGAGGGCGACCAGGAATCCGGTATCAACGACGAGCCTTGGCACCGAACCGTTCCCGGAGCAGGCGCTTCGTGTTCCGGGCCACCTGGCGCGCGCCGGTCGTGTCCGTGCCGAAGCCGCCCCTGCCGAGGTCGTACGCCGACGGCGCGTTCGAGCCCTGGGCGAGGAGCTGCTCCAGCGCCAGCTTGACCGCTTCGGACTTGGTCAACCGCCGCTTCGCGCAGTACTGCGCGAGTCGCTCTTCGACCCGCAGCGGGAGTCTCACCGTGAGCGTCATCGGGGATTCGTATTACGCGGGGATTCGCATTACGCGAGGATTCGTATTACAGGATCCTGCCTAGTGTAACACGGAATTCGGCCACGGCTAGCGCCGCGCGGGCGCCGGCAGGTTGACGAGCACGATGCCCCCGGCGACGAGCAGGGCGGCGGCGAGGAACGCCGGGGTGATCCGCTCGCCCAGCAGCAGCGCGCCGAACAGCACCCCGAAGAGCGGCGTCATGAAGCTCAGCACCGAAAGCCGCGCGGCCATGTACCTGGTCAGCAGCCAGAACCACCCGAGGTAGCTCGCGAACGCGACGATCGCGCCCTGAAAGGCGAGGATCGCGACGGCGAGCGGCGTCCACCGCACGACGCCAGGCTCGCCCATGAGCACCGACACTACCGGCAGTACCGCCGCGGACACCGCCAGCTGGTAGAAGAGCGTCTTCGTCGCCGACGTTCGCGAAAGGCGGGTTGCCCGGATCAGGACGATCGTCGCCGCCCACAGGAACGCGGCGATGACCCCGAAGAGGTCGCCGACGAACGTCTCGCCCGTCGCGGACGTGAACCCCTCGGCGAACGCGGCGACGATCCCGCCGAACGCGGCGAGCACGCCGATCCACTGACGCCCGCTCAGCCGCTCGACCGGGACGAAGAGCGGCAGCATCAGCGCGGTCCAGCATGGCGTCGTGTAGATGAAGACGATCATCCGCGACGCGGCGGTGTAGGCGAGGCCGGCGTAGATGAACACGAACTCGGCGGCGAACAGCACCCCCGCGCCGATGCCGGCGACGAGCGTGCCGTCGCGGTCGAAGAGCCGCGTGTCGCGCGCCCGCGCCCAGACGAGCAGCAGCGCGGTGGCGATGATCGAGCGGATCCCGGCCTGCATCACCGGCGACACGTCCGGCGCGGCGATCTTGATCGTGACCTGCTGGAAGCCCCACAGCATGCACAGCACGGCCATGAGGCCGAACGCGGTCGCGTCCAGCGGTCTGCGGTCGAGCACCATGGCGGGGCGTCGTTCTTGCGCCCGGCCTACTGGATCATGGTGTTCGGCAGGATCAGCGCGATCTGCGGAAACGCGATCAGGATCGCGACGCAGACGACCATCGCCGCCCAGAACGGCAGGATGCCGACGAAGATCTTGCCCATCGGCACGTCCTCGGCCACGCCCTTGACGACGAACACGTTGATGCCGACCGGCGGGCTGATGAGGCCCATCTCCAGCACGATTACCACGATGACCCCGAACCAGATCGGGTCGAAGCCGAGGCCGGTAAGAAGCGGGAACACGATCGGCAGCGTGATCACCAGCATCGCCAGCCCCTCCATGAACATCCCGAGCACCACGTAGGCGCAAAGGACGATGGCGAGGAC
>JBOIFD010000420.1:0-4055 GCA_050741515.1 Burkholderiales bacterium
GCGCAGATGCTGTTCGAGTGGAGCGAGGAAGGCGACACCCCGGGTCTCGCCGTCTTCCGCGGCAAGGTCGTGCGCTTTCCGTCGGACCGGCGGCACGCGGCGCCGGACGGGGCGCTCAAGGTGCCGCACATGGGGTGGAACCGCGTGCGGCAGATGGCGCCCCACGCACTGTGGCAGGGCATCGGCGACGCGGAGCGGTTCTACTTCTGCCACAGCTACTTCTTCCGGCCCGAGGAAAAAGCCCTGGAGTGCGGCGCGACCGAGTACGGGCGCCCCTTTACCTCCGCGGTGGCGAGGGATAACATCCTCGCGGTACAGTTCCACCCCGAGAAGAGCCACGCTGCGGGATTGCAACTTCTCGCGAATTTCGTATCCTGGGTGCCCTGACGCGAGCCGATCCGCCCGGGACCGCACTTCCGTGTCCGCCACCTGATCCAGCCCCGCCCACGATCCAGACCGACGGCGCACCCGCGCCGCCCGCATCGACCCCCCCGATTCCTGCCTCCGCCAGCGATGGTGATCATCCCGGCGATCGACGTCAAAGACGGCCGCTGCGTCCGCCTCAAGCAGGGCGACATGCGCGACGCGACCGTCTATTCGGAGGACCCGGTCGCCGTGGCGAAGCACTGGCTCGCCCAGGGCGCGCGCCGGCTGCACGTGATCGACCTGAACGGCGCTGCCGCCGGACGCCCGAAGCACGAGGCGGTGATCCGCGACATCGTGAAGGCGGTCGACGGCAAGGTCCCGGTCCAGCTCGGCGGCGGCATCCGCGATCTCGACACCATCGAGAAGTACCTCGACTACGGTGTCGCGTACGTCATCATCGGCACCGCGGCGGTCAAGAACCCGGGGTTCCTGTCGGACGCGTGCACCGCCTTCTCCGGGCACATCCTCGTCGCGCTCGACGCCAAGGACGGGAAGGTCGCGGTCGAGGGCTGGTCGAAGCTGACCGGGCACGACGCGGTCGATCTGGCGAAGAAGTTCGAGGACTACGGCGTCGAGGCGGTCATCTACACCGACATCGGGCGCGACGGGATGCTCACCGGCGTGAACGTGGACGCGACGGTGCGCCTCGCGCGCGGGCTCCGCACGCCGGTGATCGCGAGCGGCGGCCTCGCCAGCCTGAACGAGGTGAAGGCGCTCTGCGCGATCGAGTCGGAAGGGATCGTGGGCTTGATCACCGGCCGTGCGCTGTACCAGGGGACGCTCGATCTCAGGCAGGCGCAAGCCGAGGCCGACAAGCTCTCCGGGAAGGGGGACGAGGGATGAGGGACGGGGAAAGCCCGTCCGCTTGAATCCCCCGTCCCGATCATGTCCCTCGCCAAACGCATCATCCCCTGCCTCGACGTCGCCGCCGGGCGGGTCGTCAAGGGGGTGAACTTCGTCAACCTGCGCGACGCGGGCGACCCGGTGGAGGCCGCCCGGCGCTACGACGAGCAGGGCGCCGACGAGCTCGCGTTCCTCGACATCACGGCGAGCTCGGACGAGCGCGACACGATCGTGCACGTGGTCGAAGACGTCGCGGCGCAGGTGTTCATCCCGCTCACCGTGGGCGGCGGCGTGCGCAGCGCCGAGGACGTCCGGCGGCTGCTGAACGCCGGCGCCGACAAGGTGTCGATCAACACCGCGGCGGTGCAGAATCCCGGGGTCGTGGAGGACGCGGCCGGGCGGTTCGGCGCCCAGTGCATCGTGGTCGCGATCGACGCCAGGCGGAGCGGCACCCGCTGGGAGGTGTTCACCCACGGCGGGCGCCGGGCGACCGGGCTCGACGCCGTCGAGTGGGCGCGGCGCATGCAGGCGGCGGGCGCCGGCGAGATCCTGCTGACCAGCATGGATCGCGACGGGACGCGCGAGGGCTTCGACCTCGCGCTCACGCGCGCGGTTGCGGAGGCGGTCGACGTGCCGGTGATCGCGAGCGGGGGGGTCGGTCGCCTCGAGCATCTCGCGGCCGGGGTGCTCGAGGGCAGGGCGGACGCGGTGCTCGCGGCGAGCATCTTCCACTACGGCGAGTACACCGTACGGCAGGCCAAGGAACTGATGGCAGCGCGCGGGATCGAGGTGCGGTTGTGAAGGGCACGGACTGGCTGGAGGAGGTGAAATGGGACGAGCGCGGGCTCGTGCCGGTCATCGCCCAGGAATCCGCCACCGGGCGCGTGCTCATGCTCGCCTGGATGGACCGCGAGGCGCTCGCGCGCACCGCCGAAACCGGGGAGGCGGTGTATTACTCCCGATCCCGCGAGCGGCTGTGGCGCAAGGGCGAGGAATCGGGCCACGTCCAGGGCGTACGGGAGATCCGCATGGACTGCGACAACGACGTCGTGCTGCTGAAGGTCGAGCAGGCGGGCGGCATCGCCTGCCACACCGGCCGGCCGAGCTGCTTCTTCCAGCAGCTCGTCGGCGGGCGCTGGGTGACCGTCGAGGCGGTGGTCAAGGACCCACGGGATATCTACCGAAAATGAACGACATCCTCGACCGGCTGGCGGAGGTCATCGAGAGCCGCAAGGGCGCGGATCCGCAAACGTCGTACGTGGGCGGCCTCCTCGCTCGCGGCGAGGACGCGGTGCTCAAGAAGCTCGGCGAGGAGGCGACCGAGGCGGTGATGGCCGGCAAGACCGGCGACCGGCGGCGGATCGTCGGCGAGATGGCCGACCTCTGGTTCCACTGCCTGGTCGCGCTGGCGTATTACGGTCTGAAGCCGACCGATGTGCTGATGGAACTTCGGCGCCGGGAGGGGATCTCTGGAATAGACGAGAAGGCGGCGCGTGCGGGCGGGAAGAAGGAGTGAGCGCGATGGCCGAGGCGACGACGCCCGAGGACTGCATCTTCTGCAAGATCGTGCGCGGCGAGATCCCGTCGCGGAAGGTCCATGAGGACGACGCCGTCCTCGCCTTCCACGACGTGCGTCCGGTCGCGCCGGTCCACCTGCTGCTCATCCCGAAGGCCCACGTGCCGTCGCTCTACGAGTGCGAGCCGGGCGACGCCCCGCTCCTGGGGAAGCTGCTGGCGCTCGCGCCGCGGCTTGCCCGCGAGCAGGGTGCGACCGACGGCTTCCGGACGATCGTCAATACCGGCCGAATCGGGCGGCAGGAGGTGTATCATTTGCACATTCACGTGATCGGCGGCCCGACCGTGCTGGGCCCCATGATCACGCGGCAGTGAGAGGAATCGCCATGGGATCGTTCAGCATCTGGCACTGGCTGATCGTGCTGCTCATCATCGTGCTCGTGTTCGGCACGAAGAAGCTGCGCAACATCGGCTCCGACCTCGGCAACGCGGTGAAGGGGTTCAAGGACGGCATGAAGGGCCCGGCGGCGGAAAGCGCCCCGAACGGCGGCGGCACGCCCCCCCAGGTGACCGGCCAGACCATCGAGGGCGAGGTCAAGAAGGAGCAGAGCACCAAGGCCTGATGCGCCCCGCCGGCGTCGGGCTCCCGAACGAGATGCCGGGGCGACCCGGCGTCTTTTTTTTCAGCGCCCCGTCGGCAGGGGCGGCGAGGCTCGAGCGGGGGAGTTCACCCCACGTATGTTCGACATCGGTTTCTCCGAGCTGCTGGTGATCGCGGTGGTGGCGCTGCTGGTGATCGGGCCCGAGCGGCTGCCCAAGGTCGCCCGGACGGCCGGTCACATGTTCGGCCGCCTGCAGCGCTACGTGAACGACGTCAAGGCCGACATCCAGCGCGAGATGGAGCTCGACGAGCTGCGGAAGCTGCGCTCGGAATTCGAGGATGCGGCGCGCTCCGTCGAGGACTCCGTGCACGAGGTCGACAGGCAGGTGCGCGCGGTCGGCGACGACCTCAACCAGGCCGTGGCCGGCGCGAGCCCCGATCCCGGCGCGGCCGAGGCCGGCGCCCTCCCGCCGCCACCCGACGGCCCGAGGACCGAAGCGAAGGTCTGATCCTTCCGGCGGCCCATGTCCGCGCAGCAGGACTCGTTCATCTCGCACCTCGTCGAGCTGCGCGACCGGCTCCTCCGGACGCTGATCGTGGTGGGGCTCGTCTTCGTCGGCCTGTTCCTCTACCCGGGCTCCGGCCCGATCTACGACTTTCTCGCGGCACC
>JBOIFD010000421.1:0-4778 GCA_050741515.1 Burkholderiales bacterium
CGTCGGCCTCGCCGCGCGCGCCGATTCGACGGCGAGCGCCCTGACGACGGTCGAGCTGCGGGAGATGGAGCTCGCGCGCGCGCTCGCCTCCCGGCCGAAGCTGCTGCTGCTCGACGAGACGCTCGCCGGGCTCGGCAGCCAGGAGATCGACCGCCTCCTCGGCACGATCAACGCGCTCGCGGCCGAGGGCCTGACGATCGTCATCATCGAGCACACGATGCAGGCGATGGTGCGGCTCGCCGACCGGTTCGTCGTGCTCGACCACGGCGCAGTGCTCGCGCGCGGCAAGCCCGACGAGGTCACCCGCGACCCGAAGGTGATCGAGGCCTATCTCGGCAAGAAGTGGATGGCCCGTGCTCAGCATTGAGGCCCTGAGCGTCGCCTACGGCGGCCTGAAGGCGCTCGCCGACGTGTCGATCTCGGTCGGCGAGGGGAAGTTCGTCGCGATCGTCGGCCCGAACGGCGCCGGCAAGACGACGCTGTTCAAGGCGATCTCGGGCGTGGTGCCGCCGCTCGCGGGTCGGATCAGCTTCGACGGCCAGGACCTCCTCGCGCTGCCGGCGGCGCGCCGCGCGCACCTCGGTATCGCGCACGTGCCCGAGGGCCGGCAGGTGTTCAAGACGCTCACCGTGCTGGAGAACCTGGAGATGGGCGCCGTCCCACAACGCGGGCAGGCCGAGTGGGCGCGCAACCTCGAGCAGATCCTCACGCTGTTCCCGGTGCTGAGCGAGCGTCGCGGCCAGCCGGCGGGAACACTCTCGGGCGGCGAGCAGCAGATGCTCGCGATCGGCCGTGGCCTCGCCTCGTCGCCGCGGCTGCTGATGCTCGATGAGCCGTCGATGGGCCTCGCGCCAATGCTCGCCGACCAGATTTTCGAGCGTATCGAGCAGATCCACCGCCAGGCGGGGCTCACGGTGCTGCTCGTCGAGCAACGGGTCGCCGAGGCGCTCGGTTCGTGCGACTATGGGTACGTGCTCGAGTCCGGACGGCTGGTGCTCGAGGGGCAGAACGAACGCCTCCTCGCCGACGAGCGCGTGAAGCACGCCTATCTCGGAATGTAAGCAGGCAAGCTCGTCACCGGGCCCCCGGGCCAATCGCGCAAAGGAGGAAGCAGCCATGAGAATGGAACGACGGAGGATGGTTCAGGCCCTGCTTGCCGGCTTCGCCGGCGCGGGATTGGCGCTGGCGGCCGCGCCGGCGTGGTCGCAGGCGAAGGACGTGCGCGTGGCCATGATCGCGCCGATGTCGGGGCCGTGGGCGCGCCAGGGCGAGCTGATGAAGAAGGGCGCCGACATGGCGATCGAGGACATCAACAAGGCCGGCGGGATCAAGGCCCTCGGTGGCGCAAAGCTCTCGCTCCTCGTCATCGATGCGGGCGACACCGCCGAGAAGGCGAAGAACGCCGCGCAGCGCCTGGTCGCCCAGGAGACCGACGTGATCGGCGCCACGGGCGCGTGGCTGTCCTCGTTCACGCTCGCCGTGACCGAGGTGACCGAACGCGCCGAGCTGCCGGTGCTGACGCTGTCGTACTCCGACCAGATCACCGCGCGCGGCTTCAAGTACGTGTTCCAGACCTCCCCCACCGGCGGCACCCAGTCCCAGGGCGCGCTGCCGGCGCTGCTCGAGCTCGCGAAAGCGGCGACCGGCAAGCCAGCGAAGACGGTCGGGATCATCATGGACAACACCGCGGCCCCGGTGAGCTTCGTCAAGCCGATGCGCGAGGGCGGGTTCGACAAGCTACAGGTGAAGCTGGTGATGGACGAGATCTTTACCCCGCCGCTGCCGGATGCGACCTCGGTCGTGCAGAAGGTTCGCAACACCCGGCCCGACATCCTGCTGCTGCTGCCGACGAGCATCCCGGACGACAAGCTCGTGCTCGAGAAGCTGACCGAGATGGGCCTGGGACGCGGCCGCATCCCGGTGATCTCGAACGGCGCGCACATCGGCGCGCCCGACCTGCTCAACGTGATGGGCAAACACCTGCTCGAAGGGGTGATGACGATCGTCGCCAACTGGGGCGCGAAGGGTCAGGAGCAGCTGATCGCCGACTTCAAGAAGCGCACCGGCGAGCCGTGGATGACCCAGGACTCGATCTCCACCTACGGCGACATGTGGATCTACAAGGAGGCGCTCGAGAAGGCGGGCGCGGCCGACCGCCGGAAGGTCGCGGCGGCGATCCGGGAGATGGACACGACGAGCGGGCCGGCCAGGTACTTCCCCGGAGGGCGGCTCAAGTTCGAGGCCAACGGCCGGCGCGCCGGCGCGGCGCTCCTCATCGTGCAGTGGCAGAACGGGGAACCGGTCGTGGTCTACCCGACGGCCTCGGCGATGTCGAAGCCGATCTGGCCGAAGCAGTAGCGCTCGACTCGCGCGCGCCTCGGGCCGGCTTCGCCCGCTCCGCCAGCCCGTCGCCGTGCAGGGCGACGGGCGTTCGCCGGCTCGAACGTGCGCGGGCACGTTCTTCGAAACTTCGGCTCACCATGACCGGCAGGCTCGCGGGCAAGGTCGCCCTCGTTGCGGGTGCCGGCGGCGTCGCGCCGGGCTGGAGCAACGGCAAGGCAACCTCGGTCCTGTTCGCGCGCGAAGGCGCAAAGGTCTTCGGGATCGACCGCGACCTCGATCTCGCGCACGGGACGGTGGAGGCGGTCCGCGCGGAAGGCGGAGAGTGTGTCGCGCACGCGGCCGACGTCTCGGTCGAGCGCGACGTCGCGGGTGCCGTCGCAGCGTGCGTCGCGCGCTACGGGCGGATCGACGTGCTGTTCAACAACGTCGGCATCCAGGCGGTCGGCGGGCCGGAGGAGATCGACGAGGCCACCTGGGACCGGGTCATGGCGGTCAACGTCAAGTCGATGTACCTCACTTGCCGGCACGTGCTGCCGGTCATGGTGAAGCAGCGCTCGGGGGCGATCGTCAACAACTCGTCGCTCACCAGCATCCGCTTCACCTACCCGTGCCTGCCGTACTCGGTGTCGAAGAGCGCGGTGAACGAGCTGACGCGGAGCGTCGCGATGCAATACGCGCAGCACGGCATCCGCGCGAACGCGGTCGTGCCCGGGCTCATGGCGACGCCGCGAATCACGAAGCGGCTCCAGGACAGCTACGGCGACGCCTACCGCGAGAAGCTGAAGGAGCGCGACGAGCTCGTCCCGCTCGGACGCATGGGCGATGCGTGGGACGTCGCGCACGCGGTGCTGTTCCTCGCCTCGGACGAAGCGAAGCACGTCACCGGGATCGAGCTGGTCGTCGACGGCGGGCTGTCGGCCTCGGTGCTCGGCCGGCCGTGGCGGGACTAGTCCTGCCTAGCCGGCCATGAACTCGAGCTCGGGGAGGAGGAACGGCCGAAAGCCCGGGTAGTTCTCGACCATCGGGAAGTGGCCCATGCCCTTCATGATGGTCATGCGGCAGCCCGGGATCGCTTTGGCGACGGCCTCGGTCATCGCGGGCGTGCAGGAATAGTCGTACTCGCCGGTGAGCAGCGACACCTTGCACTTGCGGGTGTCGATCCGTTTGATGTCCTCGCGTGCATCCCAGTCGAAGCTGTAGTAGTGCACGTCGCCGGCGTACACCCCGGGCCCGCCCTGGCTGTAGTACCACCAGTTCTCGCGCTTGGCGGCCTCGGGGCTCGACGGCGCGCAGAGCCCGAAGGTGTAGCTCGCGCAGAGCTCGCCGCCGTGAACGGCGGGATGGTGCAGGAAGTCGTTGTAGCGGCCCGGCGCGTACGCGGTCGCTTCGAGGCCGACGATTCCCGTCAGCTCGTTCTGGTACTCGGCGGCGACCTTCAGGCTGATCGCACCGCCCATCGAGCACCCCATGACCACCGGCCGCTCGAGCTCGAGCGTTTTCCAGACGGCGCGGACGGTCTCGAGGTAGCCCGCGGTCGTCAGCCGGTACTTCGCGAGCCACCAGCGGTCCGGGGGCGTCGAGCGGCCGTGATACGGCAGGTCGAACGCGATCACGCGGAACCGTCGGGTGATCTCGGCGTCGTTGAGCACGTGGCGCCACTGGCGGCTGTCGGCGCCGGCGGTGTGCAGGCAGAGGAGCGGAATCCCGCGGCCCGCTTCCTCGAAAAAGATCCGGTGAGTGGCCTCGCCCGCGGGGACCGGAACGTAGCGGCCGACGATCGGCTCGTAGCGTGGCATCGCCGCCTCCTCACCCGCGCATCAGGTTCATCATGCGATGGAGCGCCCGTGCGTTCTGCATGGCGACGAGCCCGTCGCCTTCGAGGACGAACTCGGGCACGCGCATCAGCATCGCGAAGAAATCGTGGTACAGCGCGGGCGGATCGGGGCTCACGAACTTCGCCCAGACCTCCAGGGGCGCCCGAAACCCGAAGCTCGAGCGCGAGTCGATCCGCGGCGCGGCGTCGATGTCGACGATCCTCCCGCGCTCGACCCGGATCACGTACCGTCGCTCGCCGAACGCGAACGCGAGCGACGTCGTGAACCACCCGCCGATCACCTCCAGCTCCGGGTCGGCGTTGACGCGGTCCCGGTACCGCTCCATCCACTCGGGCTCGGGAAATGGGGCCATCGCGTCCTCCTCGGCACCCTCAATCTAGCATCGCCGCCCCGGCGGACACAATCGAGCGGTAGAATGCCACGGCCCCCGCGCCGGGACGCAGGCCCCGGCGCACCGTTCGATCTCAACCCTCCAGGAGAAGCCATGGACAAGGAACTGCGCGACAAAGGTCTCGCCGTACGCAAGGCCGTGCTGGGCGCCGAGCACGTCGAGCGCTCGTTCAAGACCGCCGACGACTTCAACATGCCGTTCCAGGAGTT
>JBOIFD010000422.1:0-14044 GCA_050741515.1 Burkholderiales bacterium
GGCTCATGGGGGGCGAGGCCGAGTCCCTGAACCTCGCGGTTGCGCCGCCGGCGGTGATCCTGGTGGCGGGTCTCCAGGGCTCCGGCAAGACGACGACCGTGGGCAAGCTGGCGAAGCTCCTGAAGGAGGGCTTGCGCAAGAAGCCGCTCGTGGTCTCCTGCGACGTCTACCGACCGGCGGCGATCCAGCAGCTCGAGACGCTCGCGGCGCAGGTCGGCGTCGACTCGTTTCCGTCGGCCGTCGGCCAGAAACCGGTCGCGATCGCGCGCGCCGCGGTCGAGCACGCCCGGACGCACTACCACGACGTGCTGCTGGTCGACACCGCCGGCCGGCTCGCGATCGACGCGGCGATGATGCAGGAGATCGCCGAGCTCGCCGCGGCGCTCCAGCCCGCGGAGACGCTGTTCGTCGTCGATTCGATGCAGGGGCAGGACGCAGTGAACGTCGCGAAGGCGTTCAACGAGGCGCTGCCGCTCACCGGGATCGTGCTCACGAAGCTCGACGGCGACGCTCGCGGCGGGGCGGCGCTGTCGGTGCGGCAGGTCACCGGCCGGCCGATCAAGTTCGCCGGCGTCAGCGAGAAGCCGGACGGCCTCGAGCCGTTCCACCCCGAGCGCATGGCCGCGCGCATCCTCGGCATGGGCGACATCCTGTCGCTCGTGGAGGAGGCGCGCCGCGGCGTCGACGAAGCCGAGGCGCAGAAGCTCGCCGCGAAGCTCAAGCGCGGCAAGGGCTTCGACCTCGAGGACTTCAAGGGCCAGGTCCGGCAGATGAAGAAGATGGGCGGGCTCGCGTCGCTCCTCGACAAGCTTCCGGCGCACATCGCGCAGGCGGCGCAAGGTGCGCCGCAGCTCGCCGACGGCCGCGCACTGGCGCGGATCGAGGGCATCATCAACTCGATGACCCCGGCGGAGCGCGCCAAGCCGGAGCTCATCAAGGCCTCGCGCAAGCGCCGCATCGCTGCCGGCGCCGGCGTCCCCGTGCCGGAGGTGAACCGCCTGCTCAAACAGTTCGACGAGATGCAGAAGATGATGAAGCAGATGCAGAAGGGCGGGCTCGCGCGGATGATGCGGACGATGAAGGGTCTCGTGCCCGGCCCGCGGTAGGCCGCGGCCGTACTCGCGTTTTGCCTTGCCAATCAGGACCTAAGTCGCGTAGAATCGCGCCCTTTTCGGCCCCCCGAGAGTTCGCACCATGGTTGTGATTCGCCTCGCCCGCGGCGGCGCAAAGAAGCGGCCGTTCTACAGCATCGTGGCCGCCGACGCGCGCTTCGCGAGCACCGGACGGTTCATCGAGCGGATCGGCTTCTACGACCCGAAGGCCCCGGCGGGGCGCGAGAGCTTCCGCGTCGACGGCGGGCGGCTCGCCCACTGGAAGGGCAAGGGCGCGAAGCTGTCGCCGACCGTCGCGCGGCTCGTGAAGTCGCGTGCCCAGCCGGCAAGCCCCGCCCAGTAACCTCATCGTGATCGGGCGCATCGGCGCGCCCCACGGCGTGAAGGGCTGGGTCAGGATCGTGCCCTTCGCGGACTCGCCCGGCGCCCTCGCCGAGCGCGGCCGCTGGTGGATCGGCCGGACCGGCGAGTGGGCCGAAGTCGAGGTCGCGGAGACCGAGCTGCACGGCGCGAGGCTGATGGCGCGAATGGCCGGTTGCAGCGACCGCGACGCGGCCGGCCGCCTCCGCGGACGCGAGATCGCCGTGCCGCGCGACGCCCTGCCGGAGGCGGGCCCGGGCGAGTACTACTGGGCCGACCTGATCGGCCTCGAGGTGGTGAACGCGCAGGGCGCGAGCCTCGGCCGGGTGACGGGCGTGTTCTCGACCGGCCCGCACGACGTGCTGCGGGTCGGCGAGGCGAACCGCGAGCGGCTGCTGCCGTTCGTCGCGACGGTGATCCGGGCGGTCGATCTGGCGGCGCGCCGGATCGAGGTGGAGTGGGGACTGGATTGGTGAAAGCGGGCGACTGGAGCGCCGTGCGGGGAACGGGCGACCGGGGCGCCCGCGGGTGATCCAATTCGACTGCGTGACGCTGTTCCCCGAGATGTTCGCAGGGGTCGCTGACTACGGGATCACGCGGCGCGCCCTGGAAGAGGGGCGGTGGAGCTTCGCGACGTGGAATCCGCGGGATTTCACGACCGACAACCACCGCACGGTCGACGACCGGCCGTACGGCGGCGGACCGGGGATGGTGATGATGCCGGAGCCGCTCGAGAAGGCGATCCGGGCGGCGCAGGCGCGAATGCCGGAGCAGCCCGCGCGCGTGATCCTGCTCTCGCCGCAAGGCGCGGTGCTCGATCACGCGAAGGTCGTGGCGCTGGCGCGGACGGAGCGGCTGGTCCTGGTGTGCGGTCGCTACGAGGCGGTCGACGAGCGCCTGATCCGGCGCTGCGTGGACGAGGAGCTCTCGGTCGGCGACTACGTGCTGACGGGCGGCGAGCTCGCGGCGATGGTGCTGATCGACGCGATCGTGCGGCAGCTGCCGGGCGCGCTCGGGAGCGAGGCGTCGGCGGCGCAGGAGTCGTTCGTCGACGGGCTGCTCGACTGTCCGCACTACACGCGGCCGGAGGTGTACGCGGGCGAGCGGGTGCCCGAAGCGCTCGTCTCGGGGCATCACGCCGCGATCGCGCGGTGGCGGCTGAAGGAAGCGCTCGGGCGGACGTGGCTGCGCCGGCCCGACCTGCTGGCGCAGCGCAAGCTCAGCGAGACGGAACGCGAGCTCCTCGCGGAATTTCGCGCGGAGCGTGACAGACAGGGCGTTTGAGGAGCATGACGACGATGGACCTGATCCGGCAACTCGAGCAGGAAGAGCTGAAGCGGCTCGGCGCGGAGCACCCGGCCTTTGCGCCCGGCGACACGGTGGTGGTGAACGTGAACGTGAAGGAGGGCGACCGCAAGCGCCTCCAGGCGTATGAGGGCGTGGTGGTCGCGAAGCGCAACCGCGGGCTGAACTCCTCGTTCACCGTGCGCAAGATCTCCTCGGGCGAGGGGGTGGAGCGCACGTTCCAGACCTTTTCGCCGCTCATCGCCTCGATCGAGGTGAAGCGCAAGGGCGACGTGCGGCGCGCGAAGCTCTATTACCTGCGCCAGCTCTCCGGCAAGGGCGCGCGGATCCGCGAGAAGCTCGCGAAGCAGTCCGAGGCGGGCGGCGAGGAGTAGCGCGCGGGCCGCTGGCCTAGGGAGCGTCGGCCCATGGGGGCCAAGGCTCCCGTTGACCCCCGGAGTCAGAGGGACTCTGAGGGCTTCTTCCGAAGCCTTCAGGGTCTGCCTAGCGCGACAGCGCCTCGACCAGCCGGTCCATGAACGACTCGCAGCGCGCGACCTGCGCGAGCGTGATGTACTCGTTCGGCGTGTGCGCCTGCTCGATCGAGCCCGGCCCGCAGATGATCGACGGGATCCCGGCGCGCTGGAAGAGACCCGCCTCGGCCGCGTAAGCCACTTTCGCCGTGCTCCGGTCGCGCGCGAGCGCCTGCGCGAGCGCGGTGATCTCGTCCGCCTCCGCGGCGGCAACCCCGGGCGTGTCCGACTTGACGAGGAAGCTGACGCCGGTGTCGGGGTCGATGCGCTTCATCTCGGGCTCGAGCACGTCGGCCGCATACGCCCTGATCTCCCGCTCGAGGGCATCGGGGTCCGCGCCCGGCAGGTAGCGGACCTCGAAATGGAATTCGCAATCGCGCGGCACGATGTTCGACGCCGTGCCGCCGCGGATGAGCCCGGTGTGAAGGGTGGTGAAAGGCACGTCGAAGCCCGCGTCCCGCGGGCCGGCGTCGCGCAGCCGGTCGGCGATGCCCCGGATGTGGGCCACGAGCCGCGCCGCGTAATCGATCGCGTTCACGCCCCGGGGCGCGAGGGCCGAGTGGACCTCCTTGCCGCGCACCGCGCAGCGGAAGCTGCGGAAGCCCTTGTTCGCGACCACGGGCTGCATCCCGGTCGGCTCGCCGACGATGCAGCCTCCCGGCCGGATGTCGTTGCGCTCCAGATCCGCGATCAGTCCGCGCACCCCGATGCACCCGATCTCCTCGTCGTACGAGAGCGCGAGATGCACCGGCGCCTTGAGGTCCGCGGCGAGGAACCGCGGCGTCGCCGCGAGCGCGGCGGCGATGTAGCTTTTCATGTCGCAGGCGCCGCGGCCGTAGATGCGGTCGTCCTTCAGCGTGGCCGTGAACGGGTCGGTGTCCCAGGGCTGCCCGTCGACGGGCACGACGTCGGTGTGGCCGGAGAGCACGATGCCGGGCCGCGCGCCCTTCTGGATGGTGGCAAACAGATTCGCCTTGGCGCCGGTCGCGTCGTAGGTGAGCCGCGACTCGACGCCGAGTCCCTTCAGCCAGTCGCGCACCCACTCGATCAGCCCGAGGTTCGACTCGCGGCTCGTGGTGTCGAATCCGACCAGACGCTGGATCATCTCCAGCGTCTCGGGCCTGATCGGCAGTCGAGCGTCGCGATTCATGCGGATACCTCGTGGGTCGCGGACGCGATCCGGTCGGGCGGCACGTCGTTCAGGTGGCAGGCGGCGAGCCGGCCCGGGGCGATCTCGCGGAGCAAGGGCGGTTCGATCTTACACCTCGGCATCGCGTGCGGGCAGCGGGGGTGAAAGTGGCAGCCGGGCGGCGGGGCGAGCGGCGACGGGATCTCGCCGCGGATCGCGGCGAAGTGCTTCCGCCGCACGTCCAGGCGCGGGATCTCGGCGAGCAGCGCCTGCGTGTAGGGGTGGTTCGGGCGGGCGTAGATCTCCGCCGTCGGCGCGGTCTCGACCAGCCGACCGAGATACATGATCGCAACCCGGTCGGAGAGGTGGCGCACCACGCCGAGGTCGTGGCTGATGAAGAGGTAGGTGAGCCCCAGGCTCGCGCGCAAGGATATGAAGAGGTTGAGCACCTGGGCCTGGATCGACACGTCGAGCGCGGCCACCGCCTCGTCGCACACGAGGAACTCGGGCTTGACCGCGAGCGCGCGTGCGATGCCGATCCGCGCGCGCTGCCCGCCGGAGAACTGGTGCGGGAACCGGCGCATGAGCGCGGGATCGAAGCCGACCCGCCCCAGGACCTCGGCCACGTACTCGCGCTGCGCGGCCTTCGGCACCAGGCCGTGGACGACCGGCGCCTCGCCGACGATGTCCTGGACCCGCAGGCGCGGGTTGAGCGCGGCGTACGGGTCCTGGAAGATCATCTGGATCGCGAGCTGGACGCGGCGCCGCTCGTCGGGCGCAAGACTCGCGACGCTGCGGCCGCGCCAGTACCGCTCGCCCGCGGTCGGCGCGTGCAAGCCGGCGGCCACCCGGCCGAGCGTCGACTTGCCGCACCCCGACTCGCCGACCAGCCCGACCACCTCCCCGCGACCGATCGCGAGATCGACGGCGTCGACGGCGTGCACGACCTCCTGGCGGACGTCCGCGCCGAGCGCGCCGGCGATCCGCGCGGCCGCATCCAGCGGCTTTGCGAACCGCTTCGACACGCCGCGGAGCTCGAGGAGCGGCGCCTCGCTCATTCGACTACCCTCGCGCCTCGCGCGCTCGGGATTCGCCCTTGGGGCGGCCCGGCGGGCTCATTGGACTACCCTCGCGCCTCGCGCGCTCGGGATTCGCCCTTGGGGCGGCCCGGCGGGCTCATGGAATCATCCGCGCTCATCGTCGAGCTGCGGCTCGCGCTCGAGCTCGTCCTCGGCGTGGATCGGATGGAAGCAGCGCACGTGCCTCCCGCCCAGCGCATAGAGCGGCGGCTCGGCGAGGCAGGTTTCCGTGGCGCGGTCGCAGCGGCTGCGGAACGCGCAGCCGAGCGGCAGCCCGAGGAGCGACGGCGACATGCCCGGGATCTGCCGCAGGGCCGCACCCGGCCGGTTGCGGCTCGGCACGGAGTCGAGCAGCCCGCGGGTGTACGGGTGAAGCGGGCGGTCGAGCACCTCGTCGACCGTGCCGCGCTCGACGATCTTGCCCGCGTACATCACGCACACCTCGTCCGCGAGCCCGGCGATCACCGCGAGATCGTGGGTGATCCAGAGGAGCGACGTACCGCTTTCGCGGCAGAGCCGCTGGACCTCGGCGAGGATCTGGCCCTGGATCGTCACGTCGAGCGCGGTGGTCGGCTCGTCGGCGATGACGAGATCAGGGCGGTTCAGCAGCGCGATCGCGATCGCGACCCGCTGGCGCATGCCGCCCGAGAACTGATGCGGATAGGCGGCGAGCCGCTCGTCGGGCGAGGGGATGCCCACGCGTCCGAGCGCCTCGCGCGAGCGCTCGCGCGCCGCCTGCGCCGAGACCCGCGCGTGCGCGCGGATGGTCTCGATCATCTGGGTGTCGATCCGCAGCACCGGGTTCAGCGTCATCGTCGGGTCCTGGAAGATCATCGCGATGCGGTCGCCGCGGATCGCTTGCCACTCGGGCGCCGAGAGCGCGCGCAAGTCCCGGCCCTTGAGGAGGATCCGGCCCGCGACGATCCGGCCGGGCGGGTCGACGAGCCCCATGATCGAGAAGCCGGTCATCGTCTTCCCCGAGCCGGACTCGCCGACGAGCCCCAGGATCCGGCCCGGCCCGACCTCGAACGACACGCCGTCGACCGCCCGCACCACGCCCTGCCGGGTGAAGAAGTGCGTGCGGACGTTGTCGACCTCGAGCGTCGGCTCGGTCATCGGTGGCGTGGCTAGATCTGCAGCCGGGGGTTCAGCACGTCGCGCAGCTGGTCGCCCACGAGGTTGATGCTCACGATCGTGGCGAGCAGGGCGACCCCGGGGAAGAAGCTGATCCAGTACTTGCCGGAGAGCATGTAGGTGAAGCCGTTCGAGATCAGCAGGCCGAGGGAGGGCTCGGTGATCGGCAGCCCGAGCCCGAGGAACGACAGCGTCGCCTCGAGCGCGATCGCCGCCGCCACCTGCACCGTCGCGACCACGATCACCGGCGGCAGGCAGTTGGGCAGGAGGTGCCGGAACACGATGCGGCTCGCCGGCAGGGCGAGGCCGGTCGCCGCCTCGATGTACTCCTTCGAGCGCTCGACCAGCGCCGCGCTGCGGACCGTGCGCGCGTAGTAGGCCCATTGCACCGCGACCAGCGCGATGATGATCTTGCCGACCCCCTGGCCGAGCAGCGCGAGGAGGATGAGCGCGATCAGGATGGCGGGGAAGGACAGCTGGACGTCGGCCACGCGCATGATGAGCGTGTCGACGCGCCCCCCGAGGAACGCGGCGACGAGCCCCAGCGTCAGCCCCAGCGCGAGCGCGCAGAGGGTCGCGCTCACCCCGACGCCCAGGCTGATCCGCAGGCCGTAGAAGATCGCCGAGAGCATGTCGCGGCCCTGGTCGTCGGTGCCGAGCCAGAACACCTGCTTGCCGTCGCCCGAGCGCGCGCCCGGCTCGAGCCGGCTGTCGAGCACGTCGAGCTGCGCGAGGTCGTACGGGTTCTGCGGCGAGATGAACGGCGCGAACGCGGCGACGGCGAGGATCGCGAGGAACAGCGCCAGCCCGGCGAGCGCCAGCTTGCTTGTCGCGAACCCGGCGGCGAGGCGGCGAAGCGGCGTCTCCTCGCCTTCGCCCGGCGCGGCGGCGGCGGGCGCCGAGGGTGCCGAAGCCACGCCGGTCTCGGCGTCGCTCGGCGGCGTCTCCGTGGGCGGACGCATTTCGCCGCGGCTAGATCCGCGCGTCCGCCAGGCGGACGCGCGGATCTAGCACCGAGTACAGCAGGTCGACGAGCAGGTTGATCACGATGAACAGCGTCACGATGACCATGAGGTAGGCGACGATCACCGGCCGGTCGAGCACGTTGATCGAGTCGATGATGAGCTTGCCCATTCCCGGCCAGGCGAAGATCGTCTCGGTCACGATGGCGAACGCGATCAGCGAGCCGAACTGCAGGCCGATCACGGTCACGATCGGGATCGAGATGTTCTTCAGGACGTGCACCCCGACGACGCGCGCGTTCGAGAGTCCCTTGGCCCGCGCGAACTTGACGTAGTCCTGGAGCAGCGCCTCGCGCGTTCCGGCGCGCGTGAGCCGGATGACCAGCGCGAGGTTGAAGAGCGCGAGGTTGGTCGCCGGCATGGCGAGGTGCTTGAGGCCTTCCCAGGAAAGGAAGCTCACCGGCACCCCGAGGAGCTCGGTCGTCGGCCCACGGCCGTTCGACGGCAGCCAGCCGAGGTGGACCGAGAACACCATGATCAGCATCAGCCCGACCCAGAAGGTCGGCAGCGAGAAGCCGAGGATGGAGCCGGTCATGATCGTCCGCCCGGCGACCGACCGGGGCGCGAGCCCCGCCCACAGGCCGAGGGGCAAGCCCAGGACGATCGCGATCAGCATCGCCGCCGTCGCGAGCTCGAGCGTCGCCGGCATGCGCTCGAGGATGAGCTGGATCGCCGGCACGTTGAACACGAACGACTTGCCGAGGTCGCCGGCGAGCGCCTGCCGCAGGAACACGAGGTACTGCTCCCAGAGCGGCTTGTCGAGGCCGAGGCCCTTGATCGCGCGCTCGATGTCCTCCTGGTCGGCCTGCGGGTTGATCAGGATGTCGACCGGGTTGCCGATCGCATACACGCCGACGAACACCAGCGCCGACATGACGAGCAGCACGACGACGCTCTGCAGCAGCCGGCGGATGACGTAGACGAGCATTTGGGTGGGAGCTTGCGCAGCGCGTCGAGTGTACTTCAGGACGGAGAGCGGTCCGTGATGGCGACGATCATGAGCATGATGCCGATGCCGCTCGCCTACGATCGCGCGAATCGCAGAAGGGGTGCGATGTCGCCCTGGTCGGCCCGTTGGAGCGCCTCGATATACTGCCTGCGCGCCTGACCGGGGCGCACCAGGTCGGCGCTTCCCCAGGAGAAAGGCGCCCCGCCGTTCCGGTGCACGATCACGTCCGCCAGCATGCGCGCGTGCCGGCCGTTCCCGTTCGGGAAAAGGTGAATCGACACCAAGCGGTGGTGAAACCGGACGCAAGCCTCATCGAGGGCGTAGGTGCGGTGTTGCAGCCAGTACCGAGCGTCCCCCAGGAGGTCCCGCAACTTCACGCCGATCTGTGCGGGGTCTACGCCGATGTTCTTTTCGGTGCGAAAGCTCCCGGCCCAAGCCCACGTCTCCCCGAACATTTCGGCGTGCAGCGCGCGGACAAACCCTTCCTCGAGCAGGTCTTCTCGGTCGGGTCGCGAGAACGCCCACGCTTGCCCATTGAGCACGTTCAATTGCTCCCACTCGTTCAATTCACCCTGAGTGCGAATATGCGAAGGGATCAGCCCGAATGCCTCGTCTGGGTCGAGCGGCGTGGCCCTGGCGGGTATTTGAACTTCACTCCCAAAGTCGGGACCAACGTCCCGCCAACAGCTCGGTCTTGGCGGCTGCGATCTGCGCCTTCGTTACGTCCGATGAGGCCGCTTGGTCCTCTAGCGCCATGGTGTGCGCAACGCGGCGCACCCGTTGCTGTGCCAGCTCGGCGGCTCTCCTGTCGACCGTCTCAGTCAGCGGGCGCCGTGGGACGACCGCGTACACGAGGTCGCAGTCCATTGCGTCGGCGATGCGGCGAAGCTGGGTCAGCGAGACCGACCCAGCGCTCTCATGCGCCTCCGAGTCACGATACGCCGGCTGACTGATCTTGAGGCGTCTCGCCATCTGCCTGGTCGTGAGTCCAAGCGCTGACCGTATTGCGTGAATCCATCCCCGCCTCGGGGGCTGGAAGTTCCGCAGCGGCGAAACGCCTGCCAGCGCTTTGTCGAGTTGTCGAAGTCGAAGCTGCTCGGGGGTCATTTGAGAGGTCACAGCCTTTCAGAACCTTCTTGAATGATAGTCTATAGCCTATCAAAAATCACCAGTTCGAGAGGCTAAACCCTCTCAGGACGGGTGGCAGCCAGAGCTGGATTCCCGGCCACACGAGGATTGGGCCATTATTCTAAAACACTGATTTATATACGTTCTATGAAATATCCGGGTGTGGCGTAGCGGGGCCTGTGCGGCTCTTCTACGGCCCGCCTCGCCGGAAGTGGTGCGCGAACGTGTACTCGTCGGTGCGGGCCGCGTAGCGGAGCTCGCGGCGCATCGCCCAGGTCGCGACCTGGTGATGGAGAAGGATCACCGGCCGGTCGGCCATCGCGAGCGCCATCGCTGCGCGCGCGAAGGCCTCGCGCTTCGCGTCGTCGACCGTCGCGAGCGCCTGGGTCACGAGGCGGTCGACCTTCGGGTTCGAGTAGCGGCCCCAGTTCCACGCGCCGGTGCCCT
Source organism: Burkholderiales bacterium (assembly GCA_050741515.1). Classification (GTDB taxonomy): domain Bacteria; phylum Pseudomonadota; class Gammaproteobacteria; order Burkholderiales; family SG8-39; genus DATEDA01. The sequence goes on from JBOIFD010000422.1 coordinate 10,178, forward strand.
TGTCGGCGTCGTAGGTCATGACCAGCGAACGCAGCGCGAGGTCGCCCGAGAACGATCCCCAGCCGAGCATCGCGAACGGGAACTCCAGGTTGCGCGCCTTCGGAAAATACGCGGCGAGCGGCATGGTCGCCACCTTCGCCTCGATCCCGATGCGGGCCAGCATCTGGGCGACCGCCTGCGCGATCTGGTCGTCGTTGAGGTAGCGGTTGTTCGGCGCCGCGAGCGTCAGCGTGAAGCCCTCGGGATAGCCGGCGGCCGCGAGCAGCTTGCGGGCGGCCTCGACGTCGTACCCCTCGGGCTTCAGGCTCGCGACGTGGCCGAACACGGGCGGCGCGACCACGTTCGACGCCGGCGTGGCCGCGCCGTCCATGACGCGATCCACGATCGCCTGGCGGTTGATCGCCCTGCCGATCGCTTCCCGAACGCGCGGGTCCTTGAACGGGTTGCGGCCGAGCGGCCGCCCCCGCTTGTCGGTGACGCCGGGCGGCGCGTCGCGATGCTGGTCCAGCGTGAAGAAGATCGTGCGCCACGACACCTTCTGCTCGAGGCGGAAGCGCGGCGTCGCGCGGATCCTTTTCAGATCGGGCGTGGGCACGTACTCGATCGCGTCGAACTCGTCGGCGAGGAGCGCGCTGACGCGCGCGCCGTCGCTCGGCACGATCCGGAACGTGACCTTGTCCCACTCGGGTTTCGGCCCCCAGTAGGCGTCGTTGCGGACGAGCTCGACCCGGTCGCCGCGCGCGAACCGGGCGAACCGGTAGGGGCCGGTGCCGACCGCCGCCTTGCCGGCGTTGAAGTCCTCGGTCGTCGCCCCGGCGGCGGCCCTCCGCGACACGATGAATACCGAGTTCATGTCGTACGGCACCATCGCGTAGGGCGCCGCGGTCTTCAGGCGGATCGTGTACCGGTCGACGAGCTGCTGCGACACGATGGGTCGCGTAAAGGTGGTGAACGGCCCCGGGCTCGCGGTCAGGGTCGCCGGGCGGTCGATCGAGAACGCGACGTCCTCGGCGGTGAGCTCCGAGCCGTCGTGGAACCGCACGCCCCGCCGGAGCCTGAACTCCCAGGTCGTCGCGTCCACCGCGCGCCAGGACTCGGCGAGCCCCGGGATGAGGCGCGCGTCCGCGTCGACGTGCGTGAGCGCCTCGAAGACGTGCCAGGCGACGTTGTTGTTCGGGGTGATGTTGACGAAGTGCGGGTCGATCGACGTGACGTCGGCCGACATGCCGATGCGCAGGTCGGCGGCCGCCACGCCGCCGGCGAGCGCGAGCCACCAGACGACGCCGCCGACGAGCGCGGAGCGGCGCGGATGGACCGAGCTGCTCGCGGTCATCCGCGTCGAGTTCCGCGGCCACCCGGCCTTCACTGCGGCCGGAACTGGAACGCGAGCGTGTACTCGTCGATCCGCGGCGTGTAAGTGATGCCCTTCTTCGTGGCCCAGGTGTTGATCTGGTGGTGGATCGGGATGATTCCGAGCTCGGTCATCGCGATCCCGACCGCGTCCTGGATCTGCTTCTCGCGGGCCTTGTCGTCGATCGTCGCGAGCGCCCTGTCGAGAAGCTCGTCCACCTTCGGATTCGAATATCGGCCCCACGCGAACTCGCCCCAGCCCTTCTCGGGGATGTACGACACGAGATGGGCGCGCAGTGGCGACGAGGCCTCTCCCGTCGATGCGCCCCAGCCGAGCATCGCGAAGCTGAACTCGAGCTTCCGGGCGCGGGCGAGGTAGGTGCTCATCGGCAGCGTCTCGACCTTGGTCTGGATCCCGGCGCGCGCCAGCATCTGCGCGACCGTCTGCATGATCTGGTCGTCGTTGACGTAGCGGTTGTTCGGGCCGTGGATCGTCATCGCGAACCCGTTCGGGTAGCCGGCTTCGGCGAGCAGCTTCTTCGCGCCATCCAGGTCGTAGGCGTCGGGCTTGAGCGAGGGCACGCTGCCGAACATCGGCGCCGGAACGAGGTTCGCGGACGGCACGGCGAGGCCTTCCATTACCCGGCTCCTGATCGCCTCGCGGTCGATCGCCTTCGAGATCGCCTGGCGCACGCGCAGGTCCTTGAGCGGGTTCTTCTCGAGCGGCTTCCCGGTGGCCTTGTCGAAGACGAACGGGGACGGGTCGCGGAACTGGTCGACGTGATAGAAGATGATCCGGTGCGAGGTCTTGGTCGAGGTCTGGAAGCTCGGATTCGCCCGGAGCTTCGCGAAGTCGGCGGTGGGGATGTTCTCGATCGCGTCGAGCTCGCCCGAGAGCAGCGCCGCGACCCGGGTCGGATCGCTCGGGATGACCCGGAACGTCACCTTCGCCCAGGCCGGCTTCGGGCCCCAGTAGCCGTCGTTCCGCGCGAGCTCCACCCGGTCGCCGCGCTTGAACGCCACGAACCTGAACGGCCCGGTGCCGTTCATCGCCTTGCCCGAGTTGAAGTCCTCGGTTGCGGCGCCGGTCGCGGTCTTCTTCGAGACGATGTAGATCGTGTTGATGTCGTTTTGCAGCTGCGGGTGCGGGAAAGCGGTGACGAACCGGATCGTGTGCGGGTCGACGATCTGCACCTCCTTGATCGCCTTGGTGTAGGTCGTGAACGGCCCCGGCGAGTTCGGGATCTTGCCGACCCGTTCGATCGAGAACGCGACGTCCGCGGCGGTGAAGTCCGAGCCGTCGTGGAACTTCACGCCCGGGCGGAGCTTGAACTCCCAGGTCGTCGGGTTGACCGCCTGCCACTGCTCGGCGAGCCCAGGGATGAGCCGCGAGTCGGGATCGAGCGTGATCAGCTTCTCGAAGACGTGCTCGGCGATGTTGTTGTTGGGAAAGAGGTTCACGAAGTGCGGATCCATCGACGTCACCTCGGCCCCCATGCCGATGCGAAGCTCCTGCGGTTTTTCGGGGGCGCACCCCGCGATCGCGCCGGCGGCGAAGGCCGCAGTGAGCGCGTGCCGAAGCGTCTTGCGCATGTGGCGATTCCCCCGAGAGAGGCTGGCGGCAGAGCGCGAATTATAGGGGCAGCCGCCGGTTGTAAGTCCCGCCGACAGCCGATCGCAAACTTGTGTCAAAGCCCTGGACGCGGGGCCGGCGGCTGTGACAGTTTCTGCCATCAAGGATTTCGTTGCCCCAGGACGAATGCCGGACACCTTCACCCGCCGCATCCAGCTCGACTTCTCGCGGGAGCTCATCCCGCAACTCGTGGAGCTGACCGACGATCCCGACCCGGAGGTCGCGCGCTGGGCGGCGGAGAACCTGCGCACCGAGATCGAGCTGGCCAAGTTCACGGCCTGGCTCGCCAAGCGCGGCGTCGAGCCGAACCGCCTCGCGCTGGAGGAACCGAGCCTCTACGAGCAGTTCCGTCTCGCCCGGCGCCCGAAGCTGAGCGTCGTCGGCAAGCGGTAACCGCGCGCGGCGCCGCCCCGCCCGCAGGTATAGTTTGGCCGTCGTCCCGCTGCGGGAACGCAGCGAACGGGAGGGCGCCGTGGATTTCCGCGACTTCTTCGACGATCCGGGCGCCGAGCTGCGGCAGGGCGCATTCGGCGCGCTCGCGGTCTGAGGCGACTGCTAAAATGCCGGTCCGTCTTCCGTCGCGAGCCGCGCGCCGCATGAGCATTTCACCGATCCCGGACATCATCGCCGAGATGAAGGCCGGCCGGACCGTGATCCTCGTCGACGACGAGGACCGCGAGAACGAGGGCGACCTCGTCGTCGCGGCCGAGTTCGTCACGCCCGAGAAGATCAACTTCATGGCGACGCACGGGCGGGGCCTGGTCTGCATGCCGATCACCGAGGCGCACGCGCGGCGCCTCAACCTCGCGCCGATGGTGCCCCACAACCGCGCGGTGCACGGCACGAACTTCACCGTGTCGATCGAGGCCGCGAGCGGGGTGACG
>JBOIFD010000423.1:0-3744 GCA_050741515.1 Burkholderiales bacterium
GAATCGAGGCCTATCATAGCCCAGCGGTCGTTCCGGAGGCCCGTCCGCCGGCGCCGGTGAACGTGAACAGTTCACATCACCCGGGTGCTCCGGTGCGCAGACCGCACGGCGGCTGGCGGGTAGTCTGGCGCCATGACACTCCACCGACTAGCCGCAGCCCTTGCCGCGGCGTCATTCCTCGCCGCCTCGCCGGCGGTCGGCGACGCCTGGGCAGCCGAGCCCTGGGCTGGGAGCTCCCCGCGGGCGTGCACCCGCGAAATGCAGAGATGCCTCGACAAGCTGGAGCTGCGGCTTGGCTTCCACGGCCGCATCCACAACTGGCTCGAGATCGAGAACGCGCTGCTCGAGCTGCAGGAGACGGACCCCGAGTGCGCCGAGCTGCTTCGGAGCACGGGTTTCCACGGCTTCTAGCTGCTAGCGCTTGAGCGCCAGCGTCACGCCATCCCCCACCGGCAGCATCGACATCGCGACGCGCTCGTCGCGGTGGATCTTCTTGTTGAGCGCCCGCAGCGCCAGCGTGTCGGCGTTCCGCTTCTTCGGGTCGGCGACCGAGCCGCCCCACAGGACGTTGTCGATGGCGATCATCCCGCCGCGCCGCAGGAGCTGCAGGCAGCGCTCGTAGTAGGCGTCATACCCGGTCTTGTCGGCGTCGATGAACGCGAAGTCGTACGCGCCCCCCTGGCCAGCCGCGAGCAGCCCGTCGAGCGTCTGGAGCGCCGGCGCGATGCGCAGGTCGATCTTCGACGCGACGCCAGCCTTGGCCCAGAACTTCTGCCCGATCGCGGTCCACTCCGCGCTCACGTCGCAGCACACGAGCCGCCCGTCCGCGGGCAGCGCGATCGCCACCCAGAGCGCGCTGTAGCCGGTGAAGGTGCCGATCTCGATCGCGCGCTTCGCGCCGATCGCGTGGACGAGAAGCGCCATGAGCTGGCCCTGCTCGGGTGAGATCTGCATCCCGGCGTTCGGCAGCTTCGCGGTCGCCGCGCGCAGCTCCGCCGCCGCCGGCGGCTCGCGGAGCGAATGGTCGAGCAGGTACCTGCGTACCTTCTCGTCGATGCCCCAGGTTCTTCTCGACATCGCCCTATCCCAGGAACAGCCGGTACGCGGGGTTGCGCGACTCGTCGACGTACGGGTAGCCGAGCCGCGCGAGGAACCCGCGAAACTCGCGCATCTCCCGCGGCGGCACCTGCATCCCGACCAGCACCCGCCCGTAGTCCGCGCCCTGGTTCCGGTAGTGGAACAGGCTGATGTTCCAGTCGGAGCGCATGTTCGACAGGAATTTCATCAGCGCCCCGCGGCGCTCCGGGAACTCGAAGCGGTAGAGCAGCTCGTGGTCGGCGAGGAGCGCGCCGTCGCCCGCCCGGCGCGGGGCATGCCCGCCGACGAGGTGCCGGACGTGGAGCTTCGCCATCTCGTTGTCCGAGAGGTCGAGCGTCCCGAGGCCGTGCGCGCGGAGCGTGCGGACGATCTCGGCCGTCTCGTCCCGGCCGTGCACCTCGACGCCGACGAAGACGTGGGCCTCGACCGGATCGGCCATGCGGTAGTTGAACTCGGTGATGTTGCGGCCGCCGAGCGTCCGGCAGAACTTCCGGAAGCTCCCCGGGCGCTCGGGGATCGAGACCGCGAGGATCGCCTCGCGGTGCTCGCCGACCTCGGCGCGCTCGGCGACGAACCGCAGCCGGTCGAAGTTCGCGTTGGCGCCGCAGGCGATCGCGACGAGCTTCCGGCCGCGCACGCGCGTCCGCTCGACGTAGCTCTTCGCGCCCGCGATGGCGAGCGCGCCCGCCGGCTCGAGGATCGAGCGCGTGTCCTCGAAAACGTCCTTGATGGCGGCGCAGGTCGCATCGGTGTCGACCAGCAGGATGTCGTCGACGAGCTCGCGCGCGATGCGAAACGTCTCCCGGCCCACCTGCTTCACCGCCACGCCGTCGGCGAACAGCCCCACGTGCGGCAGGACGACGCGGCGGCCGGCCTCGATCGAGCGCTTCATCGCGTCGGAATCGACCGGCTGCACGCCGATGATCTTGATTCCCGGCTGCAACCGCTTCACGTAGGACGCGACCCCGGAGATCAGGCCGCCGCCGCCGATGGCGACGAAGATCGCGTGGATCGGCCGCGCCGACTGGCGCAGGATCTCCAGGCCGATCGTCCCCTGGCCGGCGATCACGTCGGGGTCGTCGTAAGGGTGCACGAAGGTGAGCCGGCGCCGCCGCTCGAGCTTGCGCGCGCGCTCGTAGGCCTCGCTGTACGAATCGCCGTGGAGCACCACCTCGGCGCCGCGGGCGGCGACCGCGTCGACCTTGATCCGCGGCGTCGTCACCGGCATCACGATCACCGCGCGGCAGCCGAGCTTTTCCGCCGCCAGCGCAACGCCCTGCGCGTGGTTGCCCGCCGAGGCCGCGATCACGCCGCGGCGAAGCGCGTGCGCCGGCAGGTTCGCCATCTTGTTGTACGCACCGCGCAGCTTGAACGAGAACACCGGCTGCATGTCCTCGCGCTTCAGCATCAGGCGATTGTCGAGCCGGGCCGAGAGGTTCGGTGCGAGCTCGAGCGGCGTCTCGACGGCGACGTCGTAGACGCGGGAGTTCAGGATCCGCTCGAGGTAGTCGACGGCCATGTGCCGGCCAGGCGTGGAAAGGGCGCTACTCTAAGCCGAACGCCCCAGGGGTGCAAAACACCACGGCGCAAGCCGCGCGCCCCGCGGCGAGCGTGAACGATTGCACGCGGCCGCCGACCGGCGTGCGTCCGGCGCGCACGCGCGGCCCGTATCGGGAGTAATCCCTGTGGCGATCCCCGATCGGCCGGCTATGGTGGCACCTTCGGGAATCGCTCTCGCAACAAGAGGAAAAAAAACATGTCGCTCCGGCTGAAGTTCAACTTGAGCCTGCTGGCCGTGATGGCGCTCGGGCTGGCGGTCAGCGGCTTCTTCCTGCACGATCTGCTGCAGAAGAACGCGCGCGACGAGGTGCTGCACGAAGCGGGCCTCGTGATGGAGTCGGCGCTCGCGATCCGCACCTACACCGTCGATCACGTGCGTCCGCGCCTGCAGAAGCAGCTCGAAGAGGAGTTCCTGCCGCAGACGGTCCCGGCGTTCGCGGCCACCGAGACCCTCGGCGCGCTGAAGAAGAAGTACCCCGAGTACAGCTACAAGGAGGCGACGCTCAACCCGACCAACCCGCGCGCCAAGGCGGAGGACTGGGAAGCGAAGATCGTCGCCGCCTTCCGGGCGAACGACGCCCTCAAGGAAACGTACGGCGTCCGGGCGACGCACCTGGGGCCGAGCCTCTACATCGCCCGCCCGATCAAGATCGCGAACGCCGCGTGCCTCGCCTGCCACAGCGAGCCGGCCGCGGCGCCCGCCTCGATGATCCGCACCTACGGCGACCAGGGGGGGTTCGGCTGGCAGCTGAACGAGATCGTCGGCGCGCAGGTCGTGTCGGTGCCGATGACCGTTCCGATCAAGCGCGCGGACGTGACGTTCTACGCTTCGCTCGGCGCGCTGGTCGCGATCTTCTCCGCGATGTTCGTGATCCTCAACGTGCTCCTCGACCGGCTGGTGATCAAGCCGATCGTCAGGATGGCGGTCGCGGCGGATGCGATCAGCGTCGGCAAGTTCGACCTCGGCGAGATCGACGCGTCGGGCACCGACGAGGTGGCGAGGCTCGCCCAGTCCTTCAACCGGATGACCACCAGCCTCGCGAAGGCGATCCAGCTCCTGCGGGGTCGCCCCGCGGCGCCGGCGCC
>JBOIFD010000424.1:0-3974 GCA_050741515.1 Burkholderiales bacterium
TCCCAGGCACAGTCTGGGCACACCCGACCTGGCTTGGTCACAGCGGAGCCGAGAATCTCACGCGCCGAAGGCCTCCGCGTTGCCGGCTAAAGGACTAACCTGGTAACCTTCCCCCTTTAAATACCCCCTTTAAATACCCCCTTTAATACCCATTAGTATCCGATATCTAGTCAGGAGATTGTCATGAAGACTGTCGGCGATACGCAGCTGGTGTCCCTTAGCGAGGCCTCGTCGAGCCTTCCTAAGATTGTCAAGCGGTTGCAGCGAAATACCGTGCTGATGCGCCGCAATAATCCCGTGGCTGCTCTTGTGTCGATCGAGAAGTACAACAACTATCTTGGCCTCGAGAAGCTGATTCGTCATCCGGAGCTGTTCGATCGGCTTCGCAAGCTGGCCAAGCAAGCTGGTAACACGCCGATGGCGTTGCTACGTACCATGGAGAATCTCGAGACCCTCCACAAAACACGGCACCAGTCGTAATAGGTTTCCGTGACCCCACGACTGGTTGGTCGCTAAGTGGGATTTTCAAGTTTTCGGTACCACCCTGATGCCGAGGATCGCCTCGTCGAGCTTCTTGGAAAGAATACGTTCGAGGAACTAAAGCGGCAGATCCGTCTTGTCCAAGACACGTGGGAGCCCGAAGATGAAGGCAATCCTGTGTTTGTCGTACCCTTCGAAGACTTCTTCTTAGTCTTCACGGTCGCGCAAGAGGATAAGTCTGTTCTCGTCTTGGCAGCCGTCGAACCGCAGCCGCCCGCGTGATCTCTGGCTCCGTAGCATCTTGGCTTGGTGTCGTGGGCACCGCCTTGCAACTCCTGGGTGGCGTGATGACTCTCTGGAGTCTGCTATCAGCCACCACAACATGGCGCCAGCGAGCACGGGCGCTTGTCGGTGCCCTTTGGCGATCTCCGGCGAGTAAGGTCGCTGCCAAGCTCTCGGTTCTCAATCCCCAGGACCAGTCTCGGGTCCTGCAGGGCGTTTCGCTCTTTGCGTTGGGCTACCTTCTCGCACTGGCGTCCCAAATCTGGCTCCTGCTTTGAAGTAGCGCCGACCATCCGACCAAAGACCAAGACATGGCCGGGCCGCTCGACAACACGGTCACATCCAGGTCACAGGGGCGCGGCTAACGCTTGATCCCGTTGCGAAACACCTCGGTTCGTAGCCAAGCGCCTCGCCTACCTTGGATGCTGCGCGCCGCCGCCCTGCGAGGCGCCGGACTCGACGTAAGGCTCCATCCTCGCCCGCAGGTCGTCCGGGATCGCGGTCGCCTTGAAGGTTTCCAGCGACACCATCGCCACCTTGTGCCGCGCGCGGAACTTCTCCTCTGCGCCGACCCGCCCGAGGACCGCGAACTCGAGCGAGCTCCGGCCGAGGCGTGCGACCGACAGCTCGAGCACCAACAGGTCGCCGAGATGGCAGGGACGGAAGAACTGGCACCCGGTGTCGACGATCGGGAAGCCGATCCGGCGCCCGCGGTGCATCTCCTGGAACGGCAGGCCGATCGCCTCGCCGAACCAGTCCTCGACGACGGCGTTGATCATGTCGAAGAAGTTGACGAAGTAGACGATCCCCGCCGGGTCGCAGTGGGAGAAGCGGATCTTCCGCTCGATCGTGAAGACCTTGGACATCGCTAACGGTTCAACATGCTGGATCCCGGCTTTCGCCGGGATGACGGTCTCTCACGCCGGCTGCAGCCACCCGATCACCGTCGAGCGCACGCGCTGCAGCGCCCGGTCCCACCACGCCGGGTTCTGCACGATCTCGGCGCGGAAGAACGACGGGCACAGGATCGCCGCGTGCGCCACCTCCCCGCACAGCCCGCAGCCCACGCAGCCGTTGTCCACGTGCGCCACCGGGTCCACCTTCAGCGGGTCCGACGATTCCTTCACGGTCAGCGATGGGCAGCCCGAAAGCCGGATGCAGGAGTGGTCGCCCGAGCACACGTCCTCGTCGACGCCGAAGCGGGTGCGCACAATCCGCTCGCCGCCCTTGAGGGCGGCAGCGACCAGCGGCCGGATTCGCCGCTGCCGTTCAAGCTGGCACTCGCCTTCCGCGACGATCACCTTGAGACCGGGCTCCGGCGTCTGGAACGCTTCGCGCAGCGTCTTGGCCATCTCCGCCACGCGATAGGTGTGAACCGTGCGCAGCCACTTCACCCCCGCGCCCTTGAGCGTCGACTCGATCGCGGTGTTGGCCGCGGCCGCGCTCTTCTCGCGCGCCGCCTGCTTCGCCTCCTCGGGCGGCGAGGACAGGAGCTCCTGCGTGCCGGTTGCCGACGAGTAGCCGTTCTTCATGATGACCAGGATCGAGTCGCTGCCGTTGAGCAGCGCCGAGGACACCCCGGAGAGGAAGCCGTTGTGCCAGAACCCGCCGTCGCCCATGATGGCCATCGTCCGTCGCGTCTGCGTGGGCGCGACGCCGGCTGCGGCGGCGAGGCTCATTCCGTAGCCGAGGATCGAGTTCCCCAGCGAGAACGGCTCGAACGTCGCGAGCGCGTGGCACCCGATATCCGTGGAGATGTGCCACGCGCCCACGTCGCGTTGCGCGAGCTTGATCGCCGCGAACACCGGGCGTTCCGGACAGCCGACGCAGAAATTCGGCGGCCGGGCGGGGAGCGGGGCCCCGAGGGCGCGGTTCGCCCGCTCGCGGAGCCCATCGATCTTCTCGATCCACGCCGCGCTGGCGCCGGATGCAAGCTGGGGCGCCTCGGCCGCGATGAACTTCTCCAGTCCACGGACAATCATCTCGGCCGTGTACTCCCCCGCCATCGGAAGCACGTCCTTGCCGTGCAGCCGCGTTTGGAGGTCCCCCCGGCGCAAGGTCGTCGCGATCTCCTGCTCGATGAACTCCGGCTGGCCCTCCTCGAGGACGAGCACGGCCCGCTTGCCGGCGCAGAACTCGCGAATCTGCTCGGGCACGAGCGGATAGACGACGTTGAGCGCGAGGATCGGGATGCGCGTCTCGCCGAAGCAGTTCGCGAGTCCCGCCTGGTCGAGCGCGCGCACGAGGTTGTTGTAGAGCCCGCCCTGCACGATGATGCCGAGCTCGCGCTCGGGCCCGTCGAACGTCTCGTTCAGGCCGTGCTCGACGATGAAGCGGCGGGCGGCGGGCATCCGCACCGTCGACTTGAGCTTCTCCTGGCGGAAGATCTCCGGCGGGTGCGCCAGCCGCTCGTACAGGAACGCCGGCGGCCCGTCCTGCAGGTGCCGCGTCGAGACCGCCGGCGCGCGGTTCGCGCGCGCCTCGAAGCTGCCGCGTAAGTGGCAGGCGCGGATCCGGAGCTCCATGATCACCGGCGTGTTCGAGGCCTCCGAGAGCTCGAAGCCGCGCTCGACCATGCGCACGATGTTCGGCAGCGTCGGCCGCGGGTCGAGCAGCCACATCGAGGACTTCAACGCGACGGCGTGGGTGCGCTCCTGGATCACGCTCGCGCCCTCGCCGTAGTCCTCGCCGACGACGATCAGCGCGCCGCCCATGACGCCCGCCGAGGCGAGGTTCGACAGCGCGTCGGAGGCGACGTTGGTGCCGACGATCGACTTCCAGGTGACCGCGCCGCGCATCGGGTAGTTGATCGACGCGCCGAGCATGGCCGCGGCGGAGGCCTCGTTCGTGCAGGGCTCGACGTGGACGCCCAGCTCGTCGAGATAGTCCCGCGCCTGCACCATGACGTCGAGGAGGTGCGACACCGGCGCCCCCTGGTAACCGCCGACGTAGGCGACCCCGGACTGCAGCAGCGCCTTCGTCACCGCGAGGATGCCCTCGCCGTGGAACGTCTGGCCGTCGCCGAGCTTCAGGTGCTCGATCTCTTCATGAAAGGAGATCTCCATGGTCGCCGCCTCACGCCACTCGCTTCTCGCCGCCGGGGGGCCGGCGGAAGAACTTGAGCGGCTTCGCTTTCGGCGGCAGCGGCACGATCCCCACCGTCTCGAGCGACTGCTCGAGCTTGCGGCCTTCCGGATCGGCGAGCGCGGCCT
>JBOIFD010000425.1:0-7098 GCA_050741515.1 Burkholderiales bacterium
GAGCGCGGGTATGCCCTCGCGGGGGCGGCGGCGGCGCCGCCGCGCAAGGCTCGTCCGATCATGCTCGCGCACGGGCTTGCGGCGGGCGCCGGCCTGCGGCGCATCGCGGCCGCCTGCATCGCGCAGCTGCAGGCGAACGAGGCCGGGCTGCTCGAGGGGCGAGACCCCGAGTACCTGCACCAGTTCCGCGTCGGCCTGCGGCGGCTGCGCTCCGGCCTCGACATCGTCGGCACGGCCGTCGGGAAGGAGGCGATCGCGCCGCTCGCCGAAGAGCTGCGCTGGCTCGGCGCCGCGCTCGGCCCGGCCCGCGACTGGGACGTGTTCACCGCGGAGACGCTCACGCGGCTCGCGCGCGAGTTCAACGTCGCAGAGGACTTGCAGGCGTTCCTCGCGCGCTGCGCGGCGCTTCGCCGCGCTCACGGCGAAGCGGCACGCAACGCGGTGTCCTCGCCTCGCTACACGGCGCTGCTGCTGGCGCTGGGCGAGGGCTTCGCGCGCGACGATCTGGCCGGGTTAGTGCGCACGGTCGACGCGGACGCATCTCGGCTCGCGGCCCCGGTCGGCGAGTTCGCGGCGTCGGTCCTCGACAAGCGCCACCGGCGGTTGCGCAAGCGCGGCGGTGACGTCCCTGACGCGCCCGCCGCGGAGCGCCACCGCGTGCGGATCGACGCCAAGAGGCTGCGCTACGCGGCCGAGTTCTTCGCCTCGCTCCACCCGCCGAAACCCGTGCGCCGCTACGTCGACGCGCTCGAGGACCTGCAGGACATCCTCGGCGCGCTGAACGATGCGGCGGTCGCCGAGCGCTTGCTGCAGGAAGCGGCGGCCGCCGCGCCTGAGCCGATCGCGCCGCGCGTCGAAGGCCTGGTGCGCGGCTGGATGGCCGCGACCGCCGGCCACGAGCTCGCGCGCTATCCCCGCGCCTGGCGCGAGTTCGAGGAGGCGAAGCCATTCTGGCGGTAGTGGGGGTCGAAGCGGCTTGCAGCCGGTACATTACCGTGGTAATGTACTGGTCATGGCGATCGCTCATTCGAAAGTCACCGCACAGGGGCAGATTTCGGTCCCGGCGAAGGTGCGGCGCAAGCTCGGAATCGGCCCGGGCTCGGTCCTGGAGTGGCACGAAGACGGCGAGCAGGTCGTGGTTCGTCGGGCGGGCCGCTATTCCTCGGGAGACGTCCATCGGGCGCTGTTCCCGAAGGGCGCGCCGCGGACCCGGACCGTAGCGGAGATCAAAGCCGGCGTGCGTCGGTTCATGAAGAAGCGGCATGCGCGCGGTTGACACGAACGTGCTCGTGCGTCTGGTCACCCGCGACGACGCGAAGCAGGTGGCTGCGGCCGAGGCGTTCGTGGCGAAGGGGGCCTGGGTCCCGCAGCTCGCGCTTGCGGAGACCACGTGGGTTCTATCAGCGGTATACGACCAAGAACACGCGGCGATTGCCACCGCGATCGAGATGCTCCTGAATCACCAGGACCTCACGCTCGAGGCTTCGGAAGTGGTCGCGACCGCGTTGGAGACCTTCCGCAAGCGCCCAGCGCTCGGTTTCTCGGACTGCCTGATGCTCGAGGTCGCCCGCAAGGCAGGCCACCTCCCGCTCGGCACCTTCGATCACAACCTCGGCAAGCTGGAGGGCGCCGAGAGACTGTAGTCGCAGGAGTCTCAGGCGATCTCCGCGTCGCTCGGCCGCTCCACCCCGCCGAGCTGCGGCGCGAGCAGGCTCGCCGCCTCGAGCTTAACCATGTCCAGGAACGCCTGCGCGAGCGGCGAGAGGTGCCTGACCGCCGGATAGGCGAAGTGCCAGCGGAGCTCGACCGGGAACCCCTCGACGTCCAGCACCGCCAGCCGCGGGTCGAGCTCGAAGCCGATCGAGTAACGCGCGAGGATGGCGACGCCCAGCCCCGCGAGGATCGCTTCCTTGATCGCCTCGTTGCTCCCGAGCTCCATGCGCACCCGCGGCCGGAGGCTGCGCGCGGCGAAGACGCGCTCGGCCACGGCGCGCGTGGCCGAGCCCGGCTCGCGCACGAGCAGCGGCTCCTCGGCGAAGCGGGCGAGCGGTACCGGTCTGACCCTCGCGAGGGCGTGATCGCGGCGCGCGAGCACTATGAACGGGTTGGGCAGGACGGGGTGCACGGCGATGCCGTCGCCATGCGGGGGATGGGTCAGGAGATAGAGGTCGTCCGCGTCCTCCCTGAGCCGGTCGAGCAGTGCCGACTGCGACAGCACCTGCACCGAGGCCGCCGTGCGCGGATGGCGCCGCACGAACTCGGCGAGGAGCCGCGGCACGATGTACGTGGCGGTGGTGCCCGCGGCGATCCTCAGGAGCCCCGACCCGGGCTCGCGAACCTCGGTGAGAGTGTCCTCGAGGCGGGTGAGCGTCCCCAGGATCTCCCGGCATGCCGCGCCGAGGGCCCGCCCGGCCGCCGTCGGCCGGATCCGCTTGCCGCTGCGCTCCAGCAGGGGCAGGCCGACGGCGTCGCCGAGCTTCTTGAGGTGCAGCGACGCCGTGGGCTGCGCGATGTGCAGCTCCTCGGCGGCGCGGGTGAGACTGCCGAGCCGGATCACCGCCTCGAGCAGGCGCAGCTGTGGCAGCGTCCCGTGCCGGAGGTAGCGTTGGATCCTGCGCTGTCGCATGCGGCTCCTCACGTTGAGCGCCGGCGGATGCCGACGGGCGAAGGCCGCAACAAAAAAGACCTTTGCCCTTCGGGCAAAGGTCTCGCTTACAACGCACTGGTTGCCGGAAGGGCCGGGGAGCGAACTCCCGGAATGACGACCGTTCCGAGACGGTGCGCTTCGCGCGCGCCGCCAAGCTACTCCCCTTTGGAGGGGACGCTCTAATTTCCAAAGCCCATTAGACACTCCGACCCACCGCTCGTCAACGCTCTTCGGCGGCGCGGATGAAATGCATTGCGAAACGCAATGCACGGTGCTTCGCGCAATGCGATCCATCACTAAACGTCATTTCACGCGCCCTCGAGGGAGCCCATACTTGACGCGTCTCCTGTAGAGATGAACGGCGGCACAGGGCGCCGCCGTTCCTCGCAGAGGGGAGTAGCTGGAGGCAGCCGCACGCGGCTGCCGGCAGTGCCGCCGTCAATTCGGGAACCCATCCCCGGCGGCATTGGCGATTCCGGTGCACCGCGCCGGGACCGCAAGCGAGACCTCGCCGGACGCGGCGGGTCTCGGCCGTTCGTGTCCGGGCGGGGAGGAGCCGATGCCCATCACCGGAGCCGAACGATGGAACTGTCTTCCTGGAGTGCGCTCGCGGCGCTCGCCGCCACCCTCACCGCCGTCCTCGCCGCCGCGCTGTCGCTCCCGGGCCGGAGCCGCTCGAGTGCGCGCCCGGGCGACCTCGGCCGCGCGTTCGCGCCCGGGCCGATTCGCCGCGCCCGCGCGGCGGCGACGGGGACGCCGGTCCGGATCCTCGTTCCGGTCCTCGATTCGCCGGGCTCGTCCGCCGCGGTCCGGCACCTCGTCGGCGAGTTCCTGCGGGGCGAGCGCATGGAGGTGCACCTCCTGCACGTACGCACGCCGCTCCCGGCGTACGTGGCGCGCTGGATCTCGGGCCGGGACCGCGCCGCATCCCATCGCGCGGCGGCCGAGCCGCTGCTCGGGCCCGCGGCGGCGCTCCTCGGGCAGTTCCACATCCGCTGCCGGACGCATCTCGAGCTCGGCGACAAGGCCCGGGTCATCGTCGACCTCGCGCGGCGGCTGCGGGCCGATCGCATCGTGCTCGGGGCAGCGCGCGACAACTCGCTCACCCGGTTCGTCGAGGACTCGGTCATCGAGAAGGTGATCCGCCTCGCACCGGCACCGGTGGACGTGGTCGGCGGCAACTCGGTTTCGCGGCTCGAGCGGTTCGGCGTGCCGCTGGGACTGGGCGCGGCGCTCGGGCTCCTCTGGCTTCGCCTGGGCGATTGAGCCATGGATCGCGATCCCGGGCTGCCTTCGATCCCCGATTCGGCCGTCGCCGGCGTGCCGTGGCACTGCCTGACCGCGGACGAGGCGCTCGCGCGGCTCGACGTGTCCGGCGAGCGCGGGCTTTCGGCCGCCGCGGCCGCCGAACGGTTGGCCCGCTTCGGCGGCAACGCGCTGCAGGAGCAGGCCCGCCGCGGCCCGCTGCGGATGTTCGCCGCCCAGTTCACCGATTTCATGATCGTGGTGCTCCTGGTCGCCGCCGCGATCTCGGCGGCGATCGGCGAGGTCGAGGACAGCGCCGTGATCCTGGTGATCGTCGTCCTCAACGCGGTCATCGGCTTCACCCAGGAGTACCGCGCCGAGCGCGCGATGGCGGCGCTGCGGCGACTCGCCGCGCAGAGCGCGCGCGTGATCCGCGATGGCGCGGTCGCCGAGGTCTCGGCCGAGGCGCTCGTCCCCGGCGACATCGTGCTGCTCGAGGCGGGCAACGTCGTGCCGGCCGACGTCCGCCTGCTGGAGGCGGCGATGCTGCGGGTCGAGGAGGCGGCGCTGACCGGCGAGTCGGTGCCGGTCGACAAGAGCGTCGCGCCGATCGCCGAGCCGCAGGCGCCGCTCGGCGACCGCCGGGACATGGGCTACAAGGGCACGACCGTGGTCTACGGGCGGGGCCGCGGCGCGGTGGTGGCGACCGGGATGCAGACCGAGCTCGGCAAGATCGCGGCGCTCCTCGCCGGCGAGCGCGAAGGCAAGACCCCGCTGCAGAAGCGGCTGACGGAGTTCGGCACGCGGATCTCGATCGCCTGCCTCGGCATCTGCGTTGCGATCTTCGCACTCGGACTCGCGCGCGGCGAGCCGCTGGCGCTCATGTTCCTGACCGCCGTCAGCCTCGCCGTGGCCGCCATCCCCGAGGCGCTGCCGGCGGTCGTCACCACCGCGCTCGCGCTGGGCGCATACCGGATGGTCAAGAAGAACGCGCTGATCCGGCGCCTGCCTGCGGTGGAGACGCTTGGCTCGGTGAGCACCATCTGCTCGGACAAGACCGGAACGCTGACCGAGAACAGGATGCGGGCGGAGGTGGTCGTGGTCGACGGGTGCTCGGACGCCCCCGCGCGGCTGCGCGGGTCGGCGAGCGAGGCTGAGCGCCTGCTCGCGGCCGCGCTCGCGCTGAACAACGACGCGATCGCCGCGGGCGCCGGGGGCGCGAGCGGCGACCCGACCGAGGTCGCGCTGCTGCTTGCCGCCCGGGAAGCCGGTTGCGAGAAGGACGCGCTCGAGGCGAGCATGCCGCGGGTCGCGGAGCTGCCGTTCGACTCCGAGCGGAAGCTCATGACCACGGCGCACCGTGCCGAGTCGGGGTTCGTCGCGTTCACGAAGGGTGCGCCCGAGCGGCTGATCGCCGGCTGCGATGCCATGCTCGTCGACGGCGCGGCGCGGCCGATCGAGCGCGAGCGCGTGCTGCGCGAGGCCGAGCGCCTCGCCGCCGAGGGGCTGCGCGTGATCGCCGTCGCCTGCCGGAAGTGGCCGGAGCTCCCCGCCCCCTGGACTTCGGAAACGGCCGAAAGCGGGCTCACGTTCCTCGGCCTCGTCGGCCTGATGGATCCGCCGCGCGCCGAGGCGGCAGAGGCGGTGGCGCTCTGCCGGGCGGCCGGCATTACTCCGGTGATGGTGACCGGCGACCATCCGGAGACCGCGCGCGCGATCGCGCAGCGTCTCGGGATCATCGGGCCCGGGGGCCAGGTCATGACCGGCCGGGAGCTCGCGCAGAGCTCCCCCGAAGCACTGCGGCGGCAGGTCAGGGACACCGCGGTCTACGCGCGGGTGGACCCGGGGCAGAAGCTCGCCATCGTCGCGGCGCTCCAGGCGCAGGGCGAGTGCGTCGCGATGACCGGCGACGGGGTTAACGACGCGCCCGCGCTCAAGCGCGCCGACATCGGCGTCGCCATGGGCCGGATCGGCACCGACGTGGCGCGCGAGTCCTCGGCGATGGTGCTCCTCGACGACAACTTCGCGACCATCGTCGCCGCGGTGCGCGAAGGCCGGCGGATCTACGACAACATGCGCAAGTTCATCCGGTTCGTGATGGGCGGCAACTCGGGGGAGATCTGGACGATCGCGGCCGCGCCGGCGTTCGGGCTGCCGCTGCCGCTGCTGCCGATCCAGATCCTGTGGGTGAACCTGATCACCGACGGCCTGCCGGGCCTCGCGCTCGCGCTCGAGCCCGAGGAGGAGCGCCTCATGCGCCGGCCGCCGCGGCCGGCGCGCGAGAGCATCTTCGCGGGCGGGCTGTGGCAGCACATCCTGTGGGTCGGCGTTCTGATCGGTGCGATCTGCATCGGCATCCAGGCATGGGCGACGGCGCAGGGCTCGGAGCGGTGGCAGACGATGGTGTTCACGGCACTCGCGTTCTGCCAGATGTACCACGTGCTCGCCATCCGCTCGGAGCGGGAGTCGACCTTCGCCATCGGTCTGTTCAGCAACCTGCCCCTCGTCGGGGCGGTGGCGCTCACCGTCGTGCTCCAACTCGCCCTGATCTACGTCCCCCCGCTCAACCCGATCTTCAACACCCAGCCGCTCACCGGGGTGGAGCTCGCCGTGAGCGCGTTCGCGCCGGCGCTCGTCTTCGTCGGCGTCGAGATCGAGAAGTGGCTGGTCCGGAAAGGCTGGATCTACCAGGGCCGCGCGCCGCGGCTCGGGGTCGGGCGGGACCCGGTGCGGTCGACGTCGGCCTAGACCAGCGCCGAACCCCCGTCCACCACCAGCGTCTGGCCGGTCATGAACGCGGCGTCGGCGCTCGCGAGGAAGCTCGCCGCGCCGGCGAGGTCCTCCGGCACCTCGTCGCGCTTGATCGCCCGGCTCGCGACGACGACGTCGCGGTACCTCTCGATGTGCACCGGGTGTGCACGGATCCCGTCCGAGAGCGTGAAGCCGGGCGCGAGCGCGTTCACCGTGATGCCGTGCGACCCGAGCTCGCGCGCGAGCGCGCGCGTGAGCGCGATCACCGCGCCCTTGCTCGTCACGTAGTGGAGCATGAACGGGATGCCCTTCAGCGGGGCGCCCGAGGCGAGGTTGATGATCCGCCCGCCGCCGCGCCGCTTCATCTCCGGAACGCAGGCGCGGCAGGCGAGGAAGACGCCGAGCGTATTCACCTCCATCACCCGGCGCCACTCGTCGGGTTGGATCGATTCGAA
>JBOIFD010000426.1:0-18333 GCA_050741515.1 Burkholderiales bacterium
GTTGATAGGCGTCGGTCCGCGAGCCGTCCTTCGCCACGCCCATGTCGCCGGTGGCCACGCCCTTCACGCGCCCTTTCTCGTCGTAGAGCACCTCGGCGGCGGCGAAACCGGCGTAGATCTCGACGCCGAGCCCCTCGGCCTGCTGGGCGAGCCACCGGCACAGATTGCCCAGGCTGATGATGTAGTTGCCGTGGTTCGCCATCTGCGGGGGCGTCGGCAGCCGGAACGCCCTGGTCGAAGTGAGGAAGAGGAACCGGTCGTCGGTGGCCGGGGTGTGGAGCGGGGCGCCGCGCGCCTGCCAGTCTGGGAAAAGTTCGGCGAGCGCCCGCGGCTCGAGCACGGCCCCCGAGAGGATGTGTGCGCCGATCTCCGAGCCCTTCTCCAGGAGGCAGACCGAGACCTCGCGCCCCGTCGCGCGCGCGAGCTGCTTCAGGCGAATCGCGCACGCGAGGCCGGACGGCCCGCCGCCGACGATGACCACGTCGTATTGCATCGATTCGCGCTGCATGGCGCTCGTGCTCCTTGGTGAAGCCTGCGCTTAATTATAATCAGCGTGAACTCGGCCCAATCGTCGCCGGCCGAGAGGGAGAGCGATGTCTGCCGTCAAACCGCTGTGGGCGCCCAGCCAGGCGCGGATCGAGAGCGCGCTCATCACCCGGTTCGCTCGCGCGGCGATCCGCGACTGGGGGCTCCAGCTGAACGACTATCCGGCCTTCTATCGCTGGTCGGCCGATCACCCGGAGCAGTTCTGGCAGTCGGTGTGGAGGCACTGCGAGGTGCGCGGCGATCCGGGGCGGAGGATTCTCGCCGACGGCGACCGGATGCCGGGCGCGAAGTTCTTCCCCGACGGCCGGCTCAACTTCGCCGATAACCTCCTGCGGCGCCGCGACGCGACCGACGCGCTGGTCTTCTGGGGCGAGGACAAGGTCAAGCGGCGTCTGACGCACGCCGAACTCTACGCCGGGGTCTCACGACTCGCGCAAGCGCTCCGGGCGGCGGGGGTCACGACCGGGGACCGCGTCGCCGGCTACCTCCCCAACATGCCCGAGGCGGTGATCGGGATGCTGGCGACGGCGAGCCTCGGTGCGGTCTGGTCCTCGTGCTCCCCCGATTTCGGCGTCCAGGGCGTGCTCGACCGGTTCGGCCAGATCGAGCCGAAAGTGCTCATCACCGTCGACGGCTACTGGTACAACGGGAAGTCGCTCGGCATCCTCGACAAGGTGCGCGAGATCGCCGCCAGGCTGCCGTCGCTCGTCCGGGTCATCGTCGTGCCCTATCTCGCCGCGGCACCGGACGTGGCGACCGTGCCGAAGGCGGAGCGGCTGTCGGAGGTCGTCGACGATTTCGCCGCCCGCGACGTCGCGTTCGCCCGGCTGCCGTTCGACCACCCGCTCTTCATCCTCTACTCGTCGGGCACCACCGGGGTGCCCAAATGCATCGTGCACGGGGCCGGCGGCACGCTCCTGAAGCACCTGTGCGAGCAGCAGCTGCACTCCGACGTCAGGCCCGGCGATCGGCTCTTCTACTTCACGACCTGCGGCTGGATGATGTGGAACTGGCTCGCTTCGGGGCTCGCGTCGGGGGCGACCCTGCTGCTCTACGACGGCTCGCCGTTCGTGACCGGCGGGAGCGTCCTCTTCGACTACGCCGACGCCGAGGGCATGACCCACTTCGGCACGTCGGCGAAGTTCATCGACGAGTGCAAGAAGCGCGAGCTCGTGCCGGCGCGGACGCACCAGCTGAAGACCGTGCGCGCCATCCTGTCGACCGGTTCGCCGCTCGTGCCGGAGAGCTTCGACTACGTCTACGCCAGCATCAGGAAAGACGTCTGCCTCTCGTCGATCTCCGGAGGGACCGACATCATCGGCTGCTTCGTGCTCGGCAACCCGATCCTGCCGGTGTGGCGCGGCGAGATCCAGTGCCGGGCGCTCGGACTGGCGGTCGACACCTTCGACGAGCACGGCAAGCCGGTGCGCGGGGTGAAGGGGGAACTCGTCTGCACCAAGCCCTTTCCGTCGATGCCGGTCGGATTCTGGAGCGATCCCGACGGCAAGAAGTACCGCGCGGCCTACTTCGAGCGGTTCCCGAGCGTCTGGTGCCACGGCGACTACGTCGAGCTGACCGAGCACGACGGCATGGTGATCTACGGCCGCTCGGACGCGGTGCTGAACCCGGGCGGCGTGCGGATCGGGACGGCCGAGATCTACCGGCAGGTCGAGCAGCTCGACGAGGTCCTCGAATCGCTGGTCATCGGCCAGGACTGGCCCCCGGGCGAAATGAGCGACGTGCGGGTCGTCCTGTTCGTGAGATTGCGCGACGGGCTCGCGCTCGACGACACGCTCGTCGCCAGGATCAAGCAGCGCATCCGGATGAATACGACGCCGCGCCACGTCCCGGCGAGGGTCGTGCAGGTGACCGACATTCCGCGCACCAAGAGCGGCAAGATCGTCGAGCTCGCGGTGCGCAACGCCGTGCACGGCCAGGCGGTGAAGAACGTCGAGGCGCTGGCCAATCCCGAGGCGCTCGACCAGTTCCGCGACCGGGCGGAGCTGCGAGGCTGACGTGGCGCACTGGCAAGGCGAGCTGCTGCACATCCATGTCGCGCCGAGCGCATCGATGCCCATGCAGGCGCTCGCCGAGACGCGGCTGGTGGCCGGCGTCGGCGTCGAAGGCGACCGGTATGCGACCCGGCGGGGCACCTACTCGGGGAAGCACCACATCGACCGGCAGGCGACGCTGATCGAAGCCGAGACGCTGGAAGCGCTCGCGCGCGACCACGGCGTCGACCTTGCGCCCCACGAGCACCGGCGCAACCTGACGACGCGCGGCGTGGCGCTCAATCACCTCGTCGGACGCTACTTCAGCGTCGGCGAGTGCGTGCTCTACGGCGGACGGTTGAACGTGCCCTGCCGCTACCTCGAAGAGCTCGTGGGCAAGAAGGTTTTGAAGCCCCTGCTCAATCGCTCGGGTCTGAACTGCCGGGTCGTCCGCGGCGGGCTCGTTCGCACCGGCGATGCGATCGGGCCTTGCGATCCGGCTGCGCTGGATGCTGCCGTACGCTCGGCGAACGAAGCCTTTCCGCTCGAGCGTCCGCCCGCGGCGTGGTAGCCGGTCAGCCCCGCGGCCGCGGTTCGGACAGCTCGATCAGGTTCCGGTCCGGGTCGCGCACGTACACGGAACGGATCGGTCCGGTCGCGCCGGTGCGCGGGCCCGGGCCTTCGATGATCGGCACGCCGAGCGCACCCAGCCGCGCGATCACGTCGTCGAGCGGCCGGTCGCAGAGGAAGCAGAGGTCGAGCGCGCCCGGCGTGGGGAGGGCGGCCTTGGGCTCGAACTCCTTTCCCGCGACGTGCAGGTTGATCTTCTGGTTGCCGAACCGCAGCGCGAGCCGGCCGGCGCCGAAGGTCTCGAGCCGCATTCCGAGCACCCGCGTATAGAAGTCGACGCACGCGTCGAGGTTGCGGGTCGTCAGGACGAGGTGGTCGAGATGGTCGATCATCGTCGTAGTATAGGGTCATGTGGGACACGCTCTGGACGAACGCAAGGGTGACGACGCTGCGCGGCGGGCGTTACTCCGCGCGCGTTCCCGGCGCGGTGGCCGCGGCCGGCGGCAGGATCGTCTGGGTGGGCGCGCTCGCCGATCTGCCAGGCCGGGCGGATGCGCTCGCGGGCGAGGTTCACGATCTTCGCGGCCGCTGGATCACGCCCGGCCTGATCGACTGCCACACCCACCTCGTCTATGCGGGCACGCGCGCCAACGAGTTCGAGCTGCGGCTCCAGGGCGCGACATACGAGGAGATCGCCCGTGCCGGGGGTGGGATCGTCGCGACGGTTGCGGCGACGCGCGAGGCGTCCGAGGCCGAGCTCTTCGACGCGGCATCGCGACGCCTCAAACGCTTGCTCGACGAGGGCGTCACGACGATCGAGATCAAGTCGGGCTACGGCCTGCGCACCGACGCCGAGCTGAAGCAGCTGCGCGTCGCGAGGCTGCTCGGCGCGGCGGCGCCGGTGACGGTCCGCACGACCTTCCTCGGCGCGCACGCGCTGCCCCCCGAATACCGGGGGAGGGCGGACCAGTACGTCGATCTCGTCTGCGACGAGATGCTGCCGGCGGCGGCAACCGCAGGGCTCGCCGATGCGGTCGACGCGTTCTGCGAAGGGATCGGGTTCTCTCCCGCGCAGACGACCCGCGTGTTCGAGCGCGCCCGGGAGCTGGGGCTGCCGGTGAAGCTGCACGCCGATCAGCTGTCCGACCTCGGCGGCGCCGCGCTCGCGGCGCGTTTCAACGCCCTCTCCGCAGATCACCTGGAGCACGCGGGCGAGGCCGGCGTGCGGGCGATGGCCGGAGCCGGAACCACGGCGGTGCTGTTGCCCGGGGCGTTCTACTTTCTCCGGGAAACGAAGCTGCCGCCGGTCCAGCTCCTCCGCGATCACCGGGTCCCGATCGCCGTGTCGACCGACTGCAATCCGGGCTCGTCGCCGCTGACGTCCGTCCTGCTCACGCTCAACCTGGCGTGCACGCTCTTCGGGCTGACGCCCGAGGAGGCGCTGGCGGGCGTGACCTGCCACGCCGCCCGGGCGCTCGGGATGGCTGATACGCACGGCACCATCGAGGTCGGCAAGGTCTGCGACCTCGCGATCTGGGACGTCGGCGAGCCGGCCGAGCTCGCCTACGCGATGGGTGCGAATCCTTGCGCCGGGGTCGTCAGGGACGGCGTCATGCGGACGCCGTAGCCGCGCTCAGGACGCTCCCATGCCCGCTTGCTCAAGCTGCCGACGGGAGAACCGCGCCGAGGCCGCGTTCTGCGACGGTTGCGGCGCGCCGCTTCCTGGGCCGACCGCAGATGCCGTGCGTCTGCCGAGCCGCACGACCGGGGGCGCCGATGTGTTCGTCGGGCGTGAGCGCGAGCTCGCGGTTCTGGGCGCCGCCCTGGAGCAGACGCTGGGCGGCCAGGGGCAGATCGTGGTGCTCGCAGGCGAGCCCGGGATCGGGAAGACACGAACGGCGCAGATGCTCGCCCGCTACGCGGAGAGCTGCGATGTCCGCGTCTTGTGGGGCCGCTGTTATGAGGAGCCCGGCGCGCCCCCGTACTGGCCCTGGTTGCAGGTCATCCGCGCCTACGCCGAGACCCAGGACGACGAGCGCCTGCGCGCGATCCTGGGGCCCGCAGCGAGCGACCTTGCGGATATGGTCCCGGAACTCGCGCAGCACCTGCCCGAGCTTCCGAGCGCGCCGCGTTCGGCCGACGCGACGCAGGCACGCTTTCGCCTCTTCGACGCCATCGCCGGGTTCTGGAAGCGCGCCGCGACGGATACCGCGCACCTGCTGATCCTCGACAACCTGCACTGGGCCGACACGCCTTCGCTCCGCCTGCTCGAGTTCCTCGCCCCGGAGGTCGGCGGGAACCGCCTGCTCGTGCTCGGCACCTATCGCGACATCGAGCTCTCGCGCCACCATCCGCTCTCCAATACGCTGGGGGAGCTCGCTCGCGATCCCCGGTTTCAGCGCGTGCGCCTCACCGGCTTGAGCCTCGGCGAGACGAGCCGCTTCATGGCCGCAGCTTCCGGCCGGGCGCTTCCCGGCGACCTGCTGGCGGCGGTGCACAGCCAGACCGAGGGGAACCCACTGTTCCTGGCCGAGATCACGCGCTTCCTGATCCAGGAGGGCGTGCTCGACGCCGGCGCCTCGTTGGCGCAGCCGGGCCCGAGCCGCAGCGCCGCGCTGCGCCGCATTCCCGAGGGCGTCAAGGAAGTGATCGGCACCCGCCTCAACCGGCTGTCGAGGAGCTGCAATGCGGTGCTCGCGAACGCCGCCGCGATCGGGCGCACCTTCAGCGTCGAGGTGCTCGCCCGGCTGCTCGACGAGGTGCCCGAGGGCGAGCTCGTGGCGGCGCTCGAGGAGGCGCTCGCCGCGACGGTCGTGGAGCCGGTGGCCGAGGCCGGTTGCTACCAGTTCAGTCATGCATTGATCCGCGAGACGCTGTACGAGGAGATCCCTGCGATCCGGCGCGCGCGGCTCCATCTCCGGATCGGCGCCGCCTTGGAGGAGCGCCAGGGGCGCGACCCGATGTCGAACCTCGCGGCGCTTGCTCACCACTACTGTGCGGCGCTTCCAGGAGGCGACGCAGCCAAGGCCGTGGAATACGCGCGTCGGGCCGCCGAGCGCGCCGATAGGCTGTTCGCCTACGAAGAGGCGGCGCGCTACTACCGGCTCGCCCTGCAGGCGCTGGAGGCCAAGAGGACGCCGGACGATGCGACGCGGCGCTGCCAGCTGCTCATCGCGCTGGGGGAGGCGCAGACCAAGGCCGGCGAGAGTCTGCAAGCGGCGGAGATCCTCCTTCAGGCTGCCGAGAGCGCCAAGGCGCTCGGCGTCGCGCACGACTTCGCCCGCGCCGCGGTCGGTTTCGAGGAGGCGACGTGGCGCCCGGGCATGCCCGGGGACGCGGCGGTCCGCCTGTTGCGGGACGCGCTCGCCGGCCTGGGCGAGGAGGACAGCATCCTCAGGGCGCAGGTGCTGAGCTCGTTGACGCGGGCGCTGATCTTCAGCGGCGCGCTGGACGAAGCGATGCGCGTCCACGAGTACGCGGTGGCGATGGCCCGCCGGATCGGCGACCCCGGCACGCTCGCCGCGGCGCTGCGCGCCGTGGTCTCGGCGCGGTGGTTACCGGCGCAGTTCGCGGCCAGGTTCGCCACCACCCTCGAGGCGACCCGGCTCGCCGAACAGGTCGGGGACCGGGAGCGGTTCCTCGAGGCGCAGAGCTGGCGTCTGTTCGACCTGATGGAGGTGGGCGACCTCAAGGCGAGGGCGGCGGAGTTCGAGACCTACATGCGGCGGGTCGACGAGCTGCGGCAGCCGTTCTATCGGTACATCGGCGTTTCGTCGCGCGCCATGCTGGCGCTGTTCGAGGGCCGGTTCGAGGAGTGCGAGCGGTTCGCCCAGCAGGCGCTGGAGGTCGGTCAACGGATGCCCGGCCTGGACGCCGCGGGCATCTTCGGCATGCAGATGTTCAGTCTGCGCCGTGAGCAGGGGCGCCTCAAGGAGCTCGCGCCGCTGGTCAGCCACTTCGTGCAGAGCACGCCTGAGGCCGCGACCTGGCGGCCGGGGTTGGCGCTCATCTACGGCGAGCTCGGCTTCGAGGACAAAGCGAGAACCGAATTCGAGGCGCTCGCGGCCGACGACTTCGCAGGCGTCCCGCAGGACGGCCTCTGGGTCACGTGCATCGCCTATCTCGCCGAGGTCTGCGCCTTCCTTGGAGATGCCGACCGCGCGGCCACGCTGTACTCGGCGCTCGAGCCTTGTGATGGCCGGAACATCGTCGCGCCTCCGAACGTCGCCTGCTTCGGCGCGGCAGCCCGCTATCTCGGCATGCTCGCGGCCACGATGAAGCGATGGCCGGACGCCGAGCGTCACTTCGAGGCCGCGCTGGAAATGAACGCCCGACAGGGTGCGCGCCCGTGGCTAGCGCACACCCAGCATCAGTATGCCGCGATGCTGCTCGCCCGGAAGCGCCCTGAAGACCGCGAGCGCGCCGCGGCGTTGCTCGACGAGGCGCTCGCGATCAGCGGTGCTTTAGGGATGCAGACGCTCGCGGAGCGCGCCGCGGCGTTGCGCGAGGAGATCGGGCCCTCGTCACGGAAGCCGAGGTATCCGGCGGGGTTGAGCCGGCGCGAGATCGAAGTCCTGCGCCTGATCGCGGCCGGAAAGGGCAATCGCGAAATCGCGGAGCGACTGTTCGTCAGCCCCAACACCGTCGCCAACCACGTCCGGAGCATCCTCACCAAGACCGACACCGCCAACCGCACGGAAGCGGCAGCCTTCGCCGTCCGGCACGAGTTGTTGCAGGGATAGCAGCTCTTCAGGGGGCTACGCGAAGGCCCCTGGCCGCAGGTAGGCCTGGCCGACCTCGATGATCACATCGGCGGGAACGTTGGCCCGCCGCGCCGCCTCGCGCACGAGTTCGGCGGTCGGCGCCTCGTAGAGGCAGTAGGTCTTCTTCTTGTCCGCGCTCAGGAACGAGAACAACCAGTTTACGCCCACGTCCGCGTTGATCAGCTTGATCGCCGCCACGCCCTCGCTGGTGAGTTCCAGCTGCTCGGCGAAGTTGCGCTCGATGATGAACAGCGGCATTAGCTCCTCCCTCGCCTTTCAACGGAAACGCCTGAATCGGCGCTATTTGGCTCCGAACCCGGACTCCCGTCAACCGCCAGTAGTCAACTCTGACTATCCGGCTCGGGCAGGGCGAGCGGCGGAAAAATGATCAGCCGTGTGGATGCGGCCCCCGATGGTTGCGCTTAGATTTCCGAGCGTGGAAATCCACCACGACCGAGGCCAGCTCGAGGCGGTCATCGTCGGCCGCGTCCTGAACGAGGGAAGCGCCGGACTCGCGGGGCAGTACGAATGAGCGCGACCTTTTTCAAACGGCAGTAGTCCCGGCCGTCGCCGGACAACCATAGGGGTAGTCATGCTTAACGAACAAGCCATCCAGTCCTTCCAGTCGAGCCTGCGCGGCAAGCTCGTCCAGCCCGGCGACGCCGACTACGATGCCGTCCGCGCGCTCTACAACGGCATGATCGACAAGCGGCCGCGCCTCATTGCGCGCTGCGTAGACGTCGCCGACGCGATCGCCGCGGTGAGCTTCGGCCGCGACCAGGGTCTCCTCGTCGCGATCCGGGGCGGTGGCCACAACGGCCCCGGGCTCGGCAGCTGCAACGACGGCCTGATGATCGACCTCTCGCTGATGAAGGGCGTGCGCGTGGATCCGGCGAGCCGGACGGTCCGGGTCGACGCCGGATGCACGTCTGGCGACGTGGATCACGCCACCCACCCGTTCGGGCTGGCCGTGCCCTTTGGCATCGTCTCGACCACCGGGGTCGCGGGCCTCACCCTCGGCGGCGGCACCGGCTACCTCACGCGCCAGTACGGCCTCACGATCGACAACCTGCTCGAAGCGGACGTGGTCCTGGCTGACGGCAGCTTTGCAACGGCCAGCAAGAGCCAGCACCCCGATCTCTTCTGGGCCCTCCGCGGCGGCGGCGGCAACTTCGGCGTCGTGACCAGCTTTCTCTTCCAGGCGCATCCGGTCAGCACCGTCTACGCGGGCCCGATCTTCTGGGAGGCTACTCACGCCAAGGCCGTGATGCGCGCCTATCGCGATTTCCTGGCGAACGCGCCCGAGGAGCTCGGTGCCTTCGTCGGCCTCAAGACGGTGCCGCCCATGGACCCGTTCCCGAAGGATTACTGGGGCAGGCGCGCATGTGCCGTCATTTCCAGCTACAACGGCGCCGCGGCGGAGGGCGAGAAAGTGATGGCGAAACTGCTCAAGTCCGTGCCGCCGCCGATCTTCAACTGGATGGGCGCGATGCCGTTCCCGGCGATCCAAGGGCTGTTCGACCCGTTCTTTCCGAAAGGCCTGCAGTGGTATTGGAAAGGGGACTTCGTGAAGTCCCTGCCGGACGAGGCGATCGACGCGCACATCGCACAGGCCGCCGAGGCGCCGACCGACCTGTCGCTCATGCACCTCTACCCCATCGACGGAGCCGTCCGCCGCGTCCCGGGGGACGCGACCGCGTGGAATACACGCGACGCGACCTGGTCCATGGTCATCGCCGGAATCGGCTCCGACCCGAAGCGGGCCGACGCCTTGAAGACGTGGGGGCGCGCGTACTGGAAGGCCGTCCACCGGTTCAACCTCGAGGGGGGCTACCTCAACTTCATGATGGACGACGAGGCCGACGGTCGCGTCCAGGCGACCTACGGCGAGAACTACAAACGTCTCGCGTCGGTGAAGGCGAAGTACGATCCGAAGAACCTGTTCCGGGTGAACCAGAACATCCGCCCCGCAGCGTGAGAGGAATCATCATCATGGCAGCCCTTCAGCAATCGACATCCGGCGCCCGTGGCGCAGTGGCCGCAGGGCCGCCCCAGCCTGATCTGGCGGCGGTCAAGGCGCGGCAGCAGACGACCTGGTCCGCGGGCGACTACGCCGTCATCGGGACGAGCCTGCAGATCGTCGGCGAATCGCTGTGCGAGGCGGTCGATCTGCGCGCGGGCGCTCGCGTGCTCGACGTCGCCGCGGGCAACGGCAACGCGTCGCTTGCCGCGGCGCGCCGCTGGGGTGAGGTGGTCGCGACGGACTACGTCCCGGCGCTGCTCGATCGTGCGCGAGAGCGCGCGGCCGCAGATCGCCTCGCGATCGAGTTCCGCGAGGCCGACGCGGAGAATCTTCCGTTCGCCGATGGATCGTTCGACGTCGTGCTGTCCACGTTCGGCGTGATGTTCACGCCGAACCAGGAGCGCGCCGCTGCCGAGCTCCTCCGGGTGTGCCGCCCGGGAGGGAAGATCGGGCTCGCGAACTGGACGCCGGAGAGCTTCGTCGGCCAGCTGTTCAGGGCGATCGGCAAGTACCTTCCGCCGCCGTCCGGCCTCAAGTCTCCCGCGCTATGGGGGACCGAAGTGCGGCTCGCCGAGCTGCTCGCTTCCGGCGCCGGGGAGATCGACGCGCAGCGCCGCGATTTCGTCTTCCGCTACCGTTCGCCGGCGCACTGGCTGGAGGTGTTCCGAAACTACTATGGGCCGGTGCACAAGGCCTTCGGCGCGCTCGATGCGACGAAGCAGGGCGAGCTCGCGCACGATCTGACGGGACTCATGCAGCGGTTCAATCGATCCGGGGACGGGACGCTGGTGCTGCCGAGCGAATACCTCGAGGTGGTGATCAGAAAGCGGGGAATCGGGGTCGTCGACGACGCCGTCATGCGGACGCCGTAGCGGCGCTCAGGAACGCTTCCAGGAATCGCCGCAGCGCCGGCCGCAATCGGCCGGCGAGATCCTCCCGGAACTCGAACGGCGGCGGCTCGTTCATGTAGGTCCGCTGCGAGAGCTCGAGCTGGATCGCATGGACCCGGTCTGCGGGGCGGCCGTATGCGCGCGTAATGGACCCGCCCTTGAATCGCCCATTGAGCACGGCGCTGTAGCCGACGGCGCGGCGGCCCTCTTCGAACACTGCGGCCTCCAGCGCCGGCGCGCACGAGGCACCGCTCGCGGTCCCGAAGTTGAGATCGGGCAGTCGACCGGCGAAGAACCGCGGCAGCTCGGAGGCGATCGAGTGCGCATCCCAGAGCAGCGCGTAGCCGTGTACCGAGCGGATGCGGTCGAGCTCCCGCCGAAGCGCATCGTGGTAGGGGCGCCAGTAGCGCTCGATGCGCTCGGCGACCTCACGCTCGTCCGGCGCTTCGCCGGGGCGGTAGACCGGCTCGCGCGCGAAGGTGTCCGGCGGCACCAGCGGCGTGGTGTCCTGCCCCGGATACAGGTTGGCGCCGTCCGGTGGCCGATTCAGGTCCACCACGTAACGCGAATGGGTCGGGCAGAGGACTGAAGCGCCGAGACCGTCGAGAAAGTCGTACAGGCGGTCTACGTGCCAGTCGGTGTCGGCGATCAACCGTCCGGCGTCGGTCATCCGGGCCGCGAGCTCGGGCGGGAGGTACGTGCCGACGTGCGGCATCGAGACGAGCAACGGTGAGGAACCGCGATGCAGGCGGAGGAGCTCCATGGGGCGCCGACCTATTGCGACGGCAACAACCCCGGGACGAAGCGGTGGAACGCACCGGCCTCGACGAGACGCTGGATCGCCGTGATGTCGGGGGCGAAGTAGCGATCGTGATCGTAGAACCGGACCCGGCTGCGCACGAGGGCGTGGGCGTCCTGCAGGCGGGGCGAAGTCTTCAGCGGTGCCCGGAAGTCGATGCCCTGGGTGGCGGCGAGCAGCTCGATCGCGACGATCCCGGCGGTGTTCGTGGCCATGTCGCCGAGCCGGCGCGCGGCGAACGTGGCCATGCTCACGTGGTCCTCCTGGTTGGCCGAAGTCGGCAGGCTGTCGACGCTCGCCGGATGCGCGAGCGTCTTGTTCTCGCTCGCCAGCGCCGCCGCGGTCACCTGCGCGACCATGAAGCCCGAGTTCACGCCGCCGTGCTCGACGAGAAACGGCGGCAAGCCCGAAAGCGTGGTGTCGATGAGGAGCGCGATCCGGCGCTCGGCGAGCGCGCCGATCTCCGCGATCGCCACGGCCAGCGCGTCGGCCGCGAGCGCGACCGGCTCGGCGTGGAAGTTCCCACCGGAAAGGATCTCGCCGGTATCGGGAAAGACCAGTGGATTGTCGGTGGCGCCGTTCGCCTCGATCTCGAGGATCCGAGCGGCATAGCGGAGCTGGTCGAGGCAGGCGCCCATCACCTGGGGCTGGCAGCGCAGGCTGTAAGGATCCTGGACGCGCGGATCGTTCTCGAGGTGCGAGCGGCGGATCTCGCTGTCGGCGAGGAGTCGCGCGTACCACGCCGCAACGTCGGTCTGACCCGGCTGGCCCCGCAAGGCGTGGATCCGAGGGTCGAAGGGCGTGTCGCTCCCCGCGGCCGCGTCGACGGACATGCTGCCGGCGACGACTGCGGCGGCGAACCCGTCCTCGGCCGCGAACAGGCCGATCAGCGCGAGCGCCGTGGAGACCTGGGTGCCGTTGAGCAAGGCGAGCCCTTCCTTGGGCGCGAGCTTGATCGGTGCGAGGCCGGCGTCCGCGAGGGCCTGCTGGGCACTGGCCAGCTTGCCGCCGACGCGGACGTCGCCGATCCCGAGGAGGGCGAGCGCGAGATGCGCGAGCGGCGCGAGGTCGCCGGAGGCGCCGACGGATCCCTTCGACGGGATGCAGGGGTAGATCCCCCGGTTGTGGAACTCAATGAGCAGGTCGACCAGCTCGGGCCGAACCCCGGATGCGCCGCGCGCCAGACTCGCGACCTTCAGCGCGAGGATCAGGCGAACGGCGTCGTCCGCGAGCAGGGGGCCGGTGCCGGCCGCGTGGGACAGCACGATGTTGGTCTGGAGCTGCTCGAGGTCCTCGGCCGGGATCCGCGTTTGAGACAGACGACCGAATCCGGTGTTGACGCCGTAAGCAGGGTTCCCGCTCGCGACGATTCGCGCAACCGTTCCCGCCGAGGCGACGACGGCGGCGCGCGCCGCCGGCGCCAGCGCGACGGCGACGCCCTGGCGGGCGATCGTGCGGAGGATTGCGAGCGTGAGCGGTGCGGGTCCGATCTCAACGGTCATCGTCCACCCGTCGGACCATCGGCAGGTCGAGCCCCTTGTCCTTCGCGCACGCGATCGCGTCCGCGTAGCCCGCGTCCGCATGGCGCATCACGCCGCTCGCCGGGTCGTTCCAGAGCACGCGCTCGATGCGCTTCGCGGCGGCGTCCGTGCCGTCGCATACGACGACCATGCCGGCGTGCTGCGAGTAGCCCATGCCGACGCCCCCGCCATGGTGGATCGAGACCCAGGTCGCCCCGCCCGCGCAGTTGAGGAGGGCGTTGAGAAACGCCCAGTCCGACACCGCGTCGGAGCCGTCCCGCATCGACTCGGTCTCGCGGTTCGGGCTCGCCACCGAGCCGCTGTCGAGGTGGTCGCGCCCGATCACGATCGGGGCCTTGACCTCGCCCGTGCGGACCATCGTGTTGAACGCGAGCCCCGCCAGGTGCCGCTCGCCGAGCCCCAGCCAGCAGATCCGCGCGGGCAGGCCCTGGAACTTGATCCGCTTGCCCGCCATGTCGAGCCACTGGCTGAGATGCCGGTCCTGGGGAAAGAGCTCGCGGAGCTTCGCGTCGGTCCGGGCGATGTCCTCGGGATCGCCCGAGAGCGCGACCCACCGGAACGGCCCCTTGCCGGCGCAGAACATCGGCCGGATGTAGGCCGGGACGAAACCCGGGTAGTCGAACGCGCGACCCTCGCCCACGTCCTTCGCCTCCTGGCGGATGTTGTTGCCGTAGTCGACGCACGGGATCCGCATGGCATGGAAGCCGAGGATCGCGTGCACGTGCTTGCGGATCGACTCCCGCGCCGAGATCGCGACCTCCTCCGGGTCGCGCTTGCGGAGGTCCCGCCACTTCTCGAGCGACCAGTGCTCGGGAAGGTAGCCGTTGGCGGGATCGTGGGCCGACGTCTGATCGGTCACGAGCGCCGGCCTGAGCGCGCTCGTGCGTGCGCGCTCCAGGATCTTCGGCAGCAGCTCGCAGGCGTTGCCGAGCAGCCCGACCGACACCACGCGCTTCTCGGCGAAAGCGCGGGTGAGGATCGCGAACGCCTGCTCGAGCGTATCCGCACGCGCGTCGAGGTAGCCGGTGCGCAGCCGCATGTCGATGCGCGAGGGGTCGCACTCGATCGCCAGCATCGAGGCGCCGGCCATCGTCGCCGCGAGCGGCTGCGCCCCGCCCATGCCGCCCAGCCCGGCGGTGAGAATCCACTTGCCCGACCAGTCGCCCGCGTAGTGCTGGCGTCCCGCTTCCGCAAACGTCTCGTAGGTCCCTTGCACGATCCCCTGGCTGCCGATGTAGATCCACGACCCGGCGGTCATCTGCCCGTACATCATCAGGCCCTGACGGTCGAGCTCGTTGAAGTGCTCCCACGTCGCCCACCGGGGCACGAGGTTGGAGTTGGCGATCAGGACGCGCGGAGCGTCGACGTGGGTCCTGAAGACGCCGACCGGCTTGCCGGACTGGACGAGCAGACTCTCGTCTTCGCCGAGCCGCTTGAGCGTCTCCACGATCTTCTCGTAGCACGCCCAGTTGCGCGCCGCCTTGCCGATGCCGCCGTAGACCACGAGGTCTTCGGGTCGCTCGGCGACCTCGGGGTCGAGGTTGTTCATCAGCATCCGCAGCGGCGCCTCGGTGAGCCAGCTCCGGGCGGAAAGGGTGCTGCCGCGTGGTGCGCGGACGGCTCTCGGGCCGGTCATCGGGATCCCCATACCTGCCGGGCGGTCTCGAGCATGACGTCGAGCTTGCGCCATTGCTCCGCCTCGCTGAGGAGGTTGCCGGCGATGCCGGACGCGAAGCCGCATTGCGGGCTGAGCGCGAGCCGATCGAGCGGCAGGTAACGACTCGCCTCGTCGAGCCGGCGCTTCAGCTCGTCCACGGTCTCGACGCGGCCGGCCTTCGTGGTGATGAGCCCGAGCACCGCGACGCGGCCCTTGGGCACGAACCGCAGCGGCTCGAAGGTCCCGGCGCGCTCGGTGTCGTACTCGAGCAGCAAGCGGTCGTACTTCAGACCGCCGAACAGGCGCTCGGCGATCGCGTCGTACTTGCCTTCGCGGTGCCACATGCTGGCGCGGTTGCCGCGGCAGACGTGCAGGCCGAACACCGCCTTGCCGGCGAGGCCTTCGATGACCTGGTTGTCGGCCTGGATCGCCCGCTCGAGGCTGCGCAGCGGGTCGACGCCGTCCGCCCGCATTCGCGCGAGCGTGGGCGGGTCGACGTAACCGGTGTAGCTCGGCTCGTCGATCTGCACGTAGTCGCAGCCCGCTGCGACCAGCTGCCCGACCATTTCGCGCTGAATCGTCACGACGTCGGCGAGAAAGCTCTCGCGGTCCGGATAGACCTCGCGCGAGCGCTCGATGTCGCACATCTGGCAGACCCGGTCGGGACCCATGAGGGTGACCTTGACCGGGCGCGAGGCCACCGACCGCGTGTAGCGGTACTCCTCGAGCGGGAAATTCCGGGTGAGCCTCAGGCGGGCGAAGGCCGGCGTGCGAAAG
The DNA here is from genome assembly GCA_050741515.1 of Burkholderiales bacterium. Lineage (GTDB taxonomy): Bacteria > Pseudomonadota > Gammaproteobacteria > Burkholderiales > SG8-39 > DATEDA01. Next base: position 15,558 of record JBOIFD010000426.1, read on the forward strand.
CTCAGCACGGCATCCGCACCCCGCTGGTGCGGCTGCTCCTCCGTAGTGCGGTTCTCGGGGTGGCGGCGAAAGCCGTCCCAGGAGATCTTCCAGAGGTCCCATCCATCGACCTCCGAGAAGCTCACCTGCCAGTTGAGCCGCCGGTACTCGCCGTCGGTGACGACCGGCAGGTCGTGCGCTTCCTGCTTCGCTACCACCGCCCGGATCGCGTCGTCCTGGGCGCGCCGCAGCTCGTCGCGACCGGCCATGGCGGTCGCGTGGCGCATGAACATCGCCTTGAGCGGCTCGGGCCGCAGCAGGCTGCCCACGTGGTCGGTCCGCGCGCGCGACAGGGCGGCGAAGCTGTCTGGCATGAACGCCGGTCGATCCGTTTTCCGGGCCCCGATATTACTCTCCGACCGCGTGGGCTAGAATGCAAGCGATCGCCCGCGTCACGGAGGAACCCATGAAGAATCTGCTCACCGCACTGTTCGCCGCAACGGCACTCCTCACATCCGCCCTGGCCCTTGCGCAGGAGAAGGTCGTCCTCGGCATGAGCGGATGGACCGGCTTCCAGCCGCTGAAGCTCGCCGAGCTCGCCGGGATCTTCAAGAAGAACGGCGTCGACATCGAGATCCGCTTCATTGCGCCCGTCCAGCGGTCGGCGGCGCTGGCCTCGGGCGCGCTCAATGCGGCCGCGACGACCGTCGATCAGCACATCGTCTGGACCTCGGCCGGGATCCCCACGGTCCAGGTCGCGCTGATCGACAAGTCGAACGGCGGCGACGGCATCGCCGTGCGCGGCGGCATCGCCTCGATCAAGGACCTGAAGGGCAAGACCGTCAACGTCGACGGTCCCGGGACGGTGCAGCACTTCATGCTCTCCTACATCCTCGAGAAGAACGGGCTGACGATCCGCGACGTGATCCGCGCGACGATGGGAGCGCAGCCGGCGGCGCAGGCGTTCGTCGCCGGTCAGAACGACGCCGCGGTGACCTACGAGCCGTATCTGTCCACGGTGCGCGCGGCGCCGGGCTCCGGCAAGATCCTCGTCACGAGCAAGGACTACCCGGTCGTGATCGATACGCTCGTGTTCCGCACCGACTTCATCCAGAAGAATCCGCAGACCGTGAAGGCGGTCGTCGACAGCTTCTTCGAGGCGCTCGACATGATCAAGCGCGAGCCGCAGAAGGCCTACGAGCTCATGGGCAGCTCGGTCAAGCAGCCCGGGGAGGCGTTCGCCAAGTCGGCCGCGTTCATCACCTGGACCGGCCGCGCCGCGAGCAGGGAGTACTACGCCAGGGAGCACGCGGAGTTCGTGAACTTCGCGGTGCGCGTGCTCAAGTCGAACGGCGTGATCGCGAAGGAGCCGCAGGCGAGGGACATGGTCGACCTGCGCTTCCAGTAACCGCGAGCCGGCGCCCGGTCGAGCCGCCTCTCCGGGCGGCGCCGGGCGTCTTCTTTTGCACCGTGTTCGAGCCGCTCAAGCCCGTCTCCCGCACCGCCAAGCTCGTCCTGGGGGTGTCGTTCTTCGTCCTGTTCTTCGGTGCGTGGGCGCTCGTCACGTTCAGCGGCGCGATCAACCAGATGTTCCTCCGCGACCCGCTGCACACGCTGGTCACCGGCTACAACCTGTTTGCCGAGTTCCACTTCATCCGCGACGTGGGCATCACCGTGTTCCGCGTGGTCGGCGGCTTCGTGCTGGCAATGATCATCGCGGTGCCGCTCGGGATCCTGATGGGCGCGTTCAAGCCGATCGAGGCCTTCCTCGAGCCGTTCGTCTCGTTCTGCCGCTACCTGCCGGCCTCGGCGTTCATTCCGCTCCTCATCCTGTGGGCGGGCGTCGGCGAGACGCAGAAGCTCGCGGTCATCTTCATCGGCTCGGTGTTCCAGATCGTGCTGATGGTCGCGGTGATCGTCGGTTCGACCCGCCGCGACCTCGTCGAGGCCGCGTACACCCTCGGCGCCGACGGCGCCGGGATCGTCAAGCGGGTGATGCTGCCGGGCGCGGCGCCGCAGATCGCCGAGGCCCTGCGGCTCGTCCTCGGGTGGGCGTGGACCTACGTGATCGTGGCGGAGCTCGTCGGGGCGGAGAGCGGCATCGGCCACATGATCATGGACAGCCAGCGGCTGCTCGACACCGGTCAGATGATCTTCGGCATCTTCTGCATCGGGGTGATCGGGCTCGCGTCGGACCTGGTCTTCAAGTGGGTGAATCAGCGCCTCTACCCCTGGGCGCTCTAGGCCATGTCGAAGCTGGTCGTCGCGGCGGTCTCCAAGGCGTTTCCGGGCCTGCGCCGCGGCCCGCCGACCCGCGCGCTCGAGCCGATTGACCTGGCGGTCGCGGACAACGACTTCATCTCCATCCTCGGCCCGTCCGGGTGCGGCAAGTCGACGCTGCTCCGCATCGTCGCCGGCCTCGAGGTGCCCAGCACGGGCCGGGTCCTGCTCGACGGACGCGCCGTGGCCAGTCCGGGTCCGGACCGCGGCATGGTGTTCCAGTCCTACACGCTCTTCCCCTGGCTGACCGTGCGCGAGAACGTCGAGTTCGGGCTCAAGCGGCGGAAGGTGCCGCCGGCCGAGCGCGAGGAGATCGTCAACCGCTACCTGAACGACGTCGGTCTCGCCGCCTTTCACGACTCCTATCCCAAGCAGCTGTCGGGCGGCATGATGCAGCGCGTCGCCATCGCCCGCGCCCTCGCCAACGACCCGGACATCCTCCTGATGGACGAGCCCTTCGCCTCGCTCGATGCCCAGACGCGGGAGCTCATGCAGGAGGAGCTGCTCGGGATTTGGG
>JBOIFD010000427.1:0-2074 GCA_050741515.1 Burkholderiales bacterium
GCCCGTCACCGCGACCCGAAATCCACCTGCCGGATCGCGAGGTCGTCGACGAACCGCGCGATGTTTGCGACCCCGTGAAATCCGAACGTCCCGCCGGCCGCGGGGACGTACTCGACGGCGAACCGCCGGGCCGCCGATTCCGGGGCGAAGGCGATTCCATGTGCCCGCTCGAGCCGTGCGCGCCAGCGGCGACAGATGTGCGCGTCCTCGGGGTGACCCGCCGGGATGGCGGGATCCTGAAGCGCCTCGAGGAGCCGCGTCGACCGCAGCGAAAACCCCCCGTTGCCGACGGTGAGCTCGCCGGCCACGGCGCGCGACCACGGTGCGCCGATGTAGTCGTAGAGCAGGAATTCGTCGGACCAGGCGGTACCGTTCACCACATAACCGTCCCATTGAATGAGCAACACGTAATCGGTGTCGATGTGGTCGCGGAGGTTCTTGATCACGAATCGGGAGTACGCCTCGGCCGACCCGATCGTGGGGATCCGTCGGGTGTCGATCCCCGGGGCCGCGAGCGTCTGATCGGTAAGCAGGAGGACGCGTTCGAAGGCGCATTCGCGCAAGCTGAGCCGGAGCGCACGGAGCGCGAGCGCGCCGTTCCGACAGTCGATGCAGCACAACGTCGTGTCCGCGACCGGCACCGGCGCCGGCACGCCGGAAGCGAGCGCGGTCCGGTCGTCGAGCGAGGCGAGCCGCGTCTTGAGCTCCTGCACCGCGGCCGGCGCACGGCCGATGGCGCCGAGGATCGCCCAGATCTCCCAGTGCGCGTCGTGATAATCCGGCTTGACCTCGATCGCGCGGCGGAGCGCTCCGATCGCGCCGTCAGGATCCCCGTGGGCGCGCAGCGCTCGTCCCAGCGCCCGATGAAACGCCCAACGGTCCGGAGCCGCGGCCGCAGCAGCGGACAGCAGCCCGACGGCGGTCGATGAATCTCCCTGTTGGAGGGTGACCGCGCCCAGGAGGTGAAGCGCGTCCGGCTCGCCGGGCGCCTGGTCGAGCACGGCGCTAAAGCACTCCGCCGCGCCCGCAAGGTCACCCGCCGACTGCTTCCGGACCCCCTCGTCGAGCCGCCGGCGAATCTCGGCTTCGTCCATCTGCCGCGGCCCGGGTGCTGCGGTCAGGTGCTCTGCCAGTCGAGCTGGAACTCGAGCGGGGGAGGAGTCCACGCCGCCATCGCGTCGAGCAGACGCTCGGGGTCGGGCGCGTCGACGACCAGCCCGCGGTGCGACGCGCGCAGCAGGCCCTCCGCAACCGCGCGATCGAACTGCGCGAGCAGGCCGTCGAAGAATCCGTCGACGTTCACCAGGCCGCACGGCTTGCGGTGGATCCCGAGCTGCGCCCAGGTGATCATCTCGCAGATCTCCTCGACCGTGCCGTAGCCGCCGGGCAGGGCGGCGAAGCCGTCGGCGAGCTCGGCCATGCGGGCTTTCCGCTCGTGCATCGAGCGGACGACGACGAGCTCGTCGAGGTCCGTACCCTCGTAGGCGAGCTCCTTTCGCTGCAGCGCCGCCGGGATCACGCCGATCACGCGGCCGCGCGCGGCGCGCGCGGCCGCGGACACCGCCCCCATCAGCCCGACTCTTCCCCCGCCGAAGACGAGCGTGATCCCGCGCCGCGCGAGCGCTTCGCCCATCCCGCCGGCCGTTTCGGCGAACACCGGCCGGTCGCCGGCGTTTGCGCCGCAGAAGACGCAGAGGGACTTCAAGCTGACGCGACTCTTCAGAACCCGCCGGTCGCGAGCCACCGGTCGATCTGGTCGAACCGGTCGATGCCCCAGAACGGCTCGCCGTCGACCACGACGTACGGCGAGCCGAACGCGCCGAGCGCGATCGCCTTGTCGACCTCGGCCTTGGTCAGGTCCTTCACCGCCTGGTCGCTGATGCCGGCGCGGACCTCGTCGGTCGGCAGCCCGAGCTTTGCGGCGACGGCGATGGTGTTCTCGGCCTGCGACGTGTCGACGTCCTCGAGGAAGTACGCCGCGTACAGCGCCCGGGCGAGCTCCTTCGCGCGCCGCGGGTCCTTCGCGTTCAGCCAGTAGAACGCGCGCGTCGGCGCGACCGAGGCGATCGGGAAA
>JBOIFD010000428.1:0-3506 GCA_050741515.1 Burkholderiales bacterium
CCGACGTCGTCGAAGAGACCCCACAGCGACTCGCGCGGCAGGTCGAGCGCGATCTTCGCCGCGCCGACGTTCGACGATTTCTGGATCACCTGCTCGACGGTGAGCGCCTTCTCCGGATGGGCGTCCCGGATGACGGCCGGCCCGATCGTGAGCGAGCCCGGCGCGACCGCGATCGTCGTCGCCGCCGCGACCCGCCCGGTGTCGAGCGCGAGCGCGATCGTGAACGGTTTCAGCGTCGAGCCCGGCTCGAACGCGTCGGTCACCGCGCGGTTGCGCACCCCGGCGCCGGCAAGCTGGGCCCGGTTGTTCGGGTTGTACGAGGGCAGGTTCGCGAGCGCCAGCACTTCGCCGGTCCCGGCGTCGAGCACGACGATGCCGCCGCCTTTCGCGCGGTGGCTCTCGACCGCACGGCGGAGCTCGCCGTACGCGAGGTTCTGGATGCGCGAGTCGAGCGCGAGCACGAGGTCGCGCCCGTCCTTCGCCTGGCGGAGGCTCACGACGTCCTCGACCACCTCGCCGAGGCGGTCCTTGATGACGCGGCGCGAGCCGGCGCGGCCCGCGAGGTGCTCCTGGTACGCGAGCTCGATGCCCTCCCGGCCGACGTCGTCGACGTCGGTGAAGCCGAGGACGTGCGCCATCGCTTCTCCGGCGGGGTAGTAACGTCGGTACTCCTTGCTCTGGTGAATTCCCGGCAGGCGGAGCGCCGCGACGCGCTCGGCGGCCTGCGGCGGCACCTGGCGCTTGAGGTAGACGAAGTCGCGCCCGGTGTCGGCGAGCTTCGCGCGCAGCTCCGCGCGCGGCATCCCGAGCGCCGCCGCGAGCCGGTCGAGGTCGCGCCCGGCAACGGCCGCGTCCTCCGGGATCGCCCAGATCGATTTGACCGGGGTCGAGACCGCGAGTGCCTCGCCGTTGCGGTCGAAGATCCGGCCGCGAACGGCGGGGATCTCGAGGGTCCGGCTGTACCGCGACTCGCCCTTCGCCTGGAGGAAATCGCGATTCCAGCCCTGCAGGTAGACCGCGCGTCCGGCGAGGACGCCCAGCGCGATCGCCGCGAGCCCGATGACGAGGCGCACGCGCCACGGCGGGAACGTCGGCGCGAGGACCGGCGAGCGCCTGAACTTCATCGGCGGGGCCCTCCCGGCGGCGGCGCGTCGAGGATCTGCACGCGCTTCGCCTCCGGCGGACGCATGTGCAGCCGCTCGCGCGCGACCCGCTCGACCCGCGCATGCCGCGCCCAGGTGCTCGCCTCGAGCTGGAGCTGTCCGTGCTCGACCTCGAGCGCGGCGGCCCGCGCCTGCTCGCGCTCGAGCTCGGCGAAGAGCTTCCGCGCCTGGTGCTGGGATGTGACGAGGCCCAGCGCGCAGGCGGCGAGCAGCACGAGCGCGAGGAGGCTAAGACGCGACATGGCGAGGCGATACCCCGAGAATCCGGCGGTTCACGCCGGCTTTTCCGCGACGCGCATGACGGCGCTCCGCGCGCGGGGATTGGCGGCCACCTCCCGCGCCGCCGGCCGGACGGCTCGGCCGACCAGTTTCAGCCGCGCTTGTGGCATTTCGCTGGCTTTCAGGGGCAGGCGCTCGGGCACCTGCGGCCGGGCCAGGCCGCGGAGGAAGCCCTTCACGATCCGGTCCTCGAGCGAGTGGAAGCTGATCACGGCGAGCCGTCCGCCCGGGGCGAGCGCGGTGAACGCCTGGGGCAGCGCTAGCGACAATTCCGCAAGCTCCTGATTGACGTGAATCCGTACAGCCTGGAAGGTGCGCGTCGCCGGGTCCTGCCCCCGCTCACGCGTCCGGACGGCCGCAGCCACGACACGGGCAAGTTCGAGGGTGGTCCGTAGCCCCCCTCGCGCCCGAGCAGCAACAATCGCCTTTGCAATCGGGCGAGCAAACCGTTCTTCGCCATGGTTCTTGATCACTCCCCGCAACTCGGCCTCACCGGCCCGCGCCAGCCACTCCGCCGCCGTCTCGCCGCGCGTCGGATCCATGCGCATGTCGAGCGGCCCCTCCGTCCGGAAGCTGAATCCCCGCGCCGGCGCCTCGAGCTGCGGCGCCGACACGCCCAGGTCGAACAGCACGCCGTCCACGCGCTCGAGGCCGGCCTGCGCCAGGGCCTGGGCGAGCGCGGAGAACGGCGCGTGCCGCACCGCGAGCCGCGGGTCGGTGATCGCGCCAGCTGCCGCCACCGCCTCCGGATCCCGGTCGAGCGCGAGGACCCGGCCGTGCGGGCCGAGGCGCGCGAGGATTGCCCTGGCGTGTCCGCCCCGTCCGAACGTGGCGTCGACGTAGGCACCGTCCGGCCGGACCCGGAGGGCCTCGATCGCCTCGTCGAGGAGGACGGGTCGGTGCGCAGTCACGGTGCGGGCGCAAAGCGGCTAGAGCGCGAAGTTGTCGGTGCCGGGAGGCGGCGTCGAGCCGGCGGCCGCGAGCGCGTCCTCGAGCTTCCGGTCCCAGACCCCGGCGTCCCAGATCTCGAAGTGGCTCCCCTGCCCGACCAGCATCACGTCGCGCTTGAGGTCGGCGTACTTGCGGAGCGCGGGCGAGACGAGGATGCGGCCCGAGCCGTCGAGCTCGATCTCCTCGGCGAACCCGACGAGCAGCCGCTGCCACCAGCGGGCCTGCTCGTTGAAGCTGGAGAGGGTGGAGATCTTGGCCCCGATCGGCGCGAAGGCCGCGCGGGGGTAGAGCAGCAGGCAGCGATCCGGGTGCGCGGTGAGGACCACCCCACCCCCGCCCGAAGTGAGCGCTTCCCTATGGCGGGTCGGTATCGCGAGCCGTCCCTTGGCGTCGAGACTGAGCTCGGTCGCTCCCTGAAACACCGATCCCCCTCAAGGCGGCGAAAAACGGCCATTTCTGCCATTTTTCCCCACTAGTTGACACTGTTTGCCACTCTAGTGAAAGAACGTCGAGGGGTCAAGGCGAGCAGCGTGATTTTTTTAACTGCGACAAAGACTTAAGCACGAACCTTCCAGCCTGGGCTCAGAAAATACATCATCAACAAGATCAGATAGATATCTGTTGTATCGCAGGTATCACATTAAATAAATGACGGGGACATGACAAAACACCCGCCGCGGGAGGGTCGGCAGGCCGGGCGCGGGCGAGGGACGGCGTTCGGGGGCTAGACCCGCTCGATGATCAGTGCGATGCCCTGCCCGACCCCGATGCACATCGTGCAGAGCGCATAGCGGCGCTTGCTCTGCTCGAGCTGGTTGAGCGCCGTGGTGACGAGCCGCGCACCCGAGGCGCCGAGCGGATGACCGATGGCGATCGCGCCGCCGTTCGGATTCACGTGCGGGGCGTCGTCGGGCAGACCCAGGTCGCGCGTGACGGCGAGGGCCTGCGCGGCGAAGGCCTCGTTCAGCTCGATCACGTCGAGCTGCGCGAGCTGCAGGCCGGTCCTCGCCAGCAGCTTCCGCGTCGCCGGCGCGGGGCCGACGCCCATGATGCGCGGCGCGACCCCCGCGGAAGCGGCCGCGAGCACGCGCGCGCGAAGCCGCAGCCCGTGCC
>JBOIFD010000429.1:0-5793 GCA_050741515.1 Burkholderiales bacterium
TGCCGGACTTCTCGTGCTCGAGGTACTGGTTGCCGCGCTCGCGCAGCACGTCCCAGGTGAGGATCGTTCGCTGCCAGGCGTCGAGCAGGTATTCGGTTGCCGCCTGGGCGCCTTGCGGCATCGGCCACAGGCCGGCGCCGGGAGGGGTCTGGGTTGCCATGGGGACCTCGAGGAGGAGCGGAAAACAAGGGGGACTGCGACGTTAGCACCACTCATGTTGCAGTGCAACCATGACGTAGGCTGGCGCCCACCCGCTTGCGGCCGATCAGGCTCCGGCGGGCGGCGGGTTTAGACTGGCGACCCCCCAGCAGGAGGCAGTCATGCAACTTTGGATCGGCAACTTCGCCCCCGGGACGACGGACGACGAGCTGCGGGAGCTGGTCGGCAAGTACACGAAGCTCGCGGTCTCGCGGGTCAGGCGTGAGGATGGCGATGGCTCGCAGCCCGGCGCCGCCCTGGAGTTCGACGAGGCCACGCGCGCGGAGCTCCACGAAGCCGAGCGGCGCCTCAACGGCATGTTCTGGAAGGACCGCACGCTGCGGGTCTACCTGCCGCTGGGCTGAGGCGTGAGCGCCGCTGATTATTCCGCCCGCGAGACGCTGCGCGACGGCCGACGCGTGGACATCCGCGCTCAGCGACCCGCCGACCGGGATGCGATTGCGGCGGCGTTCCGGCGTTCCAGCCCGGAAACGATCTACCGCCGGTTCTTCGGTCCAAGAACCGGCTTCACGGAAAAGGAGGTCGCTTTCTATCTCGACCTCGACTTCGTCAATCAGGTCGCGCTGGTGGCGGAGCTGGAGGAAGCGGGGCGGAAAGTGGTCGTGGGCGGCGGGCGCTACATCGTCTCGGAGCCGGGCCGCGCCGAGGTCGCCTTCACGGTGGACGACCCGCACCAGGGGCTCGGGATCGCGTCGCGACTGATGCACCACCTCGTCGCGATCGCGCGCGCGGCCGGCATCACCGAGCTGATCGCGGAAGTCCTGCCGGACAACGCGCCGATGCTCAAGGTGTTCGAGAAGAGCGGCCTCGGCATGACGACTCGGCGGGATGCTGGCGTCGTGCACGTCGTGCTGAGCCTGTCGCGGTAGGCGCGCTTGGCGCTCGTACTCTGAAGGGCCCGGGGCCCGATGAGTGGCCCGATTCCGGAGTGGGTCGTCTCGGCAACGGTTGCGGTCACCGTGTTCACGGTGATGTTCGGCGTGGGGCTCGGCATCGCGCCCGGCGACCTGCGCTGGATCTGGCGCAGACCGGGGCCGATGGCCCGCGGCCTGTTCGCCGTGCTGATCGCCGTTCCGGTCCTGGCGCTCGGGGTGACCCGCGTCCTCGACCTGCCCAGGCCGGCCGAGGTGGGCATCGTGCTGATGGCGATCTCGCCCGGTGCTCCGGTGGCGCTCCAGAGATCGCTCGCTGCCGGCGGCCACCGCGCCTTCGCGCCGAGCCTGCAGATCGCCGTGGTGCTGCTCGCCGTGGTGTCGATGCCGTTCTCGATCGCGGTACTGAATCACCTGTACGGAGCGCAGGCGAGCGTCTCGCCCTGGGACGTGGCGCGTCAGGTGCTGGTGGCGCAGCTCGTGCCGCTCGGGCTGGGTATGGCGCTGAGGCAGGGGAGCGCCTCGATCGCTGCGCGTCTCGAACCGGGGCTGCGACGGATCGGAATCCTGCTGCTGGTCGCAGCCGTGGCCGTCGTGCTGATCGATGTGTGGGAGGTCACCGTGACCGCCGGCGCACGCGTGGTGGCGGCGATCGTCCTGATTACCGGTGCCGCGCTCGCCGTCGGTCACCTGCTCGGCGGGCCCGAGCCCGCCATGCGAACCGCGGTGGCGATCACGAGTGCGGCGCGGAATGCCGGCCTCGCGCTGCTCGTGGCCGCGCTGAACGGCGCGCCGCCACAGATCAGTGCGACCGTTCTGGCCTATCTCGCGGTGTCGCTGCTCGTCATCCCCCCCTACACCGCCTGGCGCCGCGCCGCCGGCGCACGAGTGCGCCCTCGGGTTTGAGGATCAGGATTCCCGCTGGCGCATCGCGGCGGGATCTCTCCGCACGCGTTCAGGACGGACGTCCGCCGGCGAGCATCGGCAGGATCACGAGGTAGGCGAACGCCGTCACCAGCGCGATCCCGGCGAGGTTGAGCATTACGCCGGCGCGCACCATCTGCGGGATCTTCACGAGTCCCGTGCCGAAGACGATCGCGTTTGGCGGGGTCCCGACCGGCATCATGAACGCGAGGCTCGCGGCGAGCGTGCACGGAATGAGCAGCAGCCCCGGCGGCACGCCGAGGCCGGGCGCCGCCGCGGCGAGGAGCGGCAGCATCAGCGCGACCTGCGCGGTGTTCGAGGTGAGCTCGGAGGCGAACACGGTGAGCGCGATGATCGCGACGACGACGACCATCACCGGCAGTCCCCCCAGATGCTGGGTCAGGCTGCCGATGAATGCGGCGACCCCGGTGGCCTCGGTGGCCGCGGCGAGCGAGAGCCCGCCACCGAAGAGCATCAGCACGCCCCACGGCAGCTGGACCGCGTAGTCCCAGTCCATCGCCCGGAGGCCCAGCTTTCCCCCGACCGGGATAAGGAACAGCGCGATCGCGGCGAGCATGGCGACGCCGGCGTCGGTCAGTCCGGCGAAGGGGGCGACGCCGCCGAGCTTGATCGCGACCACCCAGGGCCGCGTGATCCAGAGCAGGATCGTCGCGAGAAACACCGCGAGCACCGCCCGCTCGGCGCCGGTCATCGGGCCGAGCTTGCGGAGCTCGGCGTCGAGGTACTCGCGCCCGCCCTCCACCGGTCCGAGCCGGCTCCGGAAGGCGACGCGAACGAGGATGAACCACGCCACCGGAAGGAACACGAGCGTGAGCGGCAGCCCGACCGAGAGCCACCTCAGGAACGACACCTCGATGCCGTAGGTCTGCTGGATGAACTTGGCCGCGATGCCGTTCGGCGGCGAGCCGATCAGCGTCGCCACGCCGCCGATCGACGCGCCGTAGGCGATCGCCAGCACCAGCGCGGTCGCGAAGTTGCGCGCGTCGACCTGGTCCGCGGGGATTCCCTGCTTGGGATCGAAGCCGCTCCCGGTCTTGGTCCGCAACACGAGGTCGACAACGGCGATCGCGACCGGAACCATCATCGCCGCCGCCGCGGTGTTGGAGATCCACATGCTGAGGAACGCGCAGGTGACCAGCATCCCCGCGACGAGCCGCCCCGGGGTCGTGCCGACGAGCCGCAGCGTGTGGAACGCGATGCGGCGATCGAGCCCGCAGCGCTGGATCGCGAGCGCGAGGATGAACCCGCCGAGGAACAGGAACACGACGCTCGAGGCGTACGGCGCCGCCGCCGCGTCGATCGATGCGATGCCGGCGAGCGGGAACGCGGCGAGCGGCAGGAGCGCGGTGAGCTCGATGTCGACTGCCTCGGTCATCCACCAGACCGCCATCCACACGAGTATCGCGAGCGTCGCCCGCCCGGCGTGCGCGAACGGCACCACCTTGCCGGCGCCGTCGGCGAACTCGGTCGGCAGGGCGAAGTAGCAGAGGATCGCCAGCACCGGACCGGCGGCGAGGCCGATTCTCCGGACCCGGCGGGCAAGGTTGCCCGCCGGCGTGGCGGCCACGGTCATCGCTTGCGCGCGGTGCTCACCGCGTCGCGAGCATCCAGGGGACCCCGATCACGAGGAACGCCAGGAAGAAGATCACCCCGAAGATCGCGCCCAGGCGCCAATAGTCGGCCGCCGGCAGATACCCGCTGCCGTAGTACACCGGGCTCGGGCCGGTCGCGAACGGGGTGAGGATCCCCATGATCCCGAGCTGCAGGCAGAGCCCGAGCGCGAGCGTGGGCATGTTGATGCCCGGGATGGTGGAGGCGACCGCGAGTAACACCGGGATCATCGCGGTCACGTGCGCGGTGACGCTCGCGAAGAGGTAGTGGCCGAAGAAGTTGAGCAGCAGCAGCATCGCCACGGCCAGCGTCGGCGAGAGGCCTTCCAGATGCGTGGCCATGGTCTCCGCGAACCACTTCACGAACCCCACCCGGGTGAGCCCGTCCGCGAGCGCGACCAGCGTCGCAAACCACGCCAGTGTGTTCCACGCCGCCTTGTTGGCGGTGATGTCGTCCCAGCTGACGACCTTCAGGAGCAGCATGAGGCAAATCACGACCAGCGCGGCGGTGGTCGCCTCCATGAGATCGCCGCCGAAGATCCAGAGCGCGAGCGCGACCAGGACCAGCACGCCGAGCGTGATCTCGCGCTGCGACAGCGGACCCATCTTGTCGAGCTCTTTCGCCGCCCACGCGGGGACCTCCGCCCCTTCCTTCACCTCCGGCGGATAGATCCAGTAGACGAGCAGCGGAACCGTCGCGAGCAGCAGAATGCCGACCGGCGCGAAAGCGACGAACCAGTCGACCCATTGGAACTCGATCTTCGCGATCTTCTTCACCAGCTCGGCCGCGAGCAGGTTGGGCGCGAGCGCGGTGAGGAACATCGAGCTCGTCACGCAGGTCGCCGCGATCGCCACCCACATGAGGTAGGACCCCATGCGCCGCATCGAGGGGTCGTTCGGCTTCGAGTCGTAGAGCAGCGGCAGATTCCGGATCACGGGGTAGATCGTGCCGCCGCTGCGCGCGGTGTTGGACGGCGTGAAGGGCGCGAGCAGAAGGTCGGCGATGGTGACCGCGTAGCCCAGCGTCAGCGTCCTGCGCCCCATCGCCTTCACGAGCAGGAGCGCGATGCGGCGTCCGAGACCGGTCTTCTCGTAGCCAAGCGCGAACATGAACGCCCCGAAGATCAGCCACACCGTCGAGTTGGAGAAGCCCGAGAGCGCCCAGCTCAAGGCCGACCGCGCCGGGTTGAAGTCGGGCTTGGCGAGCTGCTCGGGGCTGAAGAACACGTACTCCGACAGGACCGCGACGAGGGCCACGGCGATCAACCCGATCGCGCCGCCGGGCAGCGGCTCGAACATCAACCCGACGATGACGCCCGCGAAGATCGCGAAGTACAGCCACGCGTGCCGCGGCAGCCCCTCGGGGGGCGGGATCAGCATGAGAATGATGACCACCGCGATCGGTGCAATCGCCTTCCACGAGATCTTCATGACTTCTCCCCCCAAAGAACCAGCACCGTGGTGCGCGACGGCGTCGAGCGCCTGCCGGGTGAGCCTTCGACCGGCGTCAAGCGCGGATCGCCAGGACGAGCCAGACGGACAGGAGCGTCGCGACGAACGCCACGCCGTAGCAGAGGACCATCGTCCCCTTCCCGGCGTGGACGCCGAGGTCGTGGAGACCGTGGTAGACGCGGTGCATCCCGTGCCAGAGGAAGAGCGAGATCACCGCCACGATCGCGAGCTTGCCGAGCCAGTGGCCGGCGAAGGCCTGCATGCGGTCGTAGCTCATCGCGTCGCCCGGCAGCCAGATGCCCGCCGGGACGAGCAGGCCGGTGACCAGGATCAGCGCCGGGCCGACCAGCGCCGACAGGACGCCGCCGGCGCCGAACAGCGACCAGAAGATGGGCTCGTTCGACCGTTTCATCGGCTCGCCCACGCGACGAGCCCGATCACGACCACGGTGGCGCCGAGCGCGGCCACCCAGCCCCCGGCACTGATCAGCGACTGCGGAACCTCCTTGCGCCCGAGGCGCAGCGCCGGCATCGTCTTCGGCGACACCTTCCACCACGTGTAAGCGTGGTAGGAGACGAGCACCAGCGCGACGAGGTGGAAGATCACCATCAGGGGATGGCCGAGCGCGGCGCGCCAGGCGTCGTAGGCCGCCGCGCCGCGCGCGAGCGCCCACAGACCCCAGAGCAGCACCAGTG
>JBOIFD010000430.1:0-22398 GCA_050741515.1 Burkholderiales bacterium
GATGAGCAGGCCCTGCTGGACGAGCTCGTGGCTCTTCCGGCCCTGGATGTTCGCGATGAAGCCGACGCCGCAGGCGTCGTGCTCGTTCGCGGGGTCGTACAACCCCTGGGCGGGCGGAAGGGCAGGCTCGTTCACGGTCACACCTCGTCTCGTGCCGGCTCGCGGAGGGTCCTTGGGCGGGACCTTGCGCGGACTCACGGGACTTCCGAATATACCGGGGACCTCTAGGCGCTTCAAGCGGTTACCGCAGTGCGGCAAAAAGCGGCCGCAACACCCGGGTGGCAGAGGAATTCAGCTTTCCGTGCAGGCGTCTAGCGTGGCTCGGACCGCTTCGGGCGCGACGTCGCTCCGGATCACCGCCGCGCCGAGCCGCTCGAGGAGGATGAAAGGCGTTCGCCCGGCCCGGGACTTCTTGTCGAGCGCCATGAGCTCGACATAGCGCGCGGCGCCGAGCAGGGGGCCGGCGACGGGCAGGCCGGCCCGCTCCAGCACTCGCCGCAGCCGCTCGACCGAGGCGGCGTCGAGCAGCCCCAGGCGCCCCGAGAGGTCCGCCGCCATCGCCATGCCGGCGCCGACCGCCTCCCCGTGCAGCCACGTCCCGTACCCGAGCCCCGCCTCGATCGCGTGGCCGAAAGTGTGGCCGAAGTTGAGCAGCGCCCGTTCGCCCGCCAGCTCCCGCTCGTCCGCGGCGACGACCTCGGCCTTGATCTCGACCGAGCGCTTCACGACGTGGGCGAGGGCGTCCGGATCGCGGGCAAGCAGACGCTCGACGTTCGCTTCCAGCCAGGCGAAGAGCCCGGCGTCGCGGATCGCGCCGTGCTTGATCACCTCGGCGAGCCCCGCGCGCAGCTCCCGATCGGGCAGCGTGGCGAGCGTGTCCATGTCGGCGAGGACGACGAGCGGCTGGTGGAACGCGCCGACCATGTTCTTGCCGCGCGGGTGGTTGATCGCGGTCTTGCCGCCGACCGAGGAGTCGACCTGGGCGAGCAGCGTGGTCGGCACCTGGACCAGCGGCACGCCCCGCTGGTAGGTCGCGGCGGCAAAGCCGGCGAGGTCGCCGACGACGCCGCCGCCGAGCGCGACGATCGCGGTCTGCCGGTCGCACCGGTGCTCGAGCAGGGCGTCGAACACCGTGTCGAGCGTCGCCCAGTCCTTGTGGTCCTCGCCGTCGGGCACGACGATCCGGACGCACGCGACCCCGGCCGCCGCGAGCGCCGCGGCGAGCGGCTCGAGATGGAGGCGCGCGACGGTGGTGTTGGTGACGATCGCCGCCCGCCGCTGCGGCAGCGCCGGTACGACGAGGTCGGCGCGCCGCGCGAGCCCGCTCCCGATGTGGATCGGGTAGCTGCGCGGGCCGAGCGCTACGCGGACAGTTTGCATCCCTGGGGCAGCCGCTTGAGCAGCTGCTCCACCAGGTGGCCCACGCTCTGCCGGCCGGTGTCGACGACGAGATCGGCGACCTCGCGGTACAGCGGGTCGCGCACGCGGTGCAGCTCCTCGAGCCGCGCGAGCGGGTCGGCGCCGGCGAGCAGCGGGCGCGACTTGTCGTGCCGCGTCCGGTAGTGGAGATCGCGCGGCTGCGCGTGCAGGTAGACGACGAAGCCGCGGCTCGCGAGCCGCGCGCGGTTCGCGGGATCGAGCACCGCGCCGCCGCCGGTCGCGAGCACGACGTCGTCGAGCGCGGTCAGGGCGTCGACGATCTGCGCCTCGCGCGCGCGGAAGCCCGGCTCGCCCTCGATCTCGAAGATCAGCGCCACGCGCACGCCGGTGCGGCGCTCGATCTCGTGGTCGGTGTCGTGGAACGTCTTCCCGAGCCGCCGCGCGAGCTGGCGGCCGACGGTCGTCTTCCCGGCGCCCATGAGCCCGACGAGAAAGATGCTGCGGCTCGATTCCATGCCCGGATTGTACTGGCCCCCTCGCCCGCGCCGCCGGGCGGGCGGGGCCGAGGGGGACGGACGACAGCCGGGCGGCGCCCGGCTTTTCCGGAAACGGGCGCGGCTAGCGGACGCTCAGCCGGTCGTCGACGACCCGCGGCGTGAGGAACACGAGCAGCTCGGTCTTGTTGTCGGTCCGGTAGTAGTTGCGGAACAGCGGCCCGATGTACGGCAGATCGCCGAAGAACGGGATCTTGTTCACCTGGCTCGTGTCCTCCTGGGTGTAGATCCCGCCGATCACCACCGTGCCGCCGTTCTCCACCAGCACCGAGGTCCGGACGTGCTTGGTGTCGATCGAGGGTCCGGCGGTGGTGTTCTGGCCGACCGCGTCTTTGTTGACGTCGACGTCCATGATGACGTTCCCGTCGGGCGTGATCTGGGGCTTCACCCGCAGCGCGAGGACGGCCTTCCGGAAGGCGACGCTCGTCGCACCGCTCGAGGTCGCCTGCTGGTACGGAATCTCCGTGCCCTGCTCGATGAGCGCCTCGACCTGGTTCGCCGTGACGACCCGCGGGCTGGAGATGATCTTGCCCTTGCCGTCGCTCTCGAGCGCCGTCAGCTCGAGGTTCAGGAACTTCGTCGCCGCGCTGTTCAAGAGCACGATCGAGAACGCGCCGACCTGCTCGCCGGCCAGGGTCGTCGCCGCCGGCAGGTTGACGCTGAGCGAGCCCGGGATGGTGCTGGGGGTTGCGGGCTGGCCGCTGTGGTCGGCGACGTCCTGCAGCTGGCCGCCCACCGTGTAGCGGTTCGGCCCGCCGAAGAGCCGGGAGGTGTTGAACCAGTGCGTACCGAGCCGCACGCCCAGGCTGCGGCCGAACTTGTCGTTCGCCTCGACGATCCGCGCCTCGATCATGACCTGCCGCACCGGGATGTCGGTGGTCGCGATGATCCGGCGGACCGACTCGAGCCGCGACGGAATGTCCTGGACGAACAGGGTGTTGGTGCGCGGGTCGCCGACCGCGCTGCCGCGCTTGGAGAGGATCGGCAAGTTGGACGCTCCCGCGGCGGCGCCGGCGCCGCCGCGCAGCAGGACCACCAGCTCGGCGGCCTTGGTGTAGTTGAGCTGAAAGGTCTCGGTCCGCAGCGGCTCCAGGTCCGAGATCTGCTGCTGCGCCTCGAGCTCGAGCTTCTCCTTGGTCGCGAGCTCGTCGCGCGGCGCGATCCAGATCACGTTGCCGCTCTTGCGCATATCGAGGCCGCGCGTCTGCATGATGATGTCGAGCGCCTGATCCCAGGGCACGTCCTTGAGCCGCAGGGTGAGGTTGCCGGTCACGGTGTCGCTGGTGATGATGTTGAGGTCGGTGAAGTCGGCGATGACGTTGAGGACGCTCCGCACCTCGACGTTCTGGAAGTTGAGGCTCAGCTTTTCCCCGCGGTACCCGCCCCGCGTCCCCTGGACCAGCTTGTTGGGGTCGTACTGGACCGGCTTCACCTCGACCACGAACTGGGTGTCGGTCTGGTAGGCGTTGTGCTCCCACAGGCCCTTCGGCTCGATGACCATGCGCACGTTCTCCCCCTGCTGGAACGTGTTGATGGTCGCGACCGGGGTCGCGAAATCGAGGACGTCGAGGCGCCGGCGCAGGTTGTCGGGCAGCGTGGCCTTCAGGAAATCCACGATGATCTGCTGTCCCTGCTGCCGGATGTCGATGCCGGTCCCGGTGTCGGAGAGCTCGACGACCACGCGCCCTTCGCCGGTCCGCCCGCGGCGGAAGTCGACGTCGCGGATCGCGTGCCTCGCGTCGGGCACGCCCTCGGCGAACCGCTCGACGCGCGGGCTCGGCCGCACACCGGTCACCGCGATCGGCGACAGCACGATGTTGACGTTCCGGCCGTCGATCTGGGTCTCGTAGGTGACCATGGTGCGGAGGTTGAGCACCATGCGCGTGCGGTCGCCGACCTGGACCAGGCTCGCGCTGCGGAGGTCGCCTTCGTTGATCTCCTGGCTGGTGCGGCCCAGGGCGTTGGTCGTGCCCGGGAAGTCGAAGGCGATGCGCGCCGGCTGCGCCACGGTGAAGCTCGCCGGCGGTGCGCCGAGCGGCTCCTTCATGGTGAGACGGACGATGACGCGCCCGCCCTGCGCCGCGACGTTGAAGCCGTCGATGCTGTTGGTCTGGGCGACGGACGCGGCCGCGGCGAGCCACGTCGCGGCCGCGGTCAAGTAGGTCAAGATGCGCTTGCTCATTTTCCAGCTCCCCTGGCGGCCGCCTCCTGGAGGAGGAGGCTGCTCTCGCGTTCCGCCCAATCGCCGCCGGCGTCCTGGATCAGCTCGCGCAGCGTGATCTCGCTGTCCGAGATCTTCGTGATGACGCCGAAGTTTTGGCCCATGTAGTTGCCGATGCGCACGCGGTAGAGTCCGACGTCCGCCTTGACCAGGCCGAAGGTCTGCTTGCCCTGCTCGAGCGAGCCGACCATCCTGAGGCTCTCGAGCGGATAGGCCTCGAGCGGCTCCTTCGGCCGGTTGAGGTCGGGCCTGAGGCCGCCCCCGCCGCCCTGGCCCTGCCCCTTCGTCGCGAGGATGATCTTGGCCGGGCCGAACGGGTCGGGCAGCTCCTGCGCGGTGTACGGCACCGGCTCGTACGGCTTCACCACCGGCAGCGGCGGGACCTTCCCGCGCAGATCCTTGGTCATGCCGGCGAGCTCGGCGCGCAGCTCCTGCTGCTCGCCGCCTTCGCACGCGGCCAGGGCGAGCGCGGCGACAATGAGCGCCGCGCGCTTCATTTCTTCGCCGCCTTCGCGGCCTTCGCCGCACTGCGCTGCGCCTGGATCTCGGCGTCGTCGAGGTAGCGGAAGGTCTTGGCGGTCGTATCCAGCACCAGGTTGCCGTCCTTGCCCACGCTGAGCGCCATGTCGTTCAGCGTGACGATCCTGGGCAGCTGGCCGATGTCGCTCGCGAACGCGCCCATGTCATGGTAGTTGCCGGTCAGCTTGACGGTGATCGGCAGCTCGGCGTAGAAGTCCCGCCGGGTCTCGCTCTGCGCCGGCCGGAACAGCTCGAACTGGAGGCCCCGCCCGAGGCCGGCCTGGTTGATGTCGACGAGCAGCGCTTCCATCTGCGACTTGTTCGGCAGCTGCTTGAGCAGCGCGCCGAACGAGGTCTCGATCTCGCGCAGCTGCGCGCGCAGCACATCGAGGTTCACCGCCTGGCGCTTCTTGTCGACGTAGGCCTGCTTGAGGGTCTCCTCCTGCCGGCGTCCGGCCTCGAGCTCCTCGAGCTGGCCCTGCCAGTCGATGAAGTAGGCGATCCCGAGCACGCCGACGAGGATCCCGACCAGCAGCAGCAGCTTCGGCAGCGGCGGCCAGCCGCCGGGATCGCGGGTGTTGAGGTTCTTGAACTGGTCTAGGACGTTGGCCACGGTCTCACCCCTTCTTGGCCGCGGCGCCGGCCTTGCCGGCCTTGCCGGGCTCGTCGGTGACCGGCCGCTTGATGATGAAGTTGAGGTTGAACTCCGAGAGCCGCCGCTTGTTGACCTCGGAGGCCTTGATCTCGACCAGCTGCGGCGACGCCGGATTGTTCTCGATGATCGGCGAGCTCTGGAGGTTGCGCATGAGCGTCGAGACCCGGGCGTTCGACTGCGCGTAGCCGGTGATGTTGACCTTGAGCCCGTTCTGCTTCATCGACTTGATGTAGACGCCGTCGGGGGTCTGCCGGACGAGCTGGTCGAGGAGCTCCACCGCCCGGGCGCGGTCGGTCTGCAGCGCCTCGATGATCGCCTTGCGGGCGAGCAGCGCCTGGATCTCGTCGCGGAGCTTCTTGATCTCCTCGATCTCCTTGTCGAGCTTCGCGTTCTCGCGCTTCAGGAACTCGTTGCGCTCGTTCTGCAGCGACACGTAGCCCGCGATCACGCCGTGGACCGCGAGCCAGATCGCCCCGCCGAGGGCGGCCGCGATGACCGCGAGGAAGACCAGCTGGCGCCGCTGGCCCTTGCGCCGCTCCTCGCGATGGGCGAGCAGGTTGACGCGGATCATTCGTCGAACCTCCGCATGGCGAGCCCGCAGGCGATCATCAGCGCCGGGGCGTCGGAAATCAGCCGCTTCAGCTGGATCCGGGGCGAGATCGACATGTTGGCGAACGGGTTCGCCACCATCGCGTTCACCCGGGTCCGCGAGCTCACCATGTCCTCGAGCCCCTGCAGGGTCGAGGTGCCGCCGGTGAGCAGGATGTGCTCGATCGAGTTGAACTGGGTCGAGGTGAAGAAGAACTGCATCGCGCGCTGGATCTCGAGCGCCGCGTTCTCCATGAACGGCCGCAGCACCTCGGTGTCGTAGCTGTCGGGGAGCCCGCCCGAGCGCTTCGCGTTCTCCGCCTCCTCGGCCGACAGCCCGTAGTGGCGCGCGATGTCCTGGGTGAGCTGGTTGCCGCCGAACGCCTGCTCGCGCGCGTAGACCGCCTGGTCGTTGCGCAGCACCGTGATGTTCATGATGCTCGCGCCGAGGTCGATCACCGCCACGTTCTGGTCGCGGCCGTCGCTCGGCAGCTGCCGGCGGATCAGCTCGAAGGCGGTCTGCATCGCGTAGGATTCGACGTCCATGACCAGCGCCTTGAGCCCCGCGGCCTCGGCCACGGCGACGCGGTCCTCGACCTTCTCCTTGCGGGAAGCGGCGATCAGCACCTCGACCTCCGCCTCGCCGGAGGGCGCCGGGCCGAGCACCTGGAAGTCGAGGTTCACTTCCTCGAGCGCGAACGGGATGTACTGGTTGGCCTCGCTCTCCACCTGGAGCTCGAGGTCCTCCTCGCGCAGCCCGGCGGGGCAGACGATCTTCTTCGTGATGACGGCCGCGGTGGGCAGCGCGAGCGCAACGTTCTTGGTCCGCGTGCCGAGCTTCTTCCACGCGCGGCGGACGGTCTCGGCGACCGACTCGAGGTTGGAGATGTTGCCGTCGAGGACCGAGTCCTTGGCGAGCGGCTCGATCGCATAGCGCTCCACCCGCTGCGCGCTCTTGCCGGCTTCGGCGAGCTCCACCATCTTGACGGCGGAGGAGCTGATGTCCATCCCAAAGAGCGGCTGCGCCTTGGGCTTGAAGATGTCTAGTGCCAAGCGAGAATCCCCCCGCCGGAAGAGAAATTTCCCCTTAGGTTCCGGCTGTTTAGGAGTGGGTCTGAAGCTTTAGTTTAGATCCTAGCAACAAGTCTAGGGGGCGTCTAGTCAATCCCATCCCGGCGTCAGTCATTTTGTCACGGTTGTCTTGGCGGGGGGGTCCCCTATAATGCGTGGATCCTAGACCCCCCAGAAAGATCTCCCCATTGAAGTGGTTACGTTGGCTCGCCTTCCCGGCGGCGGTCCTGGCCGGGCTGGCGGTCCTGGGGGCGATGCTCGGGGCGTTCGTGCTCCTCGTCGCCTACCCCAGGGTCCCGTCGATTGACGTCCTGGCGGACTACCAGCCGAAGGTCCCGCTCCGCATCTACACCGCGGACGGAGTCCTGATCGGCGAGTTCGGCGAGGAGCGCCGCGCCGTCGTCCGCATCGAGGAGGTGCCGGCGGTCCTGAAAGCCGCGATCCTCGCCGCCGAGGACGAGCGCTTCTACCAGCACCAGGGCGTCGACTACGTCGGCGTCGTGCGGGCCGCCTACTCCAACCTGCTCGCGGGGGGCCGGCGCCAGGGGGCGAGCACGATCACGATGCAGGTCGCCCGCAACTTCTTCCTGTCGACCGAGAAGACGCTCACCCGCAAGCTCTACGAGGTCCTGCTCGCCTACAAGATCGAGTCCACGCTGACCAAGGACCAGATCCTCGAGCTCTACGTGAACCAGATCTACCTCGGCCAGCGCGCCTACGGTTTCGCGGCGGCGTCGCAGATCTATTTCGGCAAGGCGCTGAAGGACCTGAGCGTCGGCGAGGCGGCAATGCTGGCGGGCCTGCCGAAGGCGCCGTCCGGCTACAACCCGGTCGCGAACCCGAAGCGGGCGAAGGCGCGCCAGGGGTACGTGCTGCGCCGCATGCACGACCTCGGGTCGCTGAACGAGCGCGAGGTCGCGGAGGCGCAGAAGCAGGAGCTCAAGGTGCGCCGCGAGATCGACGAGTTCGGCGTCCACGCCGAGTACGCGGCCGAGATGGTCCGGCAGGTGCTGTACGAGCGCTACCCGAACGACGTCTACACCCGCGGCCTCCGGGTGTACACGACGCTCACGAAGCCGGACCAGGCGGCGGCTTACGCGGCGCTGCGCCGCGGCGCGCTCGAGTACGACCGCCGCCACGGCTACCGCGGGCCGGAGGGATACGTCGATCTGCCCGAGGGCGCACCCGAGGAGCCGCTCGAAGAGGTGCTGCAGGAGTTCCCCGACAGCGACGACCTGCTCGCGGCGGTCGTGCTCGAGGCGGGTCCCCGGCGGGTCAAGGCGTACCTCCGCGGCGGCGAGCTCGTGACCATCGGCGAAGGCGGGCTGAAGTTCGCCGTCGCCGCGCTCTCGCCCAAGACCCCGCCCAATCGCCGGATCCGCCGCGGCGCGGTGATCCGCGTCCAGAAGGAGGCGAAGCTCGGCTGGCAGATCCTGCAGATGCCCGAGGTCGAGGCGGGGATGGTCGCGCTCGATCCGCGGACCGGGGCGGTGCGCGCGCTCGTCGGCGGGTTCGACTTCCACCGCAACAAGTACAACCACGTCACCCAGGCCTGGCGCCAGCCGGGCTCGTCGTTCAAGCCGTTCATCTACTCGGCGGCGCTCGAGAAGGGGTTCACCCCGGCGACGGTGATCAACGACGCGCCGGTGGTGGTCGACGCGACCATGACCGGCGGCCTGGTGTGGGAGCCGCGGAACTACGACGGCAAGTACGAGGGGCCGATGCGGCTGCGCTCCGCGCTGGTGAAGTCGAAGAACATGGTGTCGATCCGCATCCTGCAGTCGATCGGCCCGCAGTACGCGCAGGACTACCTGCAGCGCTTCGGCTTCGACGGCGACCGGCATCCGCCGTACCTCACGCTCGCGCTCGGGGCCGGGGCGGTCACGCCGTGGCAGATGGCGCGCGCGTACTCGGTGTTCGCCAACGGCGGCTACCGGCTCGACCCGTACCTGATCGAGCGGATCGTCGACGACCGCGGCAACCTTCTCGCCGAGGCGCAGCCCGCGAAAGCCGGGGACGAGAGCCTGCGCGTCATCGACGCCCGCAA
This sequence comes from Burkholderiales bacterium, assembly GCA_050741515.1. Lineage (GTDB taxonomy): Bacteria > Pseudomonadota > Gammaproteobacteria > Burkholderiales > SG8-39 > DATEDA01. Next base: position 9,036 of record JBOIFD010000430.1, read on the forward strand.
CGCGTTCATCATGGACAGCATGATGCAGGACGTGGTGCGCTCCGGCACCGCGGCGCGCGCGGCATCGCTCGGCCGCAAGGACCTGGCCGGGAAGACCGGCACGACCAACGACTACGTGGACGCCTGGTTCGCCGGCTACCAGCAGGAGCTCGTCGGGGTCGCGTGGATCGGCTTCGATCAGCCGAAGAAGCTCGGGACGAACGAGACCGGCGCGCTCGCCGCGCTGCCGATCTGGATGGGTTACATGGGCCGCGCGCTCAAGGGCGTGCCCGAGGCCCTGACGGCCGCGCCGCCGGGCGTCGTCAGCGTGAGGATCGATCCCGAGACCGGGCTGCAGGCGCCCGACGGCCTGGTCGCCGAGTACTTCTACCGCGAGTTCCTGCCCGCGGAGCAGCAGCCGACCGCGACCGCCGAGCGCGCCCCGGTGCGCTCCAACGAAGAGGTGCGCAGTCAGCTCTTCTAGGCGAGGCGCGCGCCGAGTGCGGCGTATATGATTGTCGGTTCCATGCGCCGCCTCGCCGCCCTCCTCGTCCTCGCCGCCATGCTGTGCGCCTGCGGCAGCCGCGGCTCGCTCTACCTTCCGCCGCCGGAGAGCGACGACGACGCTTCGGTCGCGAAGCCCAAGCGCCGGTAGATGACGGCATTCCACCTCCGCGGCGGGCGGCTGCAGGCCGAGTCGGTCCCGCTCGACGAGATCGCGCGCCGCTTCGGCACCCCGTGCTACGTCTACTCGCGCGCCGCGATCGAGAGCGCATTTCGCGCGTTCTCCGCGCCGCTCGCGGGCCGCGACCACCTCGTCTGCTACGCGATGAAGGCGAACTCGAACCTCGGGGTCCTCGACGTGCTCGCGCGGCTCGGCGCGGGATTCGACATCGTGTCGGGCGGCGAGCTCGCGCGGGTCCTCGCCGCCGGCGGCGATCCGCGCAAGGTGGTGTTCTCCGGCGTCGGCAAGAGCGAGGGCGAGATCCGCGAGGCGCTCGCGGCCGGGATCCTGTGCTTCAACGTCGAGTCGGCCGCCGAGCTCGCGCGCATCGAGCGCGTCGCCGGCCAGATGAGCAAGCGCGCGCCGGTGTCGCTGCGCGTGAACCCCGACGTCGATCCGCGGACTCACCCGTACATCTCGACCGGGCTGAAGGAGAACAAGTTCGGGATCGCGTACGACGAGGCAATGCCGCTGTACCGGAAGGCCGCCGCCTCGGCGAGCCTGCAGGTGGCCGGGATCGGCTTCCACATCGGCTCACAGCTCACCGACGCGGCGCCCTTCGTGGCCGCGCTCGGCCGGGTGCTCGAGCTCGTCGATGCCTTGGCGAAGCGCGGCATTGCGCTGCGCCATCTCGACCTGGGCGGGGGACTCGGGATCCGGTATCGGGACGAGCAGCCGCCCGCGCCGGCCGAGTACCTCGGCGCGCTGCTCGCCCGGCTCGCCGGGCGGACCGAGCAGATCCTGATCGAGCCCGGGCGGGCGCTGGTCGGCAACGCCGGTCTGTTGCTGACCCGGGTCGAGTACCTGAAGCACGGACCCGATCGGAGCTTCGCCGTCGTCGACGCGGCGATGAACGACCTCCTGCGGCCGGCGCTGTACGACGCCTGGCACGACATCGTGCCGGTCGCGCCCCGCGAGGGGGCGCCGCGGCCGTACGACGTCGTCGGGCCGGTGTGCGAGACAGCGGACTTCCTGGGCCACGGGCGGAGCCTCGCGCTCGCCGAAGGCGATCTGCTCGCGATCCTGTCCGCGGGCGCCTACGGGATGGCGATGAGCTCGAACTACAACACCCGGCCCCGGGTCCCCGAAGTGATGGTCGACGGAACGGCGACCCACATGGTGCGCCGCCGCGAGCCGGTCGCCTCCCTCTTTGCCTTGGAGCATCGTTTGCCGTAGATTGCCGTCCATTGAAGGACGGCGCGCGCCCCGAGCCGGTCCGGTCCGGCGGACCCGGCGCCGGGGTCGGCGCGGCGTCCGCAGATTCCGGGACCTCGACCGCACACACCGACCGCGCTCCGCTTCAGCGCCCGCAGCCCCCAGGCGCCCCCGCCTTCGGGTCGAGCGCGCCCGCCGGCGCGGTCTCAGCCAACCGCCTCCAAGTTCGCGCAGGTCCCGCCAAGTGGCGCCGTCCCGACGTCTCAAGCAAACGCTGATCCTCGCCGCCGTCGGCGTCGGCGTCGTGGCGGCGGGTCTCGTTGCGTACTCGTACTACGTGGCCGACATCCGGGCCAACGAGTCGAAGCGGCCCCTGACGCCTCCGGTTCCGGTGTCGGTGATGCCGGTCGTGCAGCAGTCGATGCCGGTGAAGCTCCAGGCCATCGGCAACGTGGAGCCCTATTCCACGGTCGCGGTCAAGGCGCGCGTCGACGGCCAGATCGTCGAGGTCGCCTTCCGCGAAGGCGAGGAGGTGCGCCAGGGAAGCGTGCTGTTCAAGATCGACCCGCGCCCGTACGAAGCGCAGCTCCGTCAGGCCGAAGCGAACGCCCTGCGCGACGCGGCCCAGCGTGATCAGGCACGGTCGCAGGAGCGCCGCTACAAGGAGCTGCTCGAGAAGAAGTTCATTTCCCAGGAAGGCTACGCCCAGATCCGCACCACCGCGGAGACCGCCGAGGCGGCGGCCAAGGCGTCCCAGGCGGCGGTCGACAACGCGCGGCTCAGCCTCGAGTACTGCACCATCCGGTCGCCGATCGACGGCTACCCGGGCCGGGTCATGCTCCAGCGCGGCAATCTGGTCAAGGCGAACGACGCCAACGCGCTGGTGGTGCTCAACCAGGTCCGGCCGATCTACGTGAGCTTCGCCGTGCCGGAGCAGGAGCTCCCGGCCATCCGGCGCCGGATGAGCACCGGCCCGCTCAAGGTCGAAGTCGCCCCCGCGATCGAGGGACCGGGGAGCGAGCGCCTCGCCGCGACCGGCAACCTGGTCTTCGTGGACAACGCGGTCGACGCCTCGACCGGCACCATCAAGCTGCGCGCCGCGTTCCCCAACGGCGACCGGTCGCTCTGGCCGGGCCAGTTCGTCAGAGTCAGCCTCCACCTGCGCGAACAGAAGGACGCGCTCGTGGTGCCGGCGCAATCGGTGCAGACGGGCCCCACCGGGCAGTACGTGTTCGTCGTGAGGGCGGACATGACGACCGAGATCCGCACGGTCACGGTGGCCCGCACCGAGGGGGACACCGCGGTCATCGCCGACGGCCTCGCGCCGGGCGAGCAGGTGGTCACGCGCGGTCAGCTGCGGCTCACCCCCGGAGCGAAGGTTCGAGTCGGCCCGCCGCCGGCGCAGCGCTCATGAACCTCTCGGAGCTCTTCGTCCGGCGGCCGGTCATGACCGTCCTGGTCATGGCCGGCCTGATCATCTTCGGGCTGGCGGGGTACCGGCTGCTGCCGGTGAGCTCGCTGCCCAACATCGACTTCCCCACCATCCAGGTGCGCGCCGAGCTGCCGGGCGCGAGCCCGGAGACCATGGCCGCGGCGGTGGCGACGCCGCTCGAGCGCGAGTTCTCCACGATCGCCGGGATCGACTCGATGACCTCGACCAGCGGCCAGGGGATCGCCGCGGTCACCATCCAGTTCTCCCTCGATCGCGACGTCGATGCCGCCGCGCAGGACGTCCAGGCGGCGATCGCGAACACGGTGCGCCAGCTGCCGTCGACGATGACCACGCCGCCGTCCCTGCGCAAGGTGAACCCGGCCGATTCCCCGGTGTACTACCTCGCGCTGACCTCCGACACGCTGCCGCTGTCGACGATCAACGAGTATGCCGAAACGTACCTCGCGCCGCGCATCTCGACCATCAGCGGGGTCGCGCAGGTGCTGGTGTACGGGCAGCAGAAGTACGCCGTGCGGGTGCAGCTCGACCCGAACGCGCTCGCCGCCCGCGGCGTGGGCATCAACGAGGTCGAGCAGGCGGTCGCGCACGCCAACGTGAACCTGCCGACCGGTACGCTGTACGGCAAGGAGCGGGTGTACGAGGTGCAGGCGACCGGGCAGCTGAGCGACGCGAAGACCTTCCGCCCGATCATCGTCACCTACCGCAACGGCTCGCCGATCCGCCTGCACGAGCTCGGGCGGGTGATCGACGGGGTCCAGAACGACAAGCTCGCGGCGTGGTTCAAGGCGAAGCGCGGCATCGTGCTCGCGATCCAGCGCCAGCCCGGCACCAACACGATCGAGGTGGTGGACCAGGTCAAGCGGCTGGTGCCGACGTTCCGCGCCGAGGTGCCGCAGGGCATCGCGATCGACGTGCTCTACGACCGCTCGGTGACGATCCGCGAGTCGGTGGGCGAGGTCCGGTTCACGCTGATGCTCGCGCTGGCGATGGTGGTGATGGTGATCTTCATCTTCCTGCGCAACGTGCCGGCCACGGTCATCCCCAGCGTCGCGCTGCCGTTGTCGATCATCGGCACGTTCGCCGTCATGTACCTGCTCGGGTACAGCATCGACAACCTGTCGCTGATGGCGCTGACGCTGTGCGTCGGCTTCGTCGTCGACGACGCGATCGTGATGCTGGAGAACATCAGCCGCCACATCGAGGCCGGCAAGAGCCCCTGGCAGGCGACGCTCGACGGCTCGCGGGAGATCTCGTTCACCATCGTGTCGATGACGCTCTCGCTCGCCGCGGTGTTCATCCCGGTGCTGTTCATGGGCGGCATCCTCGGCCGGCTCCTGCACGAGTTCGCGGTGGTCATCATGACCGCGGTGCTGATCTCCGGGTTCGTGTCGCTGACGCTGACCCCGATGATGTGCAGCCGGATCCTCAAGCCGCGGCACGAGGTGCGTCACGGCCGGCTGTTCCTCGCGAGCGAGCGCGCGTTCGAAGCGGTGAAGGGCGTCTACGACGTGAGCCTGCGCTGGGTGCTGGGGCATGCCCGCCTGGCCATGGTGGTGTTCCTCGCGATCACGCTCGCGACGGGGTGGCTCTTCGCCCGCATGCCGAAGGGCTTCCTCCCGAGCGAGGACGCCGGGCAGCTCTTCTGCTTCACCGAGGCGCGCCAGGACGTCTCGTTCGACGCGATGGCGGCGCTGCAGCGCGAGGTGCTCGAGGTCATCGGGGCCGACCCCAACGTCGAGGCGCTGATGTCGTTCATCGGCGCCACCCCCTTCAATCCCTCGCTCAACGTCGGCCGCGTCGTGATCACGCTCAAGCCGCGGGCGCAGCGCAAGCCCGCCGAGGAGATCATCCGCGACCTGCGGCCGAGGCTCCAGGGCATCGTCGGGATCAAGGCGTTCGTGCAGAGCGTTCCGGCGATCCGCATCGGCCGGCTCACGAAGAGCCCCTACCAGTACACGCTGCAGAGCACCCACACCGACGATCTCTACCACTGGGCGCCCCAGATCGAGGCCGCGCTGAAGACCCTCCCGGGCCTGGTCGACGTGACGAGCGACCTGGAGATCGCGCGGCCGCAGGTCCGGGTGGAGATCGACCGCGAGAAGGCGGCGGCGCTGGGCGTGAGCCCGCTGCAGATCGAATCGGCCCTCAGCAACGCCTACGGCGCGCGCGAGGTGTCGACGATCTACACCCCGACCAACCAGTATCGCGTGATCCTCGAGCTGCTCCCGCGCTACCAGGCCGACCCGTCGGTGCTGCCGATGCTCTACATCCGTTCCTCGACCGGGGCGCTGGTGCCGCTCAGCGCGGTGGCGAAGTTCGATTACGGGATCGGCCCGGCCAGCGTGACCCATCAGGGCCAGCTGCCCTCGGTCACGATCTCGTTCGACCTGCGCGACGGGGTTTCGCTGGGCGAGGGCATCGCCCGGATCGAGCGGGCGCTCGCCGAGTCGCAGGTCCCGCCCACCGTGACCGGGTCTTTCCAGGGCACGGCCCAGGCGTTCCAGGCGTCGCTGCGCGGGATGGGCATCCTCCTCGCGCTCTCGATCCTGGTCATCTATCTCGTGCTCGGGATCCTCTACGAGAGCTTCATCCACCCGCTCACCATTCTCTCGGGGCTGCCCACCGCCGGCTTCGGCGCGCTGCTCACGCTGTGGCTGTTCGGCTACGAGCTGAACATGTACGCGTTCGTCGGCATCATCATGCTGGTCGGCATCGTCAAGAAGAACGCGATCATGATGATCGACTTCGCGATCGAAGCGCAGCGCCGCGAGGGCAAGCCGCCGGCGGAGGCGATCTACCAGGCGTGCCTGACGCGCTTCCGGCCGATCATGATGACGACCTTCGCCGCGCTGATGGGCAGCCTGCCGATCGCGATGTCGATCGGCATCGGCGGCGAGGCGCGCCGGCCACTGGGGCTGGCGGTGGTCGGCGGGCTGATCCTGTCGCAGGTCCTGACGCTCTACATCACGCCGGTGATCTACCTGTACTTCGAGCGCCTGCAGGAGTGGACGGCGCGGCGACACGCGACGCGCGGCGCGGCGAGCGCCTCCACCTGACCGCGTGCGTCAGGCGTTCGCCCGCGGCTGCGCGACTCCGCGCGGCGCGGGCCGCGCGCGCCGGCGGCGGCCCCTGAGCCCGGCGACCACGCGGTAACCGAGCAGCACCGCGAGGACGAGCGCGTAGATCGCCGGCTCGGTGATGTCGCGCTTCACCATCCACCAGAAGTGCAGCACGCCGAGCGGCGCGATGACGTACACGAGCCGGTGCAGGGCAAGCCAGCGCTTCGCCCCGAGCCGCTGCACCATCCGGTTGGTCGACGTGACCGCGAGCGGGGTCATCAGCACGAGCGCGGTGAACCCGACGGTGATGAACGGCCGCTTCACGATGTCCTTCAGGATCGCGACGACGTCGAACACGTGGTCGAACGACACGTAGCTCGACAGGTGCACCAGCGCGTAGCAGAACGTGAACAGCCCGAACATGCGCCGATAGCCCGCGAGCCAGTGCCAGCCGGTGAGCTTGCGCAGCGGCGTCACCGCGAGGGTGGTGAGCAGGAACCGCAGCGTCCAGTCGCCGGTCGAGCGGGTGATGAACTCGGCCGGGTTCGCGCCCAGCCAGTCGGGGAAGAAGAGCGCGCCGGTGGCGAGCCGGCCGAGGGGCACGAGCGCGAGGACGAACAGCGCTGCCTTCAGCGCCCGCACCGCCCGGGGCGAGAGTGACATGGACGACGCCGCTCAGTAGAACTTCTTCAGGTCCATCCCGGCGTACAGGCTCGCCACCTGGCTGCCGTAGCCGTTGAAGAGCACGGTGTCGCGGCGAGAGAAGAACTCCGGGATGCGGCGCTCCTTCTTCTGGGTCCAGCGCGGATGGTCGACGGCGGGATTCACGTTCGAGTAGAAGCCGTACTCGCTCGCGTTCGCCTTCTCCCAGGCGGTCTTCGGCTGCTTCTCGACGAAGCGGATCCGCACGATCGACTTGCCGGACTTGAAGCCGTACTTCCACGGCACCACGAGGCGGATCGGCGCGCCGTTCTGGTTCGGCAGGACCTCGCCGTACAGGCCGACGGCGAGGATCGTCAGCGGGTGCATCGCCTCGTCGATGCGCAGGCCCTCGACGTAAGGCCAGTCGAGCACCGGCAGCTTGACGCCGACCATCGTGTCGGGCTGGACCGCGGTCAGGAACTCGACGAACTTCGCCTTCGCGGTCGGTTCGACGAGCTTGGCGATCCGGTTGAACTCGAAGCCGACCCACGGGATCACCATCGACCACGCCTCCACGCAGCGCAGGCGGTAAACGCGCTCCTCGAGCGGGAACTTGAGGAGCTCCTCGATCCCGAAGGTGCGCGGTCTTGCGACTTCGCCGTCGACCACGACCGTCCACGGCCGCGCCTTCAGGCGCTTCGCGTAGACCGCCGGCTCCTCTTTCTCGGTGCCGAACTCGTAGTAGTTGTTGTACGTGGTGACGTGCTGGTAGGCGGTCAGCGGCTCGTTGGTGCTGAGCGGGCTCTTCGCGACGTTCTCGAGCTTCTGCAGGCCGAGCGTCTTCGCCTGGCCGCGCGCGTCGGGCCCGAGCACGCCCGCCGCGCCGAGGATCGAGCCCGCGGCCGCGAGCTTGATGAGCTCGCGCCGCCGCGCGTAGAACCGCTGCGGGGTGATCTCCGAGGGCAGGAGGTCGGTGGGACGTCGGATCAGCATGGAGCCTCCACGAGACGGGATGATATCGGTGTACGAGTCGCTGGAGCCCCCGGATGCCTTACGCCCCGGACGAACGAGGGGGCAAAGCCCCCGTGCGGCGTCAGGGATTGATCTGCTTGTAGACCGCGGTGGCGACGTTGAGCAGGTCGGCCTTCGGCAGCTCGCCGGACAGCGCGTAGCCGAGCGCCCCGTCGATCCAGTAGAACACCGAGACCTTGTCTTCCTGGCTGAACCGGAACGCGGTGTCGCGCTGCTTGCCCATGAGCCGCGAGACATAGAGGGTGAGGCGCTTGCCCTTCCCGTCCTGGTACATGAACTGCGCCACCGCGCCGCTCTCGCCTGGCAGCAGCCGCCCACCGACCAGCTCGTAACCCTCGGCGCTCAGGACCGGCGCCCGCAGCTTCGCGCCGACGCGCTTCGACAGCCAGTTGACGAGGTGTTCCTGCTCGGCCGCCCCGACCTCGACCGGATGGCGCACCTCGGGCGAGTAGACCGCGTGCGCGAGCGCCGCCTGGCGCGAGAACGACATGAGCGCGTGCGGCCGGTCGGTGAGGAAGGCATTCGCGAACCAGCCGATGACCGCGCCGACCGCGAGCCAGCCCGCAGCGACGGCGACCCGCGCCGTGCGCCGGCCGGCGCCGACGTGACGCAGCCGGTCCGGCACCGGCTCGTCGAGCACCGGGTCGAACACCGCATGGAGCGCCGCGTTCTGCTCGCGATAGGCGGCTACGCGGGCCGCGTCCTCCGGCGCCTGCGCGAGATGCACCTCGAGCGCGCGCCGGCTCTCGGCGTCGAGGCCGCCATCGACGTAGGCGTGCAGCTCGTTGTCCGAGGGCTTCATCTCACGACCTTCAGCGTCGGAATCGCCGGTGCGCCGGTCACCAGCAGGCGCAGACGCTCGCGGCCGCGGAACAGCCGCGACATCACCGTGCCGATCGGGATCCCGAGCGCGTGGCTCACCTCCGCGTACGTCAGCTGCTCGAGGCCCACGAGCAGGAGCACCTCGCGCTGCTCCGGCGGCAGCAGCGCGAGCGCACTCTGCAGGTCGCGGATCTCGAGCCGCGCGCCGTCGGTGGGCGCGACCGCCGGCAGCGCGTCCTCATCGAGCGCGTCCTCCGGATGCGCCTGCCGGCTTCGCAGCTGGTTCACGAATACGTTGTGCATGATTGCAAACAGCCAGGCGCGGAGATCGCTGCCGGGCCGCCAGAGGTGGCGCTTGTTGATCGCCCGCTCGAGCGTGTCCTGCACGAGGTCGTCGGCGGCATGCTGGTCGCCCGCGAGCGCCCGCGCATAGCGCCGCAACCGGGGGATGTGCTCGGCGATTCGCTCCGGGTTCATGCCGGCCGCTCGAGTGTCACGGCCGCGCGATGCGCCACAGGTTGTCGACGCCGTGGCCGCCGCGCTCGCCGGGCTTCTCGTCCGTGGCCCGCAGGTAGAGCGGCTTGCCCTGGTACGTCCACTGCCGGCGGCCGTCGTCGCGCGCGATGATCGCGTAGCGGCCGGCCGGCTTCGCCCCCGCCGCGGCGATGAACGGCGGCCAGTCCGCCGCGCACTGTGCGTCGCACACGCTCTTCAATTCCGAATCGCGATCGAAAGTGTAGAGCGTCATCCCGTTCCGGTCGACGAGGACGTCGCCCTCGTTCGTCACCGGCACCGCCGCGAACGCGGCGCAGCCGGCGATCACCGCGACCAGCCCGGCGAGTCCGAGCCGCGTCGTTATCCCTCCTGCGTTTCCCCGTGCACCGATCTCCCGCGCTGCCTGTACGGGGAATAACACCGCGTCCGCTCCGGTTATTCCGCGGCGGCGGCGGCGGGTGTGAACGGGTTCTCGCCGCGCCCCGATCGCGGATTCTCGCCGCGGCTCGAGAAAGCGCGACCACGGCGAGCGCGAGCGCGGCGGAAAACATGCGGCGAGCGGCCCATCGCAGCGTTCAAGGTACTCGGCGGTCGCCGCAAACGCTGCCACGCGCGTCAGCGCAAGCCGGCGACGTAGTCGGCGACCGCCCTGATCTCCAGGTCGGAGAGACGCGACGCGGTCGTCCGCATCATCCGGTTGGGGTCGTTCGCCCGCTCGCCGCTGCGGAACGCCTTGAGCTGGGCCTCGATGTACGCGGCGTACTGCCCGGCGAGGACGGGATACTGGATCGCGATCCCCGCGCCCGCCGGCCCGTGACAGCCGGCGCAGGCGGGCACGTTCTTGTCGGCGATGCCGGCGCGAAAGATCTGCCGTCCGAGCTCGATCGTGCTCTTGTTGCGCGCCTTCTCCGGGATCAGCTTCTGGCTTGCGTAGAAGGCCGCCACGTCGCGCATCTGCTCGGCCGACAGCGCCGCGGCGAACGCCGCCATGACGTTGTTCGGCCGCTCCGCCGCCTTGTCGCCCTTTCCGGGCCGGAAGTTCACGAGCTGCTTCGCCAGGTACTCCGGAATCTGCCCGGCGAGCTTCGGGTTGGCCGGGCCGATGCTGTTCCCGTCGGGGCCGTGGCAGGCGGCGCAGACCTGGGACGCGACCTGCTGACCCTTCGCGAGATCGGCTTTCGGCGGCGGCTCGGCGGCGAGAACGGCGCCGCTCGCGAGCGCCGCGGCGACGAGCGCCGGGCGGAACGTCATGACTCCCCTTTCGTGTTGTTCGACGACGCAAAAAAGGCTGTTATTCTAACCGCGAACGGCCCAGCACCCGGATGTCCTTGTTTCAGAACGCAACCTACATCGCCTCCGCGCATCGCCTGCAGGATCTGCCGCCGCCCCGGGAACCCGAGATCGCGTTCGCGGGCCGCTCCAACGCCGGCAAGTCGAGCGCGATCAACGCCCTCGCGAATCACACGCGGCTCGCGTTCGTGAGCAAGACGCCGGGCCGGACCCAGACCATCAACCTCTTCCGCCTCACGGGCGGCGGGCTCCTCGCGGACCTGCCCGGCTACGGCTATGCGAAGGTGCCCGAGACGATGCGCCGCCACTGGGAGGAGACCCTCAGCGGCTATCTCCAGACCCGCGCGAGCCTGTGCGGCCTGGCGCTGATCATGGACGCGCGGCACCCGCTCACCGAACGGGACGAGGCGATGCTCGCCTGGTTCCGGCCGACCGGCCGCCCGATCCATTGCCTCCTCACGAAGGCCGACAAGCTCTCCCGAGCCGAGGCGAGCGCCACCCTGCAGCGCGTGCGCGAGCGCCTGCGCCGTCTCGGCGGCGATTACACGGCCCAGCTCTTCTCGAGCCTGCGGCGCAGCGGCGTCGAGGAGGCGGAAGCGGTGTTTGCGGGCTGGCTCGCCGCACCGGGGAGCGGCGGGCGCACCGCGCCGGCGAGCGGGCATAAAAAAGCCCCAGGCCAAAGGGGAAAGCCTGGGGCTAAATGCCTTAAATTGGATTAAGGCACCCGCTCAGGGAGGAGAAGCGGGAGACGATCGAAACCGTCTACGCTTATGAGTCGGCGCCCGAGGAAAAGGTTCCGGAGCACCGAAGCAAGCTGGATGCCGTCCGGACCGGATTTATCAAATCATTGATCTTGAATAGAAATATAGGACCTGGAGCGGAGCAATGAGCGCGTACGGCAGCTACCCGGCGGTGCGGATGCGGCGCCTGCGCCGCGACGATTTCTCCCGGCGGATGAGGCGCGAGCACGTGCTCACGACCGACGATCTGATCTGGCCGGTCTTCATCATCGACGGCCAGAACGCCGAGCAGCCGGTGCCCTCGATGCCGGGCGTCGTCCGCTACACGATCGACCGCCTGCTCCCCGCGGCGGAGGCCGCGCTGGAGCTGCGCATCCCGACCATCGCGCTCTTCCCCGCCATCGAGCCCGCGCTCAAGACCGCGGACGGGCGGGAAGCGACCAACCCCGCCGGCCTGATTCCGCGGGCGATCGCGGCGCTGAAGCGCCGCTTCCCCGAGCTCGGGGTGATGACCGACGTCGCGCTCGACCCGTACACGAGCCACGGCCAGGACGGCGTCGTCGACGAGGCGGGCTACATCCTCAACGACGAGACGCTCGTCGTCCTCGAGAAGCAGGCGCTGACCCAGGCCGAATCGGGCGTCGACATCGTCGCGCCGTCCGACATGATGGACGGGCGCATCGGCGCGGTCCGCGCCGCGCTCGAGGCGCGCAAGCTCGTCCACACGCGGATCATGGCCTACTCGGCGAAGTACGCGTCGGCGTTCTACGGCCCGTTCCGGGACGCGGTCGGCTCGGCCGCGGCGCTGGGCAAGGGCGACAAGCTCACCTATCAGATGGACCCGGCGAACTCCGACGAGGCGCTCTGGGAGGTCGGGCTCGACCTGCAGGAGGGCGCCGACATGGTGATGGTCAAGCCGGGGCTGCCCTACCTCGACATCGTGCGGCGGGTGAAGGACGAGTTCAAGGCGCCGACGTTCGTCTACCAGGTGAGCGGCGAGTACGCGATGCTCAAGGCGGCGTTCCAGGCGGGCTGGCTCGACGAGGCGAAGTGCGTGCCCGAGGTGCTGCTCGCATTCAAGCGCGCGGGCGCCGACGGGATCCTGACCTACTTCGCGCGCGACATCGCGCGGCTGCTGAAGACCGGCTGACCGGTCACTTGCCTTCCGGCTCGGCCGGCTCGAGCTCGGCTTCGCGGATCACCTGGTCGACCACGTTGCCCTTCCTGTCGATCGCGCGGACGCGCGCCGGCAGGAGGTCCCGGTCGAGATCGGCCCAGAGCTCGGTCGCCGCACCGTTCGGCTCCTGCCGGCGGAAGAGGAGCGTGCGGACCGGGCCGAGCGGCGTGAGGAGCGTCTGCCCGCCGGCGAGCTCGAAGGACGAGCGATAGAGCTTGCGGCTGGTCGCGACGGCGATCGTCCCCGACGCCGGCATCGGCCGCAGGAAGTAGAGCTGGTGCATCAGCGACAGCGGATCCTGCGCGGCGGCCGGCAGCGGCAGCGTCCGCGACTCGCCCTTCCAGGCGAGGGCGAGCTGGCCCTGCGGCCAGTCGAAGCGCGCGACCTCGGTCCGGTCGCCGCGGCCGCGGTCGAGCGTGTATTGCGCGGGGTGGAGTCCGTCGGCGCGGAGCTCGCCCGTCGAGCGCTGCACGAACTTCCCGTTGAACACCAGCGACAGGAACCCGACGGCCTCGGCGACCGACTCGACCTCGTACCTCCCCCCGTCCTGCGACCACCGGTGCCGCACCTCGCCGACCTTGGTCGGATTGTTCGCCTCGAGGCTGGTCAGGTAGAAGAGATCGTAGACGAGTCGCGCGCGCCGCAGCGGGTACCCGGTGGACCCCACCGCCGCCCCGATCGGTTCGGGTGCCGGCGGCCCTGCGACCTCCGCGGAGCCCGCGGCGGACCCGGGGCTCGCGGCGGATTCGGCCGCGTCCGGGACCGGCTCGCCGTCCGGCGAAGGCGCATCGAGCA
>JBOIFD010000431.1:0-5571 GCA_050741515.1 Burkholderiales bacterium
GTTCAGCGCCGCGGGCAGGACCCGGCGGCGCGCAAGGTCCTCGCCGCCGACCCCGAGCCAGGCGGTGAAGGCGAAGGTGCTGCCGGCCCCCGGCTCGGACTCGACCCAGATCGTGCCGCCCATCAGCTCGACGAGACGCCGCGAGATGGCCAGCCCGAGGCCGGTGCCGCCGTACTTGCGGGTGGTCGAGCTGTCGGCCTGGCTGAACGCCTGGAAGAGGCGCGCCGCCTGCTCGCGGGTCATGCCGATCCCGGTGTCGGCCACCTCGACTCGCAGCAGCGCCTTGTCGCCCGTGCGCTCGGGGCAGCGGATCCGCACGTCGATCTGGCCGCGCTCGGTGAACTTGATCGCGTTGCTCAGCAGGTTCGTCACGATCTGCCCGATCCGCAGCGGATCGCCGATCAAGCCCTGGGGCACGTCCGGCGCGACGTCGAACACCAGCTCGAGCCCCTTGTCGGCAGCCTTCTGGGCGACCAGCGACGACGCGGTGTCGAGCACCTCGTCGAGGCGGAACGGCGCTGCCTCCACGTTCAGCTTGCCCGCCTCGACCTTCGAGAAGTCCAGGATGTCGTTGATGATGCCGAGCAGCGACGTGCCGGCGTTGTGGATCTTGGACACGTAGTCGCGCTGCTTGGGCTCGAGCGCGGTCTTCAGCGCCAGGTGCGACAGCCCGATGATGGCGTTCATCGGCGTGCGGATCTCGTGGCTCATGTTGGCGAGGAACGCCGACTTCGCCTGCGTCGCTTCCTCGGCGATCCGCTTCGCCTCCCGCATCGCCTCGGCCGCCTCGTGCTCGGCGGTCACGTCGTCGATGATCCACACCGTGCCCTTGGCGAGGTCGGCGGGATCCACCGCGCGGCCCGACAGCCGGCACCAGAAGCGGCTGCCGTCCTTGTGCTGCAGCTGCTGCTCGCGCTGGTGGGTCTCGCCGCGCGCGAGCTGCGCGTAGACCTCGTCGCCGCCGCGGCGGTACTCCTCCTCGCTCGGGTACCAGACACGGGTCGGCTGGCCGGCGAACTCCCCGGGGCCGTAGCCGAACAGCTCCTCGAGCTTGCGGTTGCAGCTGTCGATGACGCGGTTCCGGATGAGCGCGATGCCCATCGTGGCCGATTCGAAGACGGCGCTCTGCTCGTCGCTCGCCGCGCGCAGCGCCGCCTGCGCCGCGGCGATCTCGCGGGTCCGGGCCTCGACCTTGCGCTCGAGGTCGCGCGTCGCCTCGAGCAGCGCCTGGCGCATCTTCTCCTGCGCCGCGGCGAGCGCGACCAGCTCGCTCGAGCGCGCGCGCACCGCGACCGGCCGCTCCAGGTCCAGGTTGCCGATGCGCTCGCTTTCGCGCGTCAGGTCGCGAACCGTGCGCGCGAGGCGCCGCGCGCCGACGTTCGCGCTCAGCATCGCCACCGCTAAGGTGGCGAGGAATATGGCGCCGATGGCCGCCAGGTGCCACGGCCGCCCCAGCGCGAAGTCGCTGCGCGGCGCGACCGCCGCGACGACGAAGTGGCTGGCGCCCACGGGCACGACGTCGAAATGCGCGTACCAGAGCTGGCCCCGGTCCGCGAACTGCAGCGGCGTCGCGGCCGGCCGGCCGGCGGCTTCCCACAGCGGCAGCGCTGCGGCGTGCAGCTCGAAGCCCGCTTCCGCCGGGGTCTTGAGCAGTCGCGCCCTGACGTCCTCTTCCCCGCGGATCGCGGGATGGCGCGGCATGCCCAGCAGCCGTCCGTCCGCACTGAGGATCGCCACCCGACCCACTTCGCCCACGTCCATCGCGGCCGTGAGCCGGGACAGGTCGCTGAGCGCGACGTCGAAGGCGATGACGTAGCGCTTGCCGGTATTGCGATCGGTCCACCGGGACGACGCCGTGATGCCGATCTCCCGGGTGGTGAAGAACACGTACGGCTCGGTCCAGTGCACGTCCTCCTCGCGGGCGAGCGCCATGGCGCCGGTGAACCACGGGCGCCGGCGCGGATCGTAGTCGCTGCGGCGCGTCTCGTCGCCCAGGAAGCCGCCGCCGCGATCCCAGTGCACCCAGCGCTGCGCGGCGGCGTCCTTCGCGACGCTGGTCAGGCGGTTGTCCCAGCCGCGCTCGGTCTTGAGCAGCATGATCTCCTGCCCGTCCGCGCTCGCGAGCAGCGCCGCGGTGATCTCGGGCCGGTTGCGGATCACGGGCAGGACGATGCGGTTGAACTCCTCGTGGTCGCCGACGTAGAGCTGACCGCTGCGGCCCCACTCGCGCCCGGTCGCGACGATGCGCTCGAGGCTCTCGACCAGGCTGCGCACCCGTGACGAGGCCGCGGCCGCCGCGTGGCGCATGTCGCGCGCCGCGAGCTCGTCCTCGGCCGGCAGGAGGATCAAGCGCCAGACCGCCGCCGCGAAGAGCAAGATGGTGAGCATCACGACCCCGGCGATACCCAGGAGAAGCTGGGTCCGCACGCTGCGGGTCGTCATGGAAGGGCCTCGCGTTCCGCGACCGCCTCGGTCAGCTCAGCTTGCAGAGCCGGCGAGCGTTGCCCTCATAGATCGCGTGCCGTTGCTCCGCCGTCAGGTCGAGCCGATCGATGATCTCGATCGTCCAGCGGATGTATGCGGAGCCCTTCTCCGGATCGAACGGCGAGTCCGAAGCGAACAGCACCCGATCGGCGCCGAAGAACTTGAGCCCGCAGACGGTCGCGTCGTAGGCGCCGAAGAGCGCCGTGTCGGCATAGAACATCCGGAAGTAGTCGAGCGGACGCTTCTTGAGCTTCTTAAGAAGCAGCCGGTAGTCCTCGTCGGAGGTGCGGCTGCCGAGCTGATCCCACCCCGGGCCGACCCGGCCCTCGAAGTAGGGGATCATCCCGCCCATGTGATGGGTGATGATCTTGAGCTTCGGGTGCTTGTCGAACAGCCCGGCGAACACGATGTGCGCCATCGCGACGCTGGTCTCGTACGGCCAGCCGAACGTCCACCAGATCTCGTAGTGGCTCTTGCGCTCCCCGACGTAGTCGGGAAAGCCGGCGCCGCGCGCCGGGTGCAGCCAGATCGGCAGGTCGAGCTCGGCCATCAGGTCGAACAAGGGCAGCGTCGCAGGATCGGTGAGCGGTCGGCCGAGCACGTTGCTGTACACCTGGACGCCGACGGCGCCGAGCTCGCGGATCGCGCGCTCGGTCTCCTTGAGCAGGCCCTCGGGGTCGTTCATCGGCAGCGCCGCGATGAACCCCGCGAAACGGTCGCGGTGCTTCCCCACGAGCTCCGCCATGCCGTCGTTCGCGAGCCGCGCGAGCTCCGTGGACAGCGGCGGCTTGCCGAGCTCCTCGAGCGGCGGGTGCGGGAGACAGATCACCTGCTGATAGTCGCCGAACCGGTCCATGATGCGGAACCGCTCGTCCAGGTCGACGATGCTCGGGATCGCGCGGACGCGCTTGTGCATGTCGGTCGCCGCAGGGTCGACCTCGAGCATCCGCTCGTAGAACTTCGTCGGGAAGATGTGATTGAAGATGTCGAGCTTCATGGCGCTCCCGCGCTCCCTTCGATACGCCGCGCGCGACCGGCTGGACGCCGGCCGCCGCCGGCGCCGCTCAGAGGGCCTTGAGGTTGACCGCCGCCACCCGGCCGTCGCGGCCGCGCTCGAGCTCGAACGACACCTTCTGGTTTTCGTTGAGGCCGGCGAGGCCGGAGCGCTCGACGGCGGAGATGTGCACGAACACGTCCTTCGAGCCGTCGTCCGGGTGGATGAAACCGAACCCCTTGGCGGTGTTGAAGAACTTGACGGTGCCGGTAGGCATGTTGTCCCTCCAGATCGGGCGCACCCGCGCCGCGTGAGCGGGCAATTCTACGGCAGGCCGGGGCCGACGGCGCAGCTCTTGAGTCGGCGCGACAGCTTGCCGATACTTGGCCCTCGCTCCCGGAGAAGCCGCCATGGATGATCACGCCGCCCTCATCGACGGCCTGCCGAAGGCCGAGCTGCATCTGCACATCGAAGGGTCGCTCGAGCCCGAGCTCATGTTCGCGCTGGCGAAGCGAAACCGCGTCGCGCTGCCCTACCCCACCGTGGCGAGCCTGAAAGCGGCCTACGAATTCTCGGATCTCCAGTCGTTCCTGGACATCTACTACGCCGGCGCCGGCGTCCTCGCGACCGAGCGCGACTTCTTCGACATGACCTGGGCGTATCTCGAGCGCGCGCACGCCGACAGCGTCCGGCACGTGGAGATCTTCTTCGATCCGCAGACTCACACCGCGCGCGGCGTGCCGTTCGGGATCGTCATAGCGGGCATCCACGCCGCCTTGTCGGAGGGGGCACGGAAGCTCGGCATCAGCGCGTATCTCATCATGTGCTTCCTCCGGCACCTCAGCGAGGAGGACGCGTTCGCGACGGTGGATCAGGCGCTTCCGTATCGCGACCGGATCGTGGGCGTGGGTCTCGATTCGTCGGAGCGGGGCCATCCTCCGAGCAAGTTCGCGCGGGTCTTCGCACGCTGCCGGGAGCTCGGCTGGCGGGCCGTCGCGCACGCGGGCGAGGAAGGCCCGCCCGCGTACATCACGGAGGCCTTGGACCTCCTGAAGGCGGAGCGCATCGACCACGGCGTGCGCTGCCTGGAGGATCCGGCGCTAGTCGCGCGGCTCGCGGCCCAGCAAATCCCGCTCACCGTGTGTCCGCTCTCGAACGTGAGGCTGCGGGTGTTCCCGTCCCTCGAGCAGCACAATCTCGGGCAGCTGATGGCCGCCGGGCTGAGAGTCACGGTGAACTCGGACGACCCGGCGTACTTCGGCGGGTACGTCAACGCGAACTACCGCGCCGTGCAGCGCGCGCTCGGCCTGTCGCGCGCGGACCTGCGGCGCCTGGCAAGGAACAGCTTTCTCGCTTCGTTCCTGCCGGAGTCGGAGAAGCAGCGGCACTGCCGGTCGGTGGACGAGCACCCGGGATGACGCGCACCGGCCGGAAGCTCCTGCCGACCCGGGCGCCGCTGAAGCGCCTCGAAGCCGGTCTCCCGGCGAGCTGGTTCCACGATCCCGCGCGCTATCAGCGCGAGCTGGCGGTCTTCTGGTACGACCGCTGGATCGCCGTCGCGCGCGAGGAAGAAATCCCCGCGCCCGGCGATTACCGTGTCGCCGAGGTCGGCACGCAGTCGATCTTCGTCGTCCGCCGGGAGGACGGCGAGCTGGGCGCCTTTCACAACACCTGCCGGCATCGCGGGTCGATCCTCTGCACGGCGGCGCAAGGGTCGTTCGCCCGGAGCCGCATCGTCTGCCCGTATCACGCCTGGACCTACGATCTCGCGGGCCGGCTGATAGCGACGCCGCGCCGCATGCCGACGCCCGACTTCGATCCGAAGAGATTCCCGCTCTTCGATGTCGCGGTCGCAGCCTGGGGCGGCTTCGTCTTCATCCACCTCGCCGGTCGCACGGCGCCGCCCCTCGCCGAGTCCCTCGGCCAGATGCCCGCGCGGTTCGAGCGTTACGGCTTCGGGAGCCTGCGCATCGGCAAGCGCATCGTCGTGGACGTGCACGCCAACTGGAAGTTCATCGCCGAGAACTTCTCCGAGTGCTTCCACTGCCCGCCCGTGCACCCGGAGCTCTGCCGCGTCGTCACCGCCTATCGCG
>JBOIFD010000432.1:0-15242 GCA_050741515.1 Burkholderiales bacterium
CGGTCTTCTGGCGATCGGTGTGGTGACGCGCAGGAAGCGCGCCTAGCAAACTCTCCCGCGGCCCGTCGCCGCGCTGCAGAAAGACAAAGCGGACCCAATCGGGTCCGCTTTTGTTTTGGTCTCGCCGCCGCGCCTCAGCGCCGCCCGCCAGCCCCACTCATGAGCTTCAGCTGCCACGCCCGAGCGGCGAACACGCCGCCCGCGGTCGCGAGGATCGCCGAGCCGAGCACGGACCGCGGCTTGTTCGCGCGACCCTCCACCGAGGCGTAGCGCAGCAACGCGCGCATCTCCGGCGAATAGCTGTCCCACTGCTCGCGCGGGATCCGCCGCCGGAAGTCGCGGTCGGAGGCCGACGTCTCCTCGACGATGCGGCCGAAGAAGTTGCCGAGGTTGAGGAGGGTCCGGTTCCTCACCGCGCCCCCGGACCCTCGCCCCTCGCGGCGCATCCGGAGCGCGAGCTTCGCCATGCGGTTCGCGACCGCGCGGTGGGGAATGGGGATCGTCAGGCCGGTGATGGTGAAACCGCTGAGGTTCTTGTACCAGATCGCGAGGCAAGGCCGCGGGTTCGAGCCGGTGTTCGCGGTCCCCCGGTGAACCATGCGCTGATCGCGGATCAGGATCGACCCCGCCTTGATCAGCATGCGCTTGCCGGCACCGAGCGCCCGGATCTCGTCCGCGGAGAGATCGACCTCGCCCGTGTGGAACGGCCCGGGGCGGATGTGCGACCCGGGCCAGACCTCCAGGGGCGCGTTGTCCTCGGTGAAGTCGACCAGGGGGACGTTCACCGTGAGGCCGAAGCGCGGAAAGTCCTGATGGATGTTCTGGAAGCCCGATCCCGGATAAGGCGTGTCGGAAGCGATGAGGAACGCGACCGGCTCGGCGCCGAGCAGCGCCTTGATCACCGGCAGTGCCACCGGGTTCGCGATCAGCTGCTCGTGCAGGAGCAGGGGTTGCGTCGGCACATGCATGTTCCAGCGATTCAGATCGTGGTTTCCGCCCTCGGGGCGGAAGTCGATCTTCACGTTGGTGTTGGCCTTGTCGCGGCCGTCGGTGGGCTTCACGGGCGCGAGCGCGAAGCGCTTCACCTTCGCGTCCATCGCCTGCATGAACTCGCGCCGGACCTTCTCCACGAACTCGCGCGGCAGGGCGTTCTCGATCTCGACGAATCCGTCGCGCTGGAACCGGGCGACGTACTCCTCGGTGCTGACGCGTCCCTGGGACGCGGCGGGCGCGAGCGTCGATGCCTGATTCATGATCGATGTCCCGGGCGTTGGAGATTGTAGCGCCCGGGGGCGAGCACGCCCGTCGGGTCCAGGGCCTGCTTGAGCTCGCCGAGGAGCCGGCCGGCGGGGTTGCCGGCAGCAGCGTCGGCCGCCCACGCCGGGATCCCGCCCCGATAGTGCTGATAGCCGTGCTGACCAAGCGCCTCATGCACCTTCCGATAGAGCTCAGCGGCGCGATCCCGCTCGGCGGCGTTCTCCTGGTCGAAGAAGATGCCGACGAGAAAGAACATGGTCCGCTCGTTCATCATCGTGAAGCAGGCGGACAGGTTGAGATCGAGCTGGGCGAAGAGCGGCTGGACGATCCCGAGGACCTTCTGAGCGTGCGCGCCCGTCATCGGCACCGCGGGCGCGAGCCACATCAGTCCGCAGCGATCGCGCGCGGGATCGAGGTCCCCGGGCGCGGGCGTGACCCGGCTCTTGAAGTACGCCGACCGCAAGATCGTCCAGGTGGGCCGGCCCTGGAGCAGGCCGTACAGGTCGGGCAGCAGGGCGACGAGCGCAAAGTCTTTCGGGGTCACCTGCGACTTGATCGCCTTCGCCACTGTGGCCATGAGCCCGCGGCCTCGCGAACGCTCCCAGAGACCGACGAGCCTCGCCGACTGCGCGACCTTGGCGGCGTCGAAAAAGCTGAGCTTCCCCGCGCCCTTCAGCACCCGCGCGATGGCACGCTCGCAGGCACGCGCTTGCCGGGCGGTGCCGTAGATGCCGCCCACCGCGGTCCACTCCGGCAGGCGGTAGTGCGCTTTGAGCTCGGCGAGACGTTCCTCCGGGATCCGCGTGCCGCGTGCAAGCAGATCGGGCGGATACTTCTGGAGAAGCGACAGGGTCTGGAAGGCATTCACCATGTGCACGTGGCATTGCACGATGCCCGCCAGCGCCAGCTGGCGAAGCCCATCGACCGCCGCCGGAAGATCCTGAGGTCGCGCCACGTCCAGCGTGAACAGCACGAGCTTTTCGGGCCTCGGGCGCAGCCAGATGCCGCCTTTGACGACGACGCCGAAATTCCCCTGGCTGAAGAGACCCTCGAGCGCCGGACCCGAGCCCCACTTGTGCGTGTTCCACGTGGCGCAGGCTTCGCCCGCGCCGCCGGTGCGCACGAGCTCGCCCGAAGGCAGCACCACCTCGAGGCCGCAGAGATGGCCGAAATGGTCGCCGTAGGGCGTATACCCGTAGCCGCGCTCGATCGCATTGCCGAGCACGCTGCCGAGCGGCGTCGAGTCGGTGCAGTCGGCGATCAGGTCCGGGTGGTGGGCCGAGAGGTGCTCGTGAAGCTGTTGCTGCGTGACCCCGGGCTCGATCACGGCATAGGCGAGCTCGCCGTTTACCTCGAGGATCCGGTTCATCCGCTCGAGCACGAGGATGATCGCGTCCTCTTCGAGCGCGTTCTTCGTCCCGTAGCCCCAGTTGTTGCCGCGACTGAACGGCCAGACCGGCACGCCGTGCCGCGCGGCGAGGCGCAGGATCGCGCTCACCTCGTGCGCCGAGCCGGGATGGACCACGGCGCGGCAGCGGCGACTCCTGGGTTCGGTCGTCCGGGAGTGCAGCTCGCGGCCGGAGTCGTCCGCAAGGACGTGCGGCGGTCCGACGATCGCCGCGAGCTCGGCGACGAGGTCTTGCTCGACGGACGTATCAGTCAGCATCATGGAGGATAGTATTCGTCAGGCCAACCTCGTATCGCGGGCCGGGGCGCGAGCGTGAATTATCTACCTATCCGAGAGTCGATTTACGCGGTCCGCGACCGTGCGGTGCGGCTCGCGGCGCCGCTCGCGCTCGACTTCTCGCTCGCCTTGCGGATGATCCTGCGCCAGAAGCGGCGCAGCGGGCTCGGCGTCGGCGCGGTCGCCTTCGGCGTGGTCGCGCTCCTCCTCAGCGCCGGATTCATCGAATGGATCTTCAAGGACATGCGCGAGTCGACGATCCGCTCGTTCCTCGGGCACATCCAGGTCGTCCGGACCGGCTTCCTCGATGCGGGCACGGCCGACCCCTTCAGCTTTCTGCTGCCCGACAACGCGCCGGAGCGCACCCGGCTCGAAAGCTGGCCTGGGGTCAAGGTGGTCTCGCCGAGGCTCCGCCTGACCGGTCTCATCAGTGTGGGAGAGTCGACGGTGTCGTTCGTCGGGGAAGGGGTCATCCCGGAGAAGGAGCAGACGCTCAGCGCCTCGCTGACCATCACGGCGGGCACGTCCCTCTCCGCGGACGACCCCACCGGCATCATCGTCGGACAGGGGCTCGCCGAGAACCTCGGCGTCAAACCCGGCGACAAAGTCGTGCTGCTGGCCAACACCAGGTCGGGCGGCGTGAATGCAGTCGAAGCGCGCGTCCGAGGGACGTTCACGACCGTCAGCAAGTTCTACGACGACGCCGCGTTGCGGATGCCTTTGCCCGTGGCGCAGCAGCTCCTGCGCACGACGGGCGCGCACACGTGGGTGGTCCTGCTCGACGACACCGCCGCGACCGACCGGACCGTGGGCGCGCTGCGCGGCGAGATCACCGCCAACGGCCTGGAGCTCGTCCCCTGGCACGCGCTCGCCGACTTCTACAAGAAGACCGTGGCGCTGTTCTCGAAGCAGGTGTTGGTGGTCACGGCGATCATCGGCATCATCATCGTGCTCAGCATTTCGAACACGCTGATGATGAGCGTGCTGGAGCGGACCGGCGAGATCGGGACGTCCATGGCGCTCGGCGTGACCCGGGCGACGATCATGCGACGCTTCGTGATGGAGGGCGTCGTTCTCGGCATCCTGGGCGGCGCGATCGGCGCGGTCGTCGGGATCGTCCTCGCCTACGCGATCTCGGCCGTCGGCATCCCGATGCCGCCGCCGCCGGGAATGTCGAGAGGCTACCTGGGGGAGATCCTCATCACCTGGCCGCTCGTCTTCGACGCGATGTCGCTCGCCGTGCTGACCACGCTCGCGGCGAGCCTGTATCCGGCCTGGAAGGCGTCCCGCCTGGCGGTCGTCGATGCGTTGCGCCACAACCGGTAGCCCGCGCAAGGCATGCTCGAGCTCGCGTTCAGAAACGTCTTCCGGCATCGGGTCCGGACCGGGATCACCCTCGCGGCGATCGTGTTCGGCGTCGTCGGGCTGATCCTGAGCGGCGGCTTCATCCAGGACATGTTCTTCCGCCTGGGCGAGGTCATCATCCGCTCGCAGACCGGTCACGTGCAGATCGCCAAGGCGGGGTTCTTCGCCTACGGCTCCCGTTCCCCGGACAAGTACGTCATCGGCGCACCGGACGAGATCCGGAAGGCAGCCGCGCAGTGGCGGGGGGTGGCGGACGTGCTCGCGCGCGTGCAGTTCTCCGGGCTGCTCAACAACGGCCGCACCGATCTGTCGATCATCGGCGAGGGCATCGAGCCGAGCCGCGAGGCGAAGCTCGGTGTCTACCAGGTCATCACCGCCGGGCGCCGGCTCGCCGACGAAGATCGCCAGGGGATCCTCGTCGGCCAGGGCGTCGCCGAGGCGCTGAAGCTCGCGCCCGGCGACCCGGTGACGATCCTGGTGAATACCGCCGAAGGCGCAATGAACACGCTCGACTTCGAGGTGGTCGGCGTGTTCCAGAGCTTCTCGAAGGACTACGACGCCCGCGCGGTCAAGGTCCCGCTCGCCGCGGCCCAGGAGCTCCTCGCCGCGCGCGGCGTGAACCTGCTCGTGGTGTCGCTCGAGCGCACGCGCGACACCGCGGCGGTCGTCGCGCAGGCGCGGGAGCTGGCGGCGAGTCGCGGGCTCGACGTCAAGGCCTGGAGCGAGCTGAACGACTTCTACGGGAAGACGGTCGAGCTCTACGATCGCCAGTTCGGCGTGCTGCGGCTCATCATCCTCGCGATGGTGCTGCTGAGCGTCGTCAACAGCGTGAACATGAGTCTCTTCGAGCGCGTCGGCGAGTTCGGCACGATGCGCGCCGTCGGCGACCGCGGGCGGAAGATCTTCCTGCTGGTGATGACCGAGGGCGCGATCCTCGGTCTCCTCGGCGCGGCCGTCGGCGTGCTGCTCGGCATCGCAGTTGCGATTGCGATCTCGGTGGTGGGCATCCCCATGCCGCCGCCGCCCAATGCCAATCTCGGCTATACGGCCGCGATCCGTCTCGTGCCCTCGGTGATCGCGGGCGCGTTTCTCACCGGCTGCATCGCGACGCTCCTCGCGTCAATCTTGCCCGCGTGGCGAGTGTCGAGGATTCCCGTCGTCGAGGCGCTGCGCCAGAACGTTTGACGCCCATGCCGTCGTCATAGCACGACAGTCGGCGCGCCGGCGTGTCGCGCTACGGAGACAGTTGAAAGTCTCCTGCTCCTCTGGCAGTTTCACGATCCACTACAAGTACAACATCCAGAGGGGCACCATGCATTTCGCGCGCTCGTCGTTTTCGCAGCCGTACTGGGTCTACCAACCGGGAATTGCTTTCGACGGCCTCATCAGGAGAGGCCGCCGGCCACGCGAAGCGACCCCCAAGAGCAACGGCAATCTCGCGGCGGCCATCGCCCGCTCTCCCGACGAGCTGCGAGAAGCGGCGACGCTCGTCGAGTCACGATACGCCGCGCGCGGCTACGTCCTGAGCGCTGAGGATGAGGGGCTGCGCCCCGGGGTCACGCTGATCGCGGCCGAGCACGAAGCGATCGTCGGCACCCTGACCTTGCGGCTCGACGGCCCGGAGGGCCTGGCCGCCGACAAGAGCTACGGCGACGCGATCGATGCCGTGCGGCACGCCCGCGGCGGCGTGTGCGAGCTCACGCGTCTCGCGCTGGCGAGGGGCGCGGACTCGCGGTCCGTCCTGTCGGCGCTGTTCGGCTCGGCGTACGTCGTGGCGACGCGCCGGCACCGCATGACCGACGCCTTCGTCGAGGTGAATCCCCGGCACGTCGGGTACTACCGCGCGCTGTTCGGCTTCGTCGTCGCTGCCGGACAGCGCGTCTGTCCGCGCGTCATGGCGCCGGGAGTGCTGCTGCGGCTGGAGATCGAGCGGCTCGAAGCCCGGTTGGCGAAGAACGAGGCAACTGCTCGCTCGCTACTCGGTCACGCCGCCTTGGATGGAATGCTCGCGTGAGCTCATCGGCCGACCAATCCCTCGAGGAAGTCCCGTCCCGGCGCATGGCGGTCGGCAAGTAGCGCCGCGGCGCGCCGCGCGCTCTGCGCGAGGCGTTTTCGGGCGCCGGCGGGGACTTTCCGCGCAGCCTGGAGCAGATCTCCCTCGAACTTCTCCGTTAAGACGGCTGCCAGCACCGCGGACTGAGCGATGTCCTTGTCGGCCTTCGCCGCCGCGCGAGACGCGCGGAGCGTGGCGACGATGAGCTTGTGGAGGCAGTAGCGCGCAGCGTTCGGCACGCGCACGGGCACCACGTGGTCCCGTCCAAGAACCACTGCCGGAACCGGGTCCGCGAGGAGATAGTCCAGGAAGGGGAGGCCCGTCGCATGCGCGCCGAGCTCCGGGATCCGATAGGTCCGATAGCGCGTGTCCCCGGGAACGAGAAGATCCACCCTGAGCTTCCGGCCGCGTGCCCGAAACGAGGTGGGGGGCTTCCGCACGTCCAGCTCCGGGACCTCCTCGAACGGCAAACCGCACCGTTCGAGAGCCTCGAGGATGCCGCCCGCGGGACGGGTCGCGAGCGGGATCGCGTCGTGACGGGCGACGTCGATGTCCTCGGTGTAGTAGTTCGCCGGCAACCGCACCCCGAGCGCGTTCAGGATCGCGCCGAAGGCGTGCGTGCCCACGAGCATCGCGCCATGGCGGAACACGCCAGCGTTGAAGAGCGCCGCCAGCGTCAGCGCGGTGGAGTTGTCCGCGGCCGCGTAACCCTGTTTCCGCAGCGCGAGCGAATCCTCGGCGAACCGTCGCGCCTCGGCGGTCCGGCCCTGGATCTCGGCGAGGGCCACGTCAGTCCCCGGCGCGTCCTTGGCGCCGATGTAGTGGTCGCGCCGCTTGCCGCGCACGTCGTAGACGCGCCAGTACAGATACTCGCGGCCGTTCTTCTCGAGGGTAACGATGGTTCCGGGCGAGGACAGCAGGATCTCGGACTGCCCGAGCGCCCGGTCGGCCAGCTCGGAGAAGAAGACCTGGAACGGCGCCTCGAAGTAGGAGAACGAGATCGGGCTTGCCATCGGGTTTCTGGTACCCACTATAAACATATAGTAGTGGGTAACCGGGATCGCAGCAAGAGCCGCCGTCGTCGTGCAACCCCCTCCGCCTCGCGGCGGAGGTCGCTCAGAAATCGTACCTGAGCTCGCCGTACACCCGGTCGCGGTTGTTGTAGCGCCCGAAGAACCCGTTGTCGGCGCCGGTGAAGATGTCGACGCCGAAGCCGAGCGCCGTGTTCTTCACCGGGTACCAGTTGAGGCGCGGCCGCACGAGCCCGCCGCCGCCGCCGAACGTCTGGATCCAGAGGATCTGCGGCTCCCAGGCGGCGGTGATCTTCGCGGCGACCTGCGCGCTCGCGCCCCAGTCGCCGGTCTGGACGACGAGCGTGCTGTCGGACCCGTCGTAGACGCGCTGAAAAACCTGGACGTTCATCCGCACGTCCCGCGGCAGCGTGAAATCGGTGCCGATCACCCAGTCGAACGTGTCGCGCTGGAGCACGCCCTGCGGCGCGAGCGGGTCGGTCGAGGCGTAGTACTGGTTGCCGGTATAAACGCCTTCGACGTGCAGCACGACCGGGCCGAAGTCCTTGTTCGCCGTGCCGCCGGCCTGCCAGATGCGGTCGTACTGCGGCTGGACGATCCCGCCGGGCAGCGTGTAGAACGTCGGCGATCTAGAGAAGCTGCGATAGTAAAACGCCGCGAGATCCCACCCGGCGACCAGCGTGTTCCCGCGGATCCCGTAGTTCGAGTTGTCGAGGGTGCGCGCCGGAACGACGGGGTTCTGGAACACCGCCGCGACGCTCGCCGGCGTCGGCGAAGGAAGCCGCACCGGGTAGAAGTCCGAGCCCGCCTTGCCGACGTTGTCGAACGACGGGTAGGGGATCCAGACGAGCTCGAGGTGCGAGTCGCCCTTGAAGTACTCCGCCCGCACCGCCCACTGCGGCGCGCGAACGATGTCGAAGCTCGGCAGCAGGAACTCGCGGAGGTCGCGCGGCGACACGACATCGGCGACGAAGAACCCGACGACGTCGCCCCAGACGATGTTCTGCGCGCCGACCCGGAAGTCGAGGTCGCCGGCGGAGAAGTCGAGGTAGGTCTCGCGCCAGAAGAAATCGGCGCGCTGATCCTGCTGCACGGCCGTCAGGTAGAACGAGTCCGACATGTACACCGGGTCGATGTCGGCCCGCGCGCCGACCGTCCACTTGACGCTCGGCGCGAGCTCGCCCCGCAGGTTGAACTGGAACCGGTTGACCGCGCGCGACCAGTGCGTCGGGTCGGAGTAGGTGTACGCGAAGGTGCCGGCGTAGAAGCCGCTCGCGGTGATCGGCTTCGGCTCGGCTGCGGCCGGGGTCGCCGCCGCGGGGCTGGTCCCGAACAGCTCGTCGCGCGAGGCCGGGGCGGCGCCGGCGGCGGGCTTGGTCCCGAAGAGCTCGTCGCGCGAGCTCGGCGCAGCCGCGGGAGGCTTGCTCGGCTGGCCGCTCGGCGGCAGCTGGACGTCCGTGCCCTCGATGTACCTCGGGGCGACCTGGCCGACCTCCGCGCCCTCGATGTAGCGGGGCGCCCGCTGCGCCTGGGCGAGCGCCGCCCCGGCGGAGAACGCGGTCCAGACGAGGAGCGCGGGGAGAAGCGCGCGGAGGCTCAGGCCGGCCGGGGCGGCACCGCCGCAGCGGCGCGATTCCGGCGCCGCTCGTCGACCACCTGCCAGCCACCGCTCTCGCCCCGGACCCCGAGCAGCCGGATCTTGCCGTCCTCGATGCGCACCAGCCGGTCGGCCTTCGACATCACCTTCTTGTCGTGGGTGGAGAAGATGAACGTCGTGTTGAATCTGCGGTTGATGTCCTTCATCAGCTCGAGGATGCCCTCGCCGGTCTTGTGGTCGAGGTTCGCGGTGGGCTCGTCCGCCAGCACGATCTTCGGCTTGGTCGCGAGCGCGCGCGCGATCGCCACCCGCTGCCGCTGCCCGCCGCTCAACTGGTTCGGCCGATGGTGCGCGTACCGCGAGAGCTGCACGACCTTGAGGAACGCGGCGACGCGCTCGAGGCGCTGCGCCTTGCTCAGCTCCGGGAACTGGAGCAGCGGGTACTCGACGTTCTCCGCCGCCGAGAGCACCGGCAGCAGGTTGAAGGTCTGGAATACGAACCCGATGGTGCGCGCCCGCAGGTCCGCGAGCTGGTCGGGCGTCCTGCCGCTCACGTCCTGGCCGTCGATCAGGATCCGGCCGGTCGTGGGCGTGTCGATGCAGCCGATCAGGTTGAGGAGCGTCGACTTGCCGCTCCCCGAGGGACCCGCGATCGCGAGGAACACGCCCTCCTCGATGCTCAGGCTGACGTCCCGCAGCGCGTCGACCTTCTGCTCGCCGAGCAAATATTCCTTGGATACGCGCTCCACCCGCACGAGACTCATGGCGCGGCTGCCCTCCCGGTGTCGCGCTGACTATACTTGAGCCCGCTCCCGAGCGGTCCCGATCGATATGCGCCACGGCCTTGCTTTGCTCCACGAAAAATCGCTGCCAACGCGCGTTGTGCCCGGCGTGCTGGCCGGCTTGCTGTTCTGTGTGAGTATTAATGCACAACAGACTGTTTCTAAAGAAGATTCTATAGCACGTGAGATCGTTGTCAAGGCCGATCAGATCCGCTTCCCCGCGGCCGGGTTCCAGGTCGACATCGCGATCACCAACTCGGCCAGCGGGCGGGTCGTCGACACCCGCGGGTACCGCGTCCTCTCCAAGGGCAACGAGAACACGGTCCTCATGGTCACCGAGCCGGCGGTCGATCGCGGCCAGATCATGCTGATGAAGGGGCGGGAGCTGTGGGTGTTCCTGCCGAACGTCTCGCAGCCGGTGCGGCTCTCGCTCGCGCAGCGGCTGACCGGCCAGGTGGCGAACGGCGACCTCGCGCGCGCGAACTTCGCCGGCGACTACACGCCGAAGCTGCTGCGGACCGAGAAGATCGACGGCGAGGATCACTACGTGCTCGAGCTCACGGCGGTGGATCGCACCGTCCCCTACCACCGCGTGCTGTACTGGGTGAAGCAGAAGAGCTACTTCCCCCACAAGGCCGAGTTCTACTCGCTCTCGAACCGGCTGCTGAAGACCGCCCGCTACGAGAGCTTCCAGCAGCTCGCCGGCCGGCTCCGGCCGACGCGGCTCGTGCTGCAGGATGCGCTGCGCAAGGGCGAGGAGTCGGTGCTGCTGTACTCGGGGATGGTCCTGCGGGACCTGCCCGACAAGATCTTCACGCGGGATTATCTGAAGCGGCTGTAGGCCCCGCTCCGCCGGGTTGCGTCCAAGCCGCGGACCGGCTAATCTTTTCCAATCAAACTGATTGGACGGGATCATTGGGATGGACACCCGCGTCGTCACCGCCCACCTGCCCACCGACCTCGCCGAGAAGCTCGACGACCTCGCCGAGCGGCTTGATCGCCCTAAGGGTTGGATCGTCAAGGAAGCCGTGGCCTCGTACGTCGCGCTCGAGGAGAAGCGTCGTCGGTTGACGCTCGAGGCGCTGGCCGACGTTGATGCCAAACGTACCGTCGACCACGCCGGGATCGAGGCCTGGGCGGAGGGACTAGGCAAGCCCAAACGGTCCCGCCGCCGCTAGTCGTGGCGCTGCGCTGGACCAGCAAGGCGCACTCGGATCTCGTGCGGCTGTACGACTTCCTGCTGCCCGTCAGCCCGCCGGCGGCGGCGCGGGCCGTGCGCCAGCTCATCGCCGGCGTGAAGCGGATTCCCGCTCATCCGCGTCTCGGCGTTCGCCTGCCCGAGTTCGTCCCGCGAGAGGTGCGGCGCGTCTTGGTAGGTGACTACGAGATCCGCTACGAGTTGACGGAGAACGACGTGCTCGTCCTCCGGATCTTCCACACGCGGGAGGACCGCTAGGGCGGCGCGCTGGCGCTCGCCACGGCCGTGACGGTCTGGATCCCGGCGTTCGCCGGGATGACGACTGACTCAAACCGACTTCTGCTCGGCGTCGAGCGCTCTGAGCCGCTGCAGGATGCCCGCCTCTTCCGGCGGCGAGAAGCCGAACGGAAAGAGCGAGCGCTCGTTGGGGAACTCCCGGTGCTTTCCGCCGAAGTGCTTGAGGCCTGCGGCGATCGCTTCGAACGACGCGCAGAGCAGCACCGCGGGCGCGTTGACTTTCCGGTTCGTGCGTTCGGGTCCGAGCGGCTCGAAGCCCAGCGCGCGGCGGTAGAACGGCACGTGACGGGGATTGACCTCGATCACCATGAACGTGCAACCGTGCACCGCGCCGGCATACAGGTACGCGGTGTGAAACAGGCCGGCGAGCACCGACTTGCTGACCGCGGTGACGTCGACCGCGAGGCGGGTGAACTCGCAGAGCTTGCACCCGTTCGCCCGGAGCACGTCGAGCTCGTCCCGGTACAGGTCGTCCGCACCGAGGCCCTGCTCCGAGTCGAGGCGGATGCCGACCGTGCCGACGAGCTTCCCCTCGTCGTAGGCGACGAAGGTGAAAAGACGGGGCTCCTGCTTCTGGGCGGGCGTGTCGTAGCCGCGGCCCGAGTAGCGGCGCTCGACGAGCGTGCCCGCGGCCCGCTGAAACCCTTCGCGCTTCGCCACCCGGATCTTGAACGCGCCCGGGATGGCGCCCGGGTCCTCGAACTCGGCCGGTTCCCCGCTCGCCGCCGTGAGCGTGAGGCTCCGGAAGCGGAGCGGCCGGTCGTCGAAGACCGTGAGGCCGCTCTTCCCCTGCACGTCCGCGAGCAGCGCCGGCAACGATTCCCCGTTCTGCGCCTCGGACGCGGGACGGCTCGACGGCTCATCGGTCTTCCGACCGAGGAGACGCTCGGCCAGCTTGCGGACGGAATCCTTCACGGGCGCTTGGGGGAGGGCAACGAGACGGCGTACGTGCAGCGATTTGTCCGGAGAGTCTACACCCCGCGGTGCGACGGAACAGCAACGCTGTCGGTGTATCACGACAGAGTCGAGGAATTTGACACCCGCCGTCAGCCGCCCGACACGGATCAGAGCCGGAATATTCTTTCGGCGTTTCTCCCACGCACTCTCTCCCGCACATCGCCGCCCGCCAGACGGTCCACGCGCGCCAGGCAACCGGCCATGTCGCCGATGGTGTGCGGGTAGTCGGAGCCGTACAGCACGTTGTCGGTCCCGCAGACGCGGATGCACATCTCGAGCGCGTCCTGCGCGAACACGACCGAGTCGGCGTAGACGCGGCGCATGTAATCCGACGGCCGCTCGGCGGTCCTGGCGCGGGTCGCCGGAATGTTGTCCCAGCAGATGTCGAGCCGGCCGATGAGGTAAGGCAGCGCGCCGGCGCCGTGCGCGGCGATGAGCTTCAGGCTCGGGAACCGGTCGAGAAAGCCGTCGAGAATGCAGCGCGCGATCGCAAGCGAGGTGTCGAACGTGAAGCCGATCGGCGCGGTGAGCTGAAACTCGCTCATGCCCATCTCGCCGACGCCCGGCGGCGCGGTCGGATGGACGAGCACCGGAAGCGCCTGGTCGTCGATCGCCTTCCACACCGACGCGAACGACTCGTCGGTGAGCGGCTTGCCGTCGATGTTGGCGAGGACCATCACGCCGACGGCGCCCCGCTCGCGCGCGCGCTTCAGCTCCGCCACCGCAAGCTCGGCGTGCTGCCACGGCAGCGACGCGAACCAGCGGATGCGGTCCGGATGAGCGGTTTGCGCGGCGGCGAACTCGTCGTTCATGCGCTGCGCCGCCTTGAGGCTCACCTCCGGCCCGCCCCAGAAGACGTTCGGGCAGGTAAGCGAGACGACCGCGACGTCGACGCCGCTCTTCCCCATGTTCTTCACCCGCAGATCCCAGTCGAACATCGGCGGGACGGGCGTCATGAACGGCGCGCCGTCGAGGTGGATGGCGCGCAGGCCGCCGCGCACTTCCCACAGCGTGTACCGCGGCCCGCCGTGCGCCTCGAGCTGCTTCAGCCACTCGTGGCTGAGCATGTGGGTGTGGACGTCGACGACCGGAGCCATGGTCTCCTTTCCCCTGACGATGGGAGGCGAGTCTCCGCATCCGTCCATGCGTACAGGTCCCTCCGCACTAGGTCGGTGCGGAGGGGAGTCGGGTCACGCGAACTCGCCCGGGCTGGATTGTCACGAAGCAGCCAAGGAGCTCATCGCCCCGCTCTGCAGCGAGGTCGATGATCTCAGCAGCGAGGTTCCTTCGTGCTTGAGCCGGGAACCGGATGAAGATCACGCCGGCGGTGGATTTGGCCGAGGCGAAGACGAGCTGACCGAAGTCCTTGTCCTCGGTGAGCACTACCCGGCGCTCCCGCGATGCGAGCTCGATGACCGTGTCGTCGGTGGCGCCGCGCGCCAACTCACTGACGGCCATCACATCGTGCGCTGCCCCGCGCAGCGCGAGCACGACCGCATGATCGCAGCTCTCGTCGGCGAGGAACCGCATCAGCCAGGATGTTTGGCCTCGAGGTTCTCCTCGTGTGCGAGCGACTCGGCCGCGTAGGTCATCGCCGCGTGGATGTCCTCGCGCGCGAGTTGCGGGTAAGCCTGCAGCAGATCGGCCTCGCTCGCGCCCTCTCCGAGCTTGCGCAAGATCAGCTCCACGGCGATCCGAGTGCCGCGGATCACCGGCTTTCCGAGCATGATGCGGGGGTTGATCTCAATCCGGCCAAGCGCTGCCATAGCGGACCTCCACGCCTCGCCACGCGACACGAGACACCGGGATTCTATCCGGGTTTGCAGAGCTCGCCCGAGAGATGCATCGCCGTGCCGTTGCCCGCGGACGCGAACGAGAGCACGCCGGGCTTCGCTTTCGCCGCCGCGATCAGCTCGCCGACCGCCGCGGCCGGCGTCGAGCCCGCCGCGGCGAGCACGATCGGAATGTCGGCGAGCTTGGAGACCGGCGCGAGATCCTTGAGCGGATCGTACGGAAGCTTGCCCATCAGGTGCTGGTTGATCGTGAGCGCGCCCGCGGCGCCGATGCCGATGGTGTAGCCGTCGGGCGCGCTCTTCGCGACGAGATCGACGCCGATGTTCCCGCCGGCCCCGGGCCGGTTCTCGACGACCACCGGCTGACCGAGGCTCTTCGCGAGCTCCTGCGCCAGCAGCCGTCCGATCGTGTCGGCGCTGCCGCCCGGGGGAAACGGTGCGATGAAGCGGATCGGCTTCGCGGGATACGACTGCGCCGCCGCGCCCTGGACCACGGCGAGAAAGGTGCACACGACGGCGACGGCGATCCTGAGCATGGGCGTCTCTCGGCGGGCGACAAGCTCTGATGCAATGCGGTATCTTAGCGGCCCACCGCCCGCGTCGCCGCGCCCCTTGGTCCGTACGCTCTCCGTTTTCGCCCTCTCGCTGGCGCTGTGCGCCGCCGCGTCCGCGCAGCGGCTCCCCGGCCTGACCGCCGGCGCCGGGCAGAAGAGCGCGGCTCCCGCGGCCGCCCCGGCCACCGAGGCCGAGCTCAAGGCAAAGCTCGCCGGAGCGCAGGCGGAGCTCGAGCGCTTCACGGCGGGCGGCGCCTCGAAGGCGCCGCCCGGCGCGCCCGAGCAGGAGGTCATCGAGTACCGGACGCTCCTCGGGATCCTCGCCGGCGCCTACGCGCGCCAGCTCGATGCGCGCGACGAGCTGTCCCTCGTGCAGCGCAGCCGCGCGGCGCTGACCGCCAAGGTGAAGAGCTGGGCCGGGCTCGGGCCGGGACCGCATCCGCTCTCGCTCGTCGACAGCCTGCGCGAAGGCGCGCAAGGTGCGGCGGAGAAGGTGAAGGCCGCCGAGGCGAAGCTCAAGCTCCTCGACCAGCAGCTCAACGCCTGGCGCGGGCAGCTCAAGGACCTGGAGGCGCAGGCCCGGCTCGCCGAGGAGCGGGCGAGCGACTCGCCGGACGCCGCCGACGCCGCGCTCCGCGCCCGGGCACGGGACCTCGCGGCGCTCCGCGCGCGGA
>JBOIFD010000433.1:0-4640 GCA_050741515.1 Burkholderiales bacterium
TCGCTCGCCGACATGATCAAGGGCAAGGGCGGCCGCTTCCGCCAGAACCTGCTCGGCAAGCGCGTCGACTACTCCGGCCGGTCGGTGATCGTGGTCGGCCCGCAGCTCAAGCTCCACCAGTGCGGGCTGCCGAAGAAGATGGCGCTCGAGCTGTTCAAGCCGTTCATCTTCCACAAGCTCGAGATGCAGGGCATCGCCACCACGATCAAGGCGGCCAAGCGCGAGGTCGAGGCCGAGACGCCGGTCGTGTGGGACATTCTCGACGAGGTCATCCGCGAGCACCCGGTGCTGCTGAACCGCGCGCCCACGCTCCACCGCCTCGGCATCCAGGCGTTCGAGCCGCAGCTCGTCGAGGGCAAGGCGATCCAGCTCCACCCGCTCGTCTGCGCGGCGTTCAACGCCGACTTCGACGGCGACCAGATGGCGGTGCACGTGCCGCTGTCGCTCGAGGCGCAGATGGAGGCGCGGACGCTGATGCTGTCCTCGAACAACATCCTCTCGCCCGCCAACGGCGACCCGATCATCGTGCCGTCGCAGGACATCGTGCTCGGCCTCTACTACGCGACGCGCGACCGGATCAACGCGCGCGGCGAGGGCATGAGCTTCATCGACGTCGCCGAGGTGAGCCGCGCGTACGAAAGCGGCCAGGTCGAGCTGCACGCCCGGATCGCGGTGCGCATCCGCGAGCACGACGTGAGCGAGGACGGCGAGAAGACCGCGCGGCTCACCCGTTACGAGACGACGGTCGGCCGCTCGCTCCTGTCCGAGATTCTCCCGGCGGGGCTCCCGTTCGAGCTGATCAACAAGCCGCTCAAGAAGAAGGAGATCTCGAAGCTGATCAACGCGGTGTTCCGGCGCTGCGGGCTGCGCGAGACGGTGATCTTCGCCGACCGGCTGATGAACGCCGGGTTCACGATCGCCACCCGCGCCGGCCTCTCGATCGCGGTCGACGACATGCTGGTGCCGCGCGAGAAGCACGGCCTGATCGGCGAGGCGGAACGCGAGGTGAAGGAGATCGAGAGCCAGTACACCTCGGGCCTGGTCACCTCCGGCGAGCGCTACAACAAGGTGGTCGACATCTGGGGCCGCGCCGGCGACCAGGTCGGCAAGGCGATGATGGAGCAGCTCTCGAGCGAGGACGTGCTTGACCGCCAGGGCAAGCACGCGCGGCAGGAGTCGTTCAACTCGATCTACATGATGGCCGACTCCGGTGCCCGCGGCTCGGCGGCGCAGATCCGGCAGCTGGCCGGAATGCGGGGCCTGATGGCGAAGCCCGACGGCTCGATCATCGAGAGCCCGATCAAGGCCAACTTCCGCGAGGGCCTGAACGTGCTCGAGTACTTCATCTCGACGCACGGCGCCCGCAAGGGTCTGGCCGACACGGCGCTGAAGACCGCGAACTCGGGCTACCTGACGCGGCGGCTGGTCGACGTCACGCAGGACCTGGTGGTGACCGAGGACGACTGCGAGACGACCAACGGCGTGGTCCTGCGGGCGCTGGTCGAGGGGGGTGAAGTCATCGAGCCGCTGCGCGAGCGGCTCCTCGGCCGCGTGCCGGCCTCGGACATCCTGCATCCCGAGACGCAGGACGTGCTGTTCCCCGCGGGGACGCTCCTCAACGAGGACGAGCTCGAGACGATCGAGGCGCTCGGAATCGACGAGGTGAAGGTACGCACCCCGCTCACCTGCGACACCCGCTGGGGCCTGTGCAGCAAGTGCTACGGGCGCGACCTGGGACGCGGCGTGCTCGTGAACGTCGGTGAAGCGGTGGGCGTGATCGCCGCGCAGTCGATCGGCGAGCCCGGCACGCAGCTCACCATGCGGACCTTCCACATCGGCGGCGCCGCGTCGCGGACCGCGGTCGCGAGCCAGGTCGATGCCAAGTCGGCCGGCATCGCGCGCTTCTCGGGGCAGATGCGCTACGTCACCAGCGCCAAGGGCGAGCGGGTCGTGATCTCGCGCACCGGCGAGGTGCTGGTCACCGACGAGAACGGCCGCGAGCGCGAGCGCCACAAGGTGCCGTACGGCGCGACCCTCGCGGTCGGCGACGGCACGGCCGTGAAGGCGGGCCAGGTGCTCGCGGTCTGGGACCCGCACACGCGTCCGATCATCACGGAGTACGCCGGCACGGTGAAGTTCGAGAACGTCGAGGAGGGCGTCACCGCCGCGAAGCAGATCGACGACATCACCGGCCTCTCGACCCTGGTCGTGATCGACCCGAAGCGCCGCGGCACGGCCGCGGCCAAGGGCCTGCGCCCGCAGGTCAAGCTGCTGGGCGAGGCGGGCGACGAGGTCAGGATCCCGGGGACCGACCATGCCGTCAATATCACCTTCCAGGTGGGGTCGCTCATCACGGTGCGCGATGGCCAGCAGGTCGCGGTCGGCGAGGTGCTCGCGCGGATCCCGCAGGAGACCTCGAAGACCCGCGACATCACCGGCGGCCTGCCGCGCGTGGCCGAGCTCTTCGAGGCGCGCTCGCCGAAGGACGCGGGAATGCTCGCCGAGGTCACCGGCACGGTGTCGTTCGGGAAGGACACGAAGGGCAAGCAGCGGTTGGTCATCACCGACCTCGACAGCGCCGCCAACGAGTTCCTGATCCCCAAGGACAAGCACGTGACGGTGCACGACGGGCAGGTCGTGAACAAGGGCGAGCTGATCGTCGACGGCGCGGTGGATCCCCACGACATCCTGCGCCTGCAGGGGGTGGAAGCGCTCGCGCGCTACATCACCGACGAGGTGCAGGACGTGTACCGCCTGCAGGGCGTGCGCATCAACGACAAGCACATCGAGGTGATCGTGCGGCAGATGCTGCGCCGGGTGCAGATCGAGGCGGCCGGCGACTCGAAGTTCATTCCCGGCGAGCAGGTCGAGCGCGCCGATGTGCTCGAGGAGAACGAGCGCGTCCAGGCCGAGGGGAAGGCCCCCGCGACCTACAGCCACATGCTGCTCGGGATCACCAAGGCGTCGCTGTCGACCGACTCGTTCATCTCGGCCGCCTCCTTCCAGGAGACGACGCGGGTGCTCACCGAGGCCGCGATCATGGGCAAGCGGGACGACTTGCGCGGTCTGAAGGAGAACGTGATCGTCGGCCGGCTGATCCCGGCCGGCACCGGACTTGCGTTCCACACGGCGCGCAAGACCATCCCGGCCCAGGAGCTGTTCGAGCCGCTGCCGGAAGGCGCGGTCGTGGCCGAGGCGACCGAGGAGCAGGCTTGAGCGCGGCCTCCGGGGCGGCCGCCCGGCCGCCCCGCGTCCGCGGCTTGCGCGTCCTGCTGGCGGCAGCGGCGGCGCTCATCGTCGCCGGGTGTGCGGCGAAGCAGAGCCCGCCGCTCCTGGAGATCTCCGGGACGGTGACTACCCGCGGGCAGGTCACGCTGCTGCCCGACACCCGGCTCCGGGTGACGCTGAACGAGAGCCCGCGCGCCGATGCGCCGGCGCAGTTCATCGCCGAGACGACGGTTCCCGACGTGACGCAGGTCCCGGTTCCCTTCCGGCTGCGGTACGACCCGGCCTGGGTCGACCCGAAGCTCGTCTACACGCTCAGCGCGCGAATCGAGCGCTTCAACCAGCTGCTGTTCATCAACGACCAGCAGGTGCGGGTGCTGACGGGCGGCGCGTCCAGCCGGGCGGAGATCGTCGTGGTGCCGGCGAGCGGGGGGCGGAACTAGAGGTTCGCGGCGGGCACCGTCGCGCGCCGGGCCGCGCGCTTCCCGGCGAGCGCGGCGACCCCCGCCGCGAAGACCTCGGTCACGAGCGCCGCGTACTGGGCGTAGGAAATCCCCTTGCCCGGCTTCAGCCAGGCAAACGTCCAGTTCATCATCCCGAACAGCATCATCGTCACCGGCTTCACGACCGGGAAGTCGTCCGGAAGGCGATGCGCCGCGCGAACTGCGGCGACGAAGGCCTCGATCACCCGCCGCTGATTGCCGACCACGGTCCGGCGCTCGGCCTCCGGGAGGAAGCGCAGGTCGTGCAGCAGCACCATGTGCCGCGCCTGCGACGTCTGGTACTCGTCGAGGAAAGCGCGGATGAGCTCGGGCAGTCGCTGTACCGGATCGGCGACCCGTCCCTCGACCTCGCGGACGAGCTCCACCAGACGCCGGGTGTACTGCTCCGCGACGGCGAAGAGCAGCTGCTCCTTGGACGCGTAGTAGTGATAGAGCAGCCCTTTCGACATCCCGCTCCGCCGCGCAATGTCGTTCATCGACGCGCTCGGGAAGCCGAGCTCGGCGAACGCCTGCGCGGCGGTCTCCAGGATGAGCTGCCGCTGGGCGTCGTAGGTGGCGGCGCGCGTCCGAGCCATCAGCGCTCGTCGTAGCTGACCACCACCCGCTCGGTGACCGGGTGCGACTGGCAGCTCAGCACGAAGCCCCGGGCGAGCTCGTCATCGTCGAGGGCGAAGTTCTTGTCCATTCGCACCTTCCCCTCGAGCAGCTTGGCGCGGCACGTGCAGCACACGCCGGCCTTGCACGCGAACGGCAGGTCGGCGCCGGCGTGCAGCGCCATGTCGAGGATGTTCTCGCCGTCGTACGCGACCCGGAGGTGCCGGGTCTTGCCGTCGGCGATGACGGTGACGCTTGCGGCGGGACCTTCGGCGTCCGCGACCGGCGCGCCCACGCGCGGCACCGCCGGCGCCGGCT
>JBOIFD010000434.1:0-4729 GCA_050741515.1 Burkholderiales bacterium
AGCGAGACGCCTCCCGCCCCGGCCGCCGCCCGCCCGCACGGCTCCCGGCTGCGACGGTTCTTCGGCCGCTATCAGGGGCCCCTCCTCGTCGCCGCGGGCGGGCTCGCCGCGCTCGCCCTCGTGCTGGTGCACGCGAGCACCACGCCGGCACCGCGACCCATCACCCAGCAGGACATCGACGCGGCGGTGCTCCGCACGCTCGCAGCGAAGCCCCTGCCGTCCCGGGCGGCCAAGGCGGCCGAGATCATCGGGCCGTCCGTGGTGCGCGTGCGCGGGCTGGGGCCGTTCGAGGGCGACCACGAGGAGATCGAGATCGGCACCGGCTCCGGGGTGGTGATCGTCGACAAGGGGATCATCCTCACCAACCTCCACGTGATCGTCGGGACGAAGCGGATTCGCGTGGTCTTCGCCGACGGGCTCGAGTCGGAAGCCGAGGTCGTCGGCGTGATGGCGGAGCACGACCTGGCGGTGCTGCAGGCGAAGACGGTCCCCGACGACCTGGTTGCGGCCACGATGCGCTCCACGCACGATCTCCAGCCGGGCGACGAGGTCGTCGCCGTGGGCTTCCCGTTCGGCATCGGCCCGTCGGTGTCGGCCGGGGTCATCTCGGGCCTGCGGCGCGAGTTCCGTTCGCCGGAAGGCAAGCGCGTGCTGACGAACCTGATCCAGTTCGACGCGGCGGCCAACCCCGGCAGCTCCGGCGGGCCGCTCGTGACCGTCGAGGGCGAGGTGGTCGGAATCGTCACCGGCATCCTGAATCCGACCGAACACCGGGTGTTCGTCGGCATCGGCTTCGCGGTGCCCATCGAGAACGCCGCGAGCGCCGCCGGCCTGCACCCGTTCTAGCGCGACCCCCGAGCCACACCCCACCGGAGACCCATGGACGCCAGAGAGAAAGGCCGCGGCGAGGTTTCGTCGCTGATGGAGCGCATCCTCTACGAGGTGAAGAAGATCGTCGTCGGCCAGGATCACTTCCTCGAGCGGGTGCTCGTGGCGATCCTCGCCCAGGGACACCTGCTCGTGGAGGGGGTCCCGGGGCTCGCCAAGACCCTGACCGTCAAGACGCTCGCCCGGACCATCCGCGGGACGTTCCGGCGGATCCAGTTCACCCCGGATCTCGTCCCGGCGGACCTGGTGGGCACCCGCATCTACAACCAGCGGACCGGCGACTTCGCCACCTCGCTCGGGCCCGTCTTCACCAACCTGCTGCTCGCCGACGAGATCAACCGGGCGCCGGCGAAGGTGCAGAGCGCGCTGCTCGAGGTGATGCAGGAATACCAGGTCACGATCGCCGGCGAGACCCATCGGGTCCCCGAGCCGTTCCTGGTCATGGCCACCCAGAACCCGATCGAGACCGAGGGCACCTACCCGCTGCCCGAGGCGCAGGTGGACCGGTTCATGATGAAGGTGCTGGTCGGCTACCCGAGCGAGGAAGAGGAGTTCGTGATCGTCGAGCGGGTCACCGGGGCCGCGACCGCGGTCGGCGCCGTCGCCACGACCGAGCAGCTCGGCGCGCTGCAGCGGCAGTGCCGCAACGGCTACGTGGACCCGGCGCTCATCCAGTACGCGGTGCGGCTCGCCTCGGCGACGCGGCATCCGGAGCGCTACGGCGTGGCGGACCTGGCGAAGTACGTGTCGTTCGGCGCCAGCCCGCGCGCGTCCATCCATCTGATCGAGGCCGCGCGGGCGCTCGCGTTCCTGCGCGGGCGCGAGTACGTCCTGCCCGAGGACGTGACCGATCTCGCGCCCGACGTGCTCCGCCACCGGCTGGTGCTCACCTACGAGGCGCTCGCCGAGGCGCTGACCGCGGACGAGCTCGTCCAGCGCGTCATGCAGCGCGTCCCCGCTCCCGACAAGCCGCTCGAAACCCATGTCCGGTTCGGCGCGCAGTCCTGAGCGCATCCTGCGGCGGCTGGAGTGGACGGTGATCCGTCGCCTCGACGGGCTGCTGCACGGCGACTACCGGACGCTGTTCCGCGGCTTCGGGCTGGATCTCGCGGATCTCCGCGAGTACCAGTATCACGACGACGTCCGTCACATCGACTGGAACGTCACCGCGCGGCTCCAGACCCCGTACGTGAGGGAGTACCACGAGGATCGGGAAGTCACCGCGTGGTTTCTCCTCGACCTGAGCCCCTCGGTGGACTTCGGCTCCCGCACCCAGAAGCGGACCGTGTCGAACGAGTTCGTCACGGTCCTGGCGCGGCTCCTGACCCGCCACGGCAACCGGGTCGGGGTGCTGTTCTACGGGAGCAGCGTGGATGCCGTGATCCCGCCGCGGAGCGGCCGGCGCCACGTGCTCCACATCCTGAGCACGATGCTTTCCCGGCCCGAGCTCCCGCGCGCGTCCGCGACCGACCTGCGGGACTTCCTGCGGACCGCGTACCAGATGATGCGCCGGCGCGCGCTCGTGTTCATCGTCTCCGACTTCATCAGCACGCCCGGGTGGGCGGAGCCGCTCGCCCACCTCGCGCAGCGCCACGAGATCGTCGCGGTGCGGCTCTACGATCCGCTGGAGATGGCGCTCCCCGACCTGGGGCTCGTCGTCATCCAGGACGCCGAGACCGGCGAGCAGCTCTTCGTCGACACCCACGACCGGGGCTTCCGGAAGCGCTTCCAGCGCGAGGCGGCGCGGCGCGAAGCCGAGCTGCGGTCGGCCCTGCGCAACGCCGGCGTGGACGGCCTCGAGCTCGCCACCGACGACGACCTGGTCGACGCTATCCTCAGGTTCGCCGACTTGCGCAAGCGACGGAGCCAGCTCGCGGCGGGCGGCAGCCTCCCGAAGCACCTGGAAGCAAGCCGTGACGTTCCTGTGGCCTGAGGCGCTCTGGCTGCTCGCGGCCCTGCCGGCGCTCGTCGCCGCCTACGTCCTGCTGCTGCGGCGGCGGAAGAAGGCCGCGCTCAGGTACGCGAGCCTGAATCTGGTGAAGGACGCGCTCGGCGCGGGGAACCGCATCCGCCGCCACGTCCCGCCGGTCCTGTTCCTGCTCGCCCTCGCGGCGATGATCCTGGCGGTCGCCCGTCCGGTCGGCTACGTCACCCTGCCCTCGCAGTACCGGACCATCATCCTCGCCATGGACGTCTCCGGCAGCATGCGCGCCATGGACGTCGTACCCAACCGGCTCGCCGCCGCGCAGGCGGCGGCGAAGGCGTTCGTCGGCGAGGTGCCGATGAACACGCGCATCGGCGTGGTGTCGTTCGCCGGCACGGCGTCGGTCGTGCAGGCGCCGACGCAGAGCCGCGAGGACGTCCTCGCCGCCATCGATCGCTTCCAGCTGCAGCGCGGCACCGCGATCGGCAGCGGCATCATCGTCGCGCTGGCGACCATCTTTCCGGACGCCGGCATCGACGTGGGGTCGATGATCTACGGGCGCGACGCGCTGCGCGATTCCCGGCGCGGACTGCCGCCGGATCAGAACGCGCCGAAGGCGTTCACGCCGGTGCCGCCCGGCTCCCACGCGTCGGCCGTCATCATCCTGCTGACGGACGGCCAGCGCACGACCGGCCCCGACTCCCTCGAAGCCGCCAGGATGGCCGCCGATCGCGGGGTTCGGGTGTTCACCGTGGGGATCGGCACGACGAGCGGGGAGGTCATCGGCTTCGAAGGCTGGTCCATGCGCGTGCGGCTCGACGAGGCGACGCTCAAGCAGATCGCGAACCTCACCCTCGGCGAGTACTTCTACGCCGGCACCGCGACCGACCTGAAGAAGGTCTACCGGACGCTCAATGCCCGGGTCGTCATGGAGAAGAAGCAGACCGAGGTCACCGCCCTCTTCGCCGCCGCGGCGGCGGCCACGGCGCTCCTCTCGGCGCTGCTCTCGCTCCTGTGGTTCAACCGGATCCTCTGAGACGGCCGCTGTCCAGGGGGTCCGCCGTGCGCTACTATTTGCGATTCCGCCGGCCGGGCGCGAGGCGCCCGTCCCCCGGCGGCTGAGCCAGGAGGCTGCCATGGCCGTCCCCGACCCGCCCAATCTGCGGCTCGCTTTCGACGCCGGGGCGGAGCGCGCGGAGACGGAGCCCGATTCCGATCCGTACCGCACCGCCGAGCACGAGCGTTCGCGCGCGGCGCTCGCCGTCATCAAGCAGGCCCTCCTCGAGTACCAGGAAAGCACTCGCACCGCCGTCACCGACGAGACCCTGGCGCGCATCGCCCGCGAGCTGCGGACCGGCCCGGATCTCGACGCCGCCGAGGGCCGGCTGCTGCAGGAAACCGAAGCGCGCGTGCACGCCGAGGCGCGCGCCATGCAAGCGGCGCTCGAACGCGCGGCCGTAGAGACGCGAGCGCGCGCCGCGGCGGAGGCGAGAGTCGAGGCCGACGCGCGCGCGCAGGCGCTCACCGAGTCGCTCGTGCGCGCGGAGCAGGCCGCGATCCAGGAAGCGGAGGAGCGCGCGCGCGCCCAGTCGCAAGCCCTGGAGGCGCTGCGCGTCCGCCAGGCGCTCGATGCCGCGACCCGGGCCGCGCACCAGGAACGGGCCAAGCTCGAGCAGGAGCTCGCGCGCATCCAGGAGGCCCGGACCGAGCTCGAACAGCGCGCCGCCCAGGAAGCCCGCGCGCGGAGCGCGGCGGAATCCACCGCTGCGCGCGAAGCCGAAGCGCGGCTCAAGGCCGAGCAGCTGGCGCGACAGGCGGCCGAGGCACGGGCACGGGCCGAGGAGGACCGGGCCATTGCCGCACGGGCGCGCCAGGAGCTCGAGGAGCGGGCGACCGAAGCGGCGCGCGCGATAGCGC
>JBOIFD010000435.1:0-12272 GCA_050741515.1 Burkholderiales bacterium
GGTCGGCCGCGGCCGACGCCGGCGACTGGCGCGCCAACTTCATCACCGCGAGCCCGCGGATGGAAGATCTGCTGCGCCGGGCGCGGCTGGTCGCGCAGTCGGAGGCGAGCGTGCTCATCGTCGGGGCGAGCGGCACCGGCAAGGAGCTGCTCGCGCGGGCGATCCACGGCGCGAGCAAGCGGGCCGCGGCGCCGTTCGTGGCAGTGAACTGCGCGGCGATCCCCGAGGCGCTGCTCGAGTCGGAGCTCTTCGGCCACCGCAAGGGCGCGTTCACCGGGGCGATCTACGACCACAAGGGCCTGTTCCAGTCGGCCGAGGGCGGCACGGTGTTTCTCGACGAGATCGGCGACATGCCGGTCGCGCTGCAGTCGAAGCTGCTCCGCGCGCTGCAGGAGCGCGAGGTCCGTCCGATCGGCACGTCCCAGGCCGTGCCGGTCGACGTCCGGATCGTCTCGGCGACGCACCGCAACCTGGAGGAGCGCGTCGCGAGCGGCCAGTTCCGGGAGGACCTCTACTACCGGCTGAACGTGGTCTCCTTCCCGATCCCGGCGCTCGCCGAGCGGCCCGAGGACATCCTGCCGCTCGCCCGGCACTTCCTCACGACGACCGCGGCGCGCTACGGCAAGGACGTGCGCGCGCTCGCACCGGACGCGCTCGAGCTGATGGTCGGCGCGCCGTGGCCGGGCAACGTGCGGCAGCTCGCCAACGTCGTCGAGCAGGCGGTGGCGCTCGCCACCTCGCCGATCGTGCCGGCGGCGCTCGTCGCGAGCGCGCTGAAGGCGGAGCCCGCGGGGCTCACGCCGCTCGACGAGGCGAAGCGCGCCTTCGAGCGGGACTACCTGATCCGGATCCTGCGGATCACGAAGGGCAACGTCTCCCACGCCGCCCGGCTCGCCCAGCGCAACCGTACCGAGTTCTACAAGCTCCTCGACCGCCATCGGCTGCAGCCGTCGATGTTCAAGGCCGAGCGCGGCACGCCGCGCGCGGAGCGTTGATGCCGCGTCTCGGGCCGTGTCGTGGATGCCCGACGGTCGGCGGGGAGGCGGCGCGCTTTGATCCGCCGCGGCGCTTCCCGGTCGCGGGCACTGCCTTGGTTTCCCGTCCCGAATCGGACCTCGGCACG
This sequence comes from Burkholderiales bacterium, assembly GCA_050741515.1. Lineage (GTDB taxonomy): Bacteria > Pseudomonadota > Gammaproteobacteria > Burkholderiales > SG8-39 > DATEDA01. The sequence goes on from JBOIFD010000435.1 coordinate 1,124, forward strand.
GTTGTTGCGATGAGGACTCCATGCAGCGCGCGGTGATCCTGATGTTGACGTTGGTCGCCGCCTGTGCGGGCAGCGAGAACCTGCGGCCGGGCGCGCAGCACCCGGCGACCGTGACCGGCTCGGTCAATCTCTCCGGCTTCCCGCCGGAGTTCCGCAAGGGCTTTACCGACGGCTGCTCCGCCGCCCGCTGGGGCGAGACCGCCGCCCGTCCGAAGGCCGAAGGCCCGTACTCGGTCGGCTGGCACGACGGGTTCGACTACTGCAAGCCTCGCCCGACCAACTGATCAGCTGCCGATCGGCGGCTGCGGACGCTGTCGTCCCGCAGCGACAGCGCGATCCGAGTGAGACGCGGTGGCATCGCGTTCGCATGTCGGGACCCGGCGACAGCGGGGTCGCCGGAATGCTTCGGCAGGCTTCTCTTACCCGGCTGATTTGATTCGGAAAGCCGGCCCTGGCACGGCAGTTGCGATGGTCCGTAACGACTGGACCGACGACGCGACGCCGGACGCCGCCCGATGACCTCGATGATGTTCCGCAACCGCCCGCAGGCGCTGATCGTCGGCGCCGTGGTGGTCGCGCTGTTGAGCCTCGCGGCCGTGGTGACGCTCCGCTCGACCGGGAGCGCGCCGAAGGACGGCCAGCCCGCGGCGAAGAGCACCGTCGAGTCGCAGCCGGCTGGGACGAGCGACGCGCGACCGGAGCGGGGCGCCACCCGCGAGGGGGCGCCGGCGGCGCTGTCCTGTGCGGGCTGCGGAACCGTCGAAGCGATCCGCGCCATCGAGCTGCGCGGCGACGCGGCGGGCGCCCGGGAGCTCGACCAGCACCTCAGCAAGCGGGTGGTGTACCGCGTCACCGTGCGGCTCGACGACGGCTCGTACCGGACCCTCTCGCAGGCGAACCCGCCGTCGATCGTCGTGGGCGGGAAAGTGCGCATCGTGGACGGCGCGGTGGTGACGCGCCCGTGACGGCAAGGAGACGCTGATTGCTCGAACGGCGGGCGAGAACGCGAGAGCCGACGCGCCGCCGGTGACAACAACCCGACCACATCCTCCCCGGGAGAGCTCTCCCGAGCATCTGCAATCCAGGAGCTCTCCGTTTCAGGCCCGCTTCCCTCCCCGCGGGCCTTTTTTTTCAGACCGCGATCGGCGCCTTGATCGCGGGGTGCGGCGCGTACCCCTCGAGGGTGAAGTCTTCGTAGCGGAACGCGAAGAGGTCCGTCACCGCCGGATTCAGCTTCATCCTCGGGAACGGGCGCGGCGTCCGCGCAAGCTGCTCGCGCGCCTGCTCGAGGTGATTCAGGTAGAGGTGGGCATCACCGAGCGTGAGCACGAACTCCGCAGGCTTGAAGCCGGTCACCTGCGCGACCATCAGCGCGAGGAGCGCGTAGGACGCGATGTTGAACGGCACGCCGAGGAAGATGTCGGCGCTGCGCTGATACATCTGGCACGACAGCCGCCCGTCGGCGACGTAGAACTGGAACAGCGCGTGGCACGGCGGCAGCGCCATGCGGTCGACGTCGGCCGGGTTCCACGCGGTGACGAGATGCCGCCGCGAGTCGGGCTTGCGCTTGATCGCGTCGACCACCTTCGCGATCTGATCGATCGTTGTACCGTCGCCCGCCGGCCAGCGGCGCCACTGATAGCCGTACACCGGACCGAGCTCGCCGCTCGCGTCGGCCCACTCGTCCCAGATCGTGACGCCGCGCTCCTGCAGCCAGCGCACGTTGGTGTCGCCGCGCAGGAACCACAGCAGCTCGTAGATGATCGACTTGAGATGGACCTTCTTCGTGGTGAGCAGCGGAAACCGGTCGGCGAGGTCGAACCGCATCTGCCAGCCGAAGGTCGAGAGCGTGCCGGTGCCGGTGCGGTCGCTCTTGCGCTGCCCGCGCTCGAGCACGTGCCGCATCAGGTCGAGGTAGGCGGCTTCGCTCATCTGCGATCGGCCTCCGCCACGTTCAGTGGGCGATGTAGTTGAACAGTTCCCGCGCCGACTGGAAGCGCTCCTCGGGACGCTTCGCGAGCAGCCGGTCGACGAGCGGCTGGTACCCGGCGAGCCGCTTGGGCAGGCGCGGGATCGCGCCGTGCACGTGCTGATAGGCGAGCGCCGACGCGTTGTCGCCCGCGTAGGCGTGCTTGCCGGTGAGCATCTCGTAGAGGATGACGCCGGCCGCGTAGAGGTCGCCGCGCGCGTCGTGCGGGTGGCCGAGGCACTGCTCGGGGCTCATGTAGAGCGGGGTCGCCATCACCATGCCCTTCTGGGTGAGCGTCGAGGTCGCGTCGATCTCGCGCGCCAGGCCGAAGTCGAGGATCGCCGGGCGGTGGTTCGCGCGGAACATGATGTTCTGCGGCTTCAGGTCACGGTGCACGACGCCGGCCGCGTGCACCGCGTCGAGCGCCTCCGCGAGCTGCACCAGGATCTTGAGCGAGCCCATCGAGCTGATCCCCTTGCGGATGCGCTCCTGGAGGTCCCCGCCGGGGAAGTACTCCATGGCGAGCCACGGGTCGTCGGACGTGAACCCCTGGTCGAAGATCATGACGACGTGCTCGTTCTGGATCCGCTGGATGATCTTGTACTCGCGCACGAACCGCGCGCGCGACGCCGGATCGGCGGCGAGCCGCGGGTCGAGCATCTTCAGCACGAGCTGCAGGCCGTCGGACTCCCGCTCGGCGAGGAAGACGCGCGACATCCCGCCTTCGCCGATCTTGCGCAGCACCTTGTAGCCGGCGACGTCGAGCTTGACGTTGCCGGCCGGCTGCCCGATCTCGGCGATCGACAGCTGCTGGGTCCGGCGCAGCATGCCGACGTCGCGCGAGATCTCCACCGCCTCGATCATCGCCTCCTTGATCGCCATCGCGAGCCGGATCGCCGTGACGTCGGGCTTCTTGAGGCAGTCGGCGGCGCCGGCCTTGATCGCCTTGACCGCCGTGTCCTCGCCCCCCGAGTCGGAGAGCACGAGCGTCGGCGGAACCGGCCCCGCCGCGCGGAACTCGCGCAGCCACTCGAGGCCGTCCTGTCCGTCGCCGGGGGTGTCGTCGAGCAGCAGCGCGTCGTACCGGCGCCAGTCGAAGCCGACGGTCGGTTTGCCGTGGCGGGCCGGGTCCCAGAGGGTGAGCTCGGCGTCGGGCATCGCGGCGCCGAGATACTGCGCGATCCGCTCGCGAAACTCCCGGGAATCGTCGATGACCAGGACGCGCATTCGGTCAAGGCGGGAAAGGCTCGCCGGATGATAGCTCTTTCCGGGAGCGCGTCTCCGGCGGCACGCGCCAAAGTGTGACGGCTACCGCAATCGCGAAGAGAACGTACGCAGTCGTGAATGCCCACTCGGGAAAGTCGTAGTAGAGGAGCCGGCTGACCCAGCGGCCGACGAAGCTCGGGCCGTCGGGGCTTCCGCTCCGCAGCAGGTACTCCCAGACGGTGAGCGGGCAGGCGACGCCGACGAGCGCCTCGCCGGCGACGAAGACGATCGCGGCGAAGTGCGCGTAGCGGAACGCCCGGTTGCGGACCCAGCGCCATCCGGCGGCGGCGCCCACGAGGATCAGCACGAGACCGCCGACGACGAACAGGACGAACGCGAAGTGGAGGACGAGGACGACGTCGGCGAGGAGCGCGGTGCTCACTGCCGAGCTTCCGCCGTCCTCAGGGCGCGGCCCCGGTCGCTACGGAGCGACGCGGATCGGCGCACCATTCGCTCCACGAGCCGGGGTAGAGAAGGCTTCCCGAGAGCCCGGCGACCTCCATCGCGAGCAGGTTGTGGCACGCCGCAACCCCCGAGCCGCAGGAGTGCACGACGCCTTCCGCGGGCGCGCCCGCGAGCAATGCCTGCCACTCCGCGCGGAGCTGTGCGGCCGGCTTGAACACGCCGCCCGTGGCGAGGTTCTCCCCGACGAAGCGGTTGACCGAGCCGGGGATGTGGCCGGCCACCGGGTCGATCGGCTCGGCCTCGCCGCGATACCGTTCGGCCGACCGCGCGTCCACCAGCTTCATCGCCGGATCCCGCAGGTGCCCGGCGACGAATTCGAGATCCACCGCGAGCGGCCGCACCCGCGGCTCGAACCGCGCCGGCGCGATGCGCGGCAGCGCCGCCGATTCCGGCCGCTCCTCGCGGCGCCACTTGCCGAGGCCGCCGTCGAGCACCGCGACCGCGTCGTGCCCGAGCCAGCGCAACATCCACCAGAGACGCGCCGCGCTCGTGCCGCCCTGGGCGTCGTAGGCGACGACCTGCGAGTCTTCCCCGACCCCCGCCGCGCCGAGCTTCGCCGCGAACGCGGCCGGGCCGGGCAGCGGATGGCGGCCGTTCGCGCCCGTGAGCGGCCCCGCGAGGTCCTCGTCCATGTCCATGAAGCGCGCGCCGGGGAGGTGCGACTCCAGGTACGCCTCGCGGCCCGCGTCCGGGCGCGCGAGGTCGTGGCGGCAGTCGAAGACGACCCAGCGCGGATCGTCGAGGCGCGCGGCCAGGGTCGCGGTGGTGACGAGGGCGGTGTGCACGGCGCGCCGAATATAGCAGGACCGGGCGATAATCCCGGCTCGCCCGGAGAACCACACCGATGAACGAAATCTCCGCCCAGGCCGTCCATGGCCTCGCCACGAGCCTCGAGCCGTACTGGATGCCGTTCTCGCACAACCGGTACTTCAAGCGGCACCCGGAATACCGCCTGCTCGCGTCCGCGGCGGGCGCCTACTACACCACGGTCGAGGGCAAGCGGCTCTTCGACGCGCTGTCCGGCCTCTGGTGCGTCAACCTCGGACACGGCCATCCGCGGATCGCCGCGGCGCTCAAGCGGCAGTTCGAGACGATCGACTACAGCCCGGCGTTCCAGATGGGCACCCCCGCGACGTTCCGGCTCGCCGAGCGCATCGCCGCGATGGCGCCGGCGGGCCTCGATCGCGTCTTCTTCGCGAACTCCGGCTCCGAGGCCGTCGATACCGCGCTCAAGATCGCGCTCGGCTTCCACCGCGTGACGGGCGACGCCGGGCGGATCCGCCTGATCGGCCGCGAGCGCGGCTATCACGGCGTGGGGTTCGGCGGCATCTCGGTCGGCGGCATGGTCGCCAACCGGAAGATGTTTCCGTCGGCGCAGCTGCCGGGCGTGGATCACCTCCCGCATACGCTCGACTACGGCCGGATGGCGTTCTCGCGCGGGCAGCCGAAGTGGGGCGCCGAGCTCGCCGACGAGCTCGCGCGGCTCGTCGCCCTGCACGACGCGTCCACCATCGCCGCCGTGATCGTCGAGCCGATGCAGGGGTCCGCCGGCGTGATCGTTCCGCCGGTCGGGTATCTCGAGCGCCTGCGTGAGCTGTGCACGCAGCACGGGATCCTCCTCATCTTCGACGAGGTGATCACCGGCTTCGGCCGCATGGCCGCGAGCTTCGCCGCCGAGCGGTTCGGCGTCACGCCCGACATGATCGTGTTCGCGAAGGGCGTCAACAACGCGGCGGTGCCGCTCGGCGGCGTGATCGTGCGCCGGGACATCCACGACGCGTTCATGACCGGGCCGGAGCATCTCGTCGAGTTCTTTCACGGCTACACGTATTCCGGCCATCCGATGGCGGTGGCGGCGGCGCATGCGACGCTCGACGTGCTGGAAGAGGAGGGCATGTTCGCGCGCGTGCGCGCGCTCGAGCCGGTCCTCGAGAACGCCATGCACTCGCTCCGGGGCGAGCCCGGGGTCCTCGACATCCGCAACATCGGCCTCGCGGCCGCGGTCGACCTCGACCCCATTCCGGGCGCACCCGGTGTGCGCGCGCTCAAGGTGTTCGAGCGGGGGCTGCGGGAAGGGCAGTGCCTGCGCTTCACCGGCGACACGATCGCCGTGGGCCCGCCGTTCATCTCGACCGAGCAGGAGCTCGCCGCGATGGTCGAGGCGCTGCGCACCGCGATCCGCGCCGCGTCCTAGAGCGAAAGGCGAGCCGCCATGCCGAAAGCGAATCCGCCTCCCGACGCGCCGCCCAAGAGCTTCGAGGGCGCGCTCGCCGAGCTCGAGACGATCGTCCAGTCGCTGGAGTCGGGGAGCCTGACGCTCGAGCAGTCGCTCGCCGCGCACCGGCGCGGGCTGGAGCTCGCCAAGTACTGCCAGGCGGCCCTCGCGCAGGCGCAGCAGCAGGTCCGGATGCTGGAGGACGAGGCGTTGCAGGCGATGCCGGCGGGGTCGGCGGGTGGCGACGCCGAAGGCTGAGTTCCGCGACTGGATGGCGGGCGTCCAGGCGCGCGTCGAGCGCGCGCTCGACCGCGTGCTTCCGCCCGGCGGCGAGACCCCGCAGCGGCTCCACGAAGCGATGCGGTACGCCGTGCTCGGCGGCGGCAAGCGGGTGCGGCCGCTGCTCGTCTTCGCCGCGGGCGCGGCCGCGCGCGCGGCGCCGGAACGGCTCGACGCGGCGGCGTGCGCCGTCGAGCTCCTTCACGCTTACTCGCTCGTCCACGACGACCTGCCGTGCATGGACGACGACGCGCTCCGTCGCGGCAAGCCGACGGTGCACGTGGAGTTCGACGAGGCGACGGCGCTGCTCGTCGGCGACAGCCTGCAGTCGCTGGCGTTCGAGGTGCTGGCGGGTCAACGCCTCGCCGGCGATCCCGCCGCCCAGCTCGAGATGGTGCGCGCGTTCGCAGTCGCGAGCGGCACGCGCGGCATGGCGGGCGGCCAGGCGATCGACCTCGCCGCGGTCGGGAAGCCCCTCACGGCTCCGGAGCTGGAGTTCATGCACATCCTGAAGACCGGCGCCCTGATCCGGGCGTCGGTCATGCTCGGCGCGCGCTGCGGCGATGCGCTGGGCGCAGCCGAGCTCGGGCGGCTGGATCGATACGCCAGGTGCGTCGGCCTCGCCTTCCAGGTGGTCGACGACGTCCTCGACACCGAGTCGCCGACGGCGACGCTCGGCAAGACCGCCGGCAAGGACGCCGCGCGGGGCAAGCCCACCTACGTGTCCGTGCTCGGCCTCGCCCGCGCGCGCGAGCTCGCGCAGGAGCTGCGCGGGGACGCGCGTGCCGCGGTGGAGGGGCTCGGCGCCCGCGCCGAACGGCTGCTCGACCTCGCCGATTTCATCGTGCGGCGGGAGTTCTAGAGCACCGGGACGCGCTACAATCGCCGGCAGCAGCAGCGTCCGACTTCCCGGTCCGCACCCGAGGTTCCGCCACCCGTGGCCTACGAGCTACTCCAGACCATCGACGACCCCGCGAGCCTCCGCAAGCTCGATCGCAAGGCGCTCCCCGAGCTCGCGACCGAGCTGCGGGCCTTCGTGCTGGAGTCGGTCAGCAAGACCGGCGGGCACCTCGCGTCGAACCTCGGCTCGGTGGAGCTCACGATCGCGCTCCACTGGGTCTTCAACACCCCGGAGGACCGGATCGTCTGGGACGTCGGCCACCAGACCTATCCGCACAAGATCCTGACCGGGCGCCGCGAGGCCATGGCGCGCCTGCGGATGCTGGGCGGGATCTCGGGGTTCCCGCGCCGGAGCGAATCGGTCTACGACACGTTCGGGACGGCGCACTCGAGCACATCGATCAGCGCGGCGCTCGGGATGGCGGTCGCCGCCAGGCGCAAGGGCGAGGCGCGGCACGTCATTGCCGTCATCGGCGACGGCGCGATGTCGGCGGGCATGGCCTTCGAGGCGATGAACAACGCCGGCATCGCCGACGACGTAAGCCTCCTCGTGATCCTCAACGACAACGACATGTCGATCTCGCAGGCGGTCGGCGGGATGAACCGCTACCTCGCGCGGCTCGTCTCCGGGCGGTTCTACGCCGCGGCGCGGCGCGCGGCGGAGAAGGTGCTCTCCGGCGTGCCGCCGCTGTGGGAGCTCGCGCGCAAGGTCGAGGAGCACGCCAAGGGCATGGTCGTCCCGTCGACCCTGTTCGAAGAGTTCGGGTTCAACTACATCGGGCCGATCGACGGTCACGACCTCGACTCGCTCATCCCGACCCTGAAGAACATCAAGGCGCTCCCCGGCCCGCAGTTCCTCCACGTCGTGACCACCAAGGGCCAGGGCTACAAGCTCGCGGAAGCCGACCCGATCCTGTACCACGGCGTGTCGAAGTTCGAGCCTGCGGCCGGAATCGCCGGCGGCAAGTCCGGCGGCAAGCCGACGTTCACCCAGGTCTTCGGCGACTGGCTATGCGACATGGCCGAGCGCGATCCGCGCCTGATCGGCGTCACGCCCGCGATGCGCGAAGGCTCCGGGCTCGTGAAGTTCGCCGAGCAGTTCCCGGACCGCTACTTCGACGTCGGCATCGCCGAGCAGCACGCCGTGACCTTCGCCGCCGGGCTCGCCTGCGAGGGGCTCAAGCCGGTGGTCGCGATCTACTCGACGTTCCTCCAGCGCGCCTACGACCAGTTCATCCACGACGTCCAGATCCAGAACCTGCCGGTGCTGTTCGCGCTCGACCGGGCGGGGCTGGTCGGTGCCGACGGACAGACCCACCACGGGGCGTTCGACCTCGCGTACCTGCGCTGCGTCCCGAACATCGCCGTGATGGCGCCCGCGGACGAGAACGAGTGCCGCCAGATGCTCTACACGGGGTTCCTGCTCGACGGCCCGGCGGCGGTGCGGTATCCGCGCGGCGGCGGTCCCGGCGTGCCGGTCGAGAAGGAGATGCGCGCGCTGCCGATCGGCAAGGGCGAGGTTCGCCGCGAGGGCCGTCGCGTGGCGATCCTCGCGTTCGGGACGGTGCTGAAGCCCGCGCTCGAGGCGGGCGAGGAGCTCGACGCGACCGTCGTGAACATGCGCTTCGTGAAGCCGCTCGACGACGAGCTCGTCGTCCAGCTCGCGCGCTCGCACGCGCTGCTGGTCACCGTGGAGGACAACGTCGTGATGGGCGGCGCCGGGAGCGCGGTGGCCGAGAGTCTCGCCGCCCAGGGGATCGGTGCCGCGCTGCTCCAGCTCGGGCTCCCCGACCGATTCATCGACCACGGCGACCAGAATCAGCTGCTTGCGCTCGCCGGGCTGAACAAGGACGGGATCCTCGCGTCGATCCGCGCGCGCCTCGCGCAGCTTTCCCCGCACGTCAGGGCCGCATAACCCCGGCCCCGACAAGGACTTTGGCTCGGCGCCGCGAGGGTGCGTGCTAGAATCGCCGCGTCTCCCGCGACCTGCCTGCGAAAGGCCTCCGGCATGAACACCCGCGATCCCGTCGGCGCCAAAGGCACGGCGCCGGATGCCATCCCCGACGTCCAGGGGTCCGCCGACACGCGCCGGCTCGCGATCGACAAGGTCGGGATCAAGGCGATCCGGCACCCGATCCGGGTGGCGGAGAAGGGCGGCGGCGTGCAGCACACGATCGCGACGTTCAACATGTACGTCGGGCTGCCGCACCACTTCAAGGGCACGCACATGTCGCGGTTCGTCGAGATCCTGCACGCGCACGAGCGCGAGATCTCGGTCGACACCTTCAAGCGGATGCTGCGCGAGATGGTGGAGCGGCTCGAGGCCGAGTCGGGCCACGTCGAGATGAGGTTCCCGTACTTCATCGAGAAGCGCGCGCCGGTCTCGGGCGTCGCGAGCCTGATGGACTACGACGTCACCTTCGTCGGCGGGATCGAGCGGGGGCGGCAGACCTTCACCATGAAGGTCGTGGTCCCGGTGACGAGCCTCTGCCCGTGCTCCAAGGAGATCTCGGAGTACGGCGCCCACAACCAGCGCTCGCACGTCACGATCACCGCGCGGACCAAGGGCTTCGTCTGGATCGAGGACCTCGTTACCGCGGCCGAGGCCGAGGCCTCCTCCGAGCTGTACGGGCTGCTCAAGCGCCCCGACGAGAAGCTCGTCACCGAGCGCGCCTACGACAACCCGAAGTTCGTCGAGGACATGGTTCGCGACGTCGCCGCGCGCCTCGAGAAGGACGAGCGGATCGAGTGGTTCGCGATCGAGTCCGAGAACTTCGAGTCGATCCACAACCACTCGGCGTACGCGCTGCTTGAGCGCGACCGGTCCAAGGCCTGAGCGACCGGTCACGTCCCGGCCGCTCACCCGCTTCCCCCCGCCGGTGCGGCCTGCGACGACCGGCCGCATGATCCGGCGCCGCGCTCTCGCCGCCTGCCTCGCCGCGGTGCTCTCCGCCGCAGCGCAAGCGACGACCGTCATGGTCATGTCGCTCGAGACCGACCGCGCGCAGATCCTGGTCAACGGCGCGGCGGTCCGAATCCTGCGCGCGGGACAGACCTCGCCGGAGGGTGTCCGCCTCGTGGCGGCGGACCGGACCCGCGCGGTGCTCGAGGTCGAGGGCAAGACGCTGACCCTCGGCATCGGCCAGTCCACGGTCGCCACCGTCGAGCTCAAGGCCGACGCGCGGGGGCACTTCATCACCACGGCCTACATCAACGGCGTGCCGACGCGGGCGCTGATCGACACCGGCGCCACCGCCGTCGCGGTCTCGACCGACGAGGCGCAGCGGCTGGGGATCGGCTACGCCGGCGCGCCGCGGGTGCGGGTCTCGACCGCCGGCGGGCCCAGGACCGGGTACCGGGTGAACCTCGCCTCCGTCAGCGTCGGCAGCATCACGCTGCCGAACGTCGGGGGGCTGGTGATGGAGGGCGGGCAGGGCGAGCTCCCGATCACCCTGATCGGCATGACCTACCTGAACGGCGTCGACCTGCGGCGCGCGGGCGACACGCTGACGCTCAGCCGCCGCAACTTCTAGAAGCGCTTGATCAGCACCATCGTCTCGCCCTCGCGCTTCATCTCGGTGCGGTTGAGGAAACTCATCCCGAGGAGCGCGAACGGCAGACCCGCTTCGATGACGACCGCGTCGACCTGGTTCATCGCGATGTCGCCTAGCCGGACGCTGTCGAGGGTGACCTTGTACGCGGAGGTCGGCCCCGCCGCAGTCTGAACGATGCCCCGCTGGCCCTTCAGGTAGTCGATGCCGAGGCGCCGGGCGTCGGCAGCCGGGAGCGAGATCAGCGTCGCTCCGGTGTCGACGAGGAACCGGACGCTGCCGCCGTTCACCTGGCCGTCGGCGATGAAGTGTCCCCGCGCGTCGGCCTTCAGGGTCACCGAGCCGCTTGCGCTCGCTGCCGCGCGCGAGACGTACGCCTGGCCGAGCCGCAGCGTGCGGCGCTGGCCGTCGACCTCGAAGGTCGCGGTCTCCCGGTCGACGGCGACGAGCGTCACCCCCTCGGGCGAGCGCTGGCCGACGCGCAGCGTCCGCGGCTGGCTGCCG
>JBOIFD010000436.1:0-3211 GCA_050741515.1 Burkholderiales bacterium
GGTCGGCCGCGCCCGCGCGCTCGGTGAGCTGGGCGCGCGTGACCTCGAAGCGGAGCGCCGCCTGCTCGAGCGCTTCCGCGCGCGACCGGCTCGCGACGAGCCAGGCCACGACGACGCCGATGAGCAAACCGGCAACGAGGACCGCGATGACGACGAGGAGCTGGTCGACCGGCAGGGAAGCGAGCGTCGTGGGCATGCGTGCGGCGAGTATAACGAAGCGAGTGGCGCATGCGCCGGGCCTGAGTACAATCCCGGCGCCATGCATTGGACCGACGTTCCGCCGCTCCGCGACGAGACCCACTTCGGGCGCGCGCTGCGCTGCTTCGCCGAGCGGCCGGCCAATCTCGGGACCATGTTCGCCGACACGGTCGCCCGCCACGGCGGCCGCGAGGCCCTCGTCGACGGCGGGCAGCGGCTCGACTACGCGAGGCTCGATCGCGTCGCCGAACGCCTTGCCGGACATTTCCACCGCCTCGGCCTCGCGCGGGGCGACCGGATCGCGCTGTACCTCGGGAACGAGCGCGAGTTCGTGCACGCCCTGCTCGCCGCCCTGCGGCTCGGCGCAATCGCGGTCCCGGTCAACGTCCGCGAGCAGCGCCCGGAGCTCGCTTTCATCCTCAACCAGTGCGGCGCCAAAGCGATTGCGTTCGACGCGGCCCTCGCCGACCGCATCCCGGCGCCGGGCGATGCGCCTTCGCTCGCTGTTCGCGTGAGCGTCGGCGGCGCGGTTCCCGGCGCGATCGCCTTCGACGGGCTGCTCGAGGCGCGCTCGCCGGAGGCGCCGCGCGCGGATCCGGCCGAGGCCGAGCCGGCGGTGATCCTGTACACCTCGGGGACCACCGGCCGCCCGAAGGGGGCGATGCTGACGCACCTCAACGTGATCCACTCGGTGCTTCACTACCGGTCTTGCATGCGGCTCACGTCGGCCGACCGCTCGTTGCTCGCGGTGCCGGCGAGCCACGTCACCGGACTGGTGGCGATCATCCTCGCCATGTTCGCGGTCGGCGGCTGCGTGGTCATGCTGCGCGAGTTCAAGGCGCGGGCCTTCCTCGCGCTCGCCGCGCGCGAACGGATGACCCACAGCCTGGTCGTGCCGGCGATCTACAACCTGTGCCTGCGCGAGCCCGACTTCGGCCGATTCGACCTCTCGTCCTGGCGCGTTGGCGGCTTCGGCGGGGCGTCGATGCCCGAGGGGACGATCCGGGCGCTCGCGGAGCGGCTCCCCGGACTGACACTGATGAATGCCTACGGGGCAACCGAGACGACCTCCCCGACCACGATCATGCCGATGGGGCGGCAGACGGAGAATCTCGACAGCGTCGGAGCGGTCGTCCCGTGCGGCGACGTGCGCGTCATGGACGACTCGGGTCGCGAGGTTGCACCCGGCGAGCCGGGCGAGCTCTGGATCGCCGGGCCGATGGTCGTGCCGGGTTACTGGGCGAATCCGGAAGCGACCGGGCGGGAGTTCGCCGGCGGCTACTGGAAGTCGGGCGACATCGGCGCGATCGACGCCCGGGGGTTCGTGCGCGTGTTCGACCGCAAGAAGGACATGATCAACCGCGGCGGCTACAAGGTCTACAGCGCGGAGGTCGAGAGCGCGCTGAGCCTGCACCCGGCGGTGGTCGAGTCGGCGCTGATCGCGGTGCCGGATCCGGTGCTCGGCGAGAAATCGCACGCGCACGTGGTGACCCGCGACCCGGCGTGCGGCGCCGATCTCCTTCGCGCACACTGCGCGCAGCGTCTCGCGGACTACAAGGTGCCCGACTTCTTCACGCTCCGGATCGAGCCGTTGCCGCGCAATGCGAACGGGAAGCTGCTCAAGCGCGCGCTGCGCGACGGCTGAGGTCCCGAGCCGCGCTCAGCGCGCACCCCCGGTCGCGCGTTCGTCGCCCTGCCTGGGATCGAGGCTCAGGATCGCCTCCGTCGACACCGGGGCGACGCCGACGCAATGGGTCTGCTCCTCCACTTTGGGCGCTTTCTCTCGCGCGAACGAGTGCAGCGCGAGGAGCAGCAGGACCCCGAGCGCCGCGGCGAGAAACAGGAACAGCCCGGCGGGTCCGAGCACGCTGATCGAGATCCCCCCGATCACCGGGCCCGCGACGGCGCCGACGCCGTTGGCGAGGAGCAGCGTGGCGCTGGCCGGGACGATCTGCGCCCTCGACAGCATGTCGTGGGTGAGCGCGAGGGAGAGCGGATAGATGCAGGAGGCCAGGCTGTAGAAGGCCGCGACGCCGCCGTAGAGGTAGAGCGTCGAGCGATGGCCGAAGGCGGCGGTGACGAGCGCGGCCGCCACCGCGGCGCCCGCAACACCCACGATCACCAGCCGGCGCGGCAGATAGTCGGACAGGTATCCCATCGGCCATTGGACCGCCATGGCCGCGAGGATCGCCAGCCCCATGAACGGCCCGACTTCGTCCACGTCCAGGCCCATCTCGTAGGCGTAGACCGGGCCGACCGTTCCGAAGGCGCCCAGCATCACGCCGCTAACCGCCGCGCCCGCGAGCCCGAGCTCCGCGCGGCGCCACAGGACGCGCAATCCCAGCCGCTCCAGCTGCTCCAGCTGCGGCGGGGAAGTCAGCGTCAGCGACACCGGCACGAGCGACAGGATGATCAGGATCCCGGCCAGGACGAAGAGGTAGTGCAGCCCGGGATCGCCGAGGGCAACCAGAAACTGCCCGCTGGACGCCGCCAGGAAGAACAGCACCATGTACGTGGCGAGCAACGCTCCACGCGTCTGCGCCGTCGCCTGCGCGTTCACCCAGCTCTCCGTCACCAGCATCAGCCCGGCGATGCAGAAGCCGAGCGCGAGCCGGAGGATCATCCATACCGCGACCGAGACGTACAGCGGGTGGACGAGCGCGGACGCCGCCGCGACGGCAGCGAAGACCGCGAACGCGCGGATGTGACCGACCCGCTGGACGATCCGGATGGCGTATAGACTGCCCAGGACGAAGCCCAGAGCGGTCAGCGCGAGCACGAGGCCGATGACACCGGGGTCGTGGCCATCGATCTCGAGGCGCAGCGCCGCGATCGTCCCGAGCATTGCGTTGCCCGCCACCAGGAGGACGAGGCTCGCGAAGAGTGCGACGACGGCCAGGATCGTGGGCAGCAGCATTGGCAACCTCCATCGGCGGCGACGCGACGTCGCCCAGGGTGAAGCGCGACAGCGGCCTCGCGCCGGGGCCGCGCCCGGCGTGCCGCGCCGCTAGTC
>JBOIFD010000437.1:0-11386 GCA_050741515.1 Burkholderiales bacterium
ACGCGCAGGTCGGAGATGCGGCTCCCGAGCCTGGCGCGAGGGCTGCAAGCGAAGGTCAATCCGCCGACGCGCACCATGTCGCCGCCCTGCTGCAGGTAGGGATCGGGGTTGAAGAGGTTGTCGCAGACGTCCTCGAGGATCGCCTTGATCCGCTCGCCCGTGAGGTCGTTCAGCGTGCACTGCGGGTAGGTGATCGCGGTCTGGTCCATCACGTGCTCCAGCGTGATGGTCTCGCCCGAGAGCACCGTGGTCCCCCAGCGAAACCCCGGCGAGAACGCGACCTGTGCGCCCTTGACCTCCAGCATCGCGTCGACGATCAGCTGGTCGAACGTGCCGTTGAAGTTGCCGCGGCGGTAGAGGAGGCCCTCGGTCACCGCGAGCTTTTCGGCCAGGGTCGCCTCGTAGGGCGCACGCAGCTTGCGAACGAGGGTCTCCATTGCCGGATCGGCGGGCAGCAGATTCGCGAACACCGGAAGCAGGCGGTAACGGAAGTCGGCGAGCCTGCCGTCGCGGACCTGGAGGTCGAGCACGCCGAGGAACTTCCCGTTCGAGCCGCCGCTCGTGACGATGGTGCGCCCGCCGGGATTCGCGACGATCGACGGCTGCGGCACCGCGTCGTGCGTGTGGCCCCCGAGAATGACGTCGATGCCGCGCACCCGCGAGGCGAGCTTGAGGTCGACGTCCATGCCGTTGTGCGACAGGAGCGCCACGACCTGCGCGCCTTTCGCGCGCACCGCGTCGACGTGCCGCTGGAGCTCCTCCTCCTGGATGCCGAACGTCCATCCGGGGACGAGGTGCCGCGGGTTGGCGATCGGCGTATAGGGGAACGCCTGGCCGATGATCGCGACCGGGATCCCGTTGAGCTGGCGCAGGAGCCACGGCTTGAACACCGGATCGCCGAAGTCCTGCGTCTTGACGTTCTGCGCGACGAACTCGACCCGCCCGGCGAGCTCTTTCGCGATCGCGTGCTTCACGCGCTCTGCGCCGTACGTGAACTCCCAGTGCGCCGTCATGATGTCCACGCCGAGGAGCTTCTGCGCCGCGATCATGTCGGCGCCCTGGGTCCACAGCGCGACTGCCGACCCTTGCCACGTGTCGCCGCCGTCGAGGAGGAGGGCGCCCGGGCGGTCGGCCCGGACGCGCTTGACCAGCGTCGCGAGATGCGCGAAGCCGCCCGCCTTGCCGTAGATGCGCGCGGCGCGCTCGAAGTCGAGGCAGGTGAATGCGTAGGCCTCGGGCGAGCCGGGCTTGACGCCGAACGCCTTGAGGAGGTGCTCGGCGACGAGATGGGGCGGCTTGCCCGCCGCGTTGCCGACCCCGAGGTTGGCGCTCGGCTCGCGAAAGTAGATCGGCAGCAGCTGCGCGTGCGCGTCGGTGATGTGGAGCAGCGAGACGTTGCCGAAGCGCGGCGCGTGATAGAGCGCATCTGCGCTCCCCTGAGCGAGCGCCTGCCGCGCGTCGAGTGCGAGCCCCGCGGCCGCGGCAGCGGCGAGGAGCTCGAGGAACTCGCGGCGATTCACGATCGGGGGGGCCGGCGGCGAGCGACCGGAGGCCGCAGGGGGCGTCTCCCGTCGGCGTTCATCCCTGCTGGTCTTCGCGCCGCATTCGCCTCGCTACTTGTTCACCGGCGAGGCCGGGTCGAGCAACAGCGCGACGAGATCCCTGATCTGCTGCTCGGTGAGCGCGCCGACGTGACCGAAGCGCGGCATCTGGGAGCAGAGGCTGAAGGCCTTGGCGTTGTAGATCTTGCCGTAGACGTACTTCTGGACGTCCGCGCCGTAGCCGCGGGTCTTGCCGAACTGGTGAAGGCTCGGGCCGATCGTGCCGAACGAGGTTTCCTGGGGCCCGATCTGGTGGCAGTTGTAGCAGCCGCCGCCGCCGGGGGCGCCCGCCTTGTCGCTCCAGGTCATGCCGCGACCGTTCTGCGCGATCCGCTCGCCGGTCTTCCAATCGCCGAGGAACTTGCCGTCGGCCGGGTACTTGATCTGCTGCAGCTGATCGCCTTCCAGGCGCATGGCGATTGCCTTGGGTGGCTTGTCGTCGGAGCGGTTGCAGATCGCCTGCACGCCGTCTTCATCGAGCCGATCGACGGTGGCAATGCCGCGCGACTTGAAATCGCGCTTGAGAGTGGCGATGGCCTCGGACCGCGGGTCGACGACCTGCGCCGAAACCGCGGCCACGAGGAAGAGCGCGGCGGTGCCGAGGATCGATGCTGTAGGTGCTCTCACGGGGCGATCCTCCCTTTCAGCGTTTGATTCCGGGACCCTTGTACACGTGGCCGTTCGCGTTGACGGCCAGGTACGTCAGCAGCGCGGTGAGCGAGTCGGAGACGTAGCCGGGCGCGGGGAAGCGTTGCTGGCGGAAGCAGTCGTTCATGCGCCACTGCAGCGTATGCATGACGCCGCCCGTCAGCCGGTAGCCGGGCCAGCCCTGGAAGGCGCGGACCGCCTGGTCGGGCCGCGTGAAGTTGGGCAGCTGCTGCGTGCGGATCCGCTTGCCGTCCTCGCCGTGGCAGCTCGCGCACGAGAAGTCGTACGAGCCCGCGCGGTAGAAGAAGATCTCGCGACCGATCTGGAAGGTTTCGCGCTCCTGCGGATGCCTCTGCGGCACGGCGATCTTCATGTCGCGCGACAGCCCGGCGACGTACGTGACGAGCGCGACCGGGTCGGGCGTCGCGTTCGCGGAGCTGAACGGCCGTTTGGCGAGCTCGTCGGCGCTGAACCCCTGCAGCGTCACCATGCAATGCACGATGCGCCGCTCCGCGTCCATGACCTTGTCGACGTCGGCGAAGTACCGGGGCAGCTGGACATAGGCGCCCTTGACGACGCCTGGCCCGAGACCGAGGTCGCAGCGCTCGAGCGAGGCGTTCTTCGGTCCGCGCCGCGCTTTCCAGAGCTCCTCGCCCTTGGCCTCGAACAGCTCGGCGGGATTCGCGTCCTCGAGAACCGCGCGGAACTTCTCGAAATCGGCGGTGACCGGGTCCGTCTCCGCGCCCGGCTTGGCCTGTGCGGCAGCCTGGGGGACGGGCGCCGCGACCGTGAACCCGGCCGCGGCGCAAAGAGCAAACAGGAATTTCATGCGCTCCTCCTCGTTGGCGAAAGACGGCGCGGGCCGCCTCGGTCCGCGCGCCGCGATTCTCGCGTCGCGGTCAGTCCCCCGGCCGGGTCCCCGTGGTTCAGCCGGCGGCGAGCGTCACCTCGTCGGTGCGCTTGTCGCCTTTATTGTCGATCCAGGTGATGGTCAGCTTGTCGCCCGCCTTCGCGCCCTTCAGCTTGAAGCCGAACACCGGGTTGCGCGAGATCGCCTGGCTGATCTCGGACTGGAAGACGGGCTTGCCGTTGAGCTGCGCCGTGATCGTCTGGATGAAGTGGAGCGGGACGACGTTCCCGGCGGCGTCCTTGCGCTGGCCGGTCTCCATCGGGTGCGCCATCAGCACCCGCACGTCGGCGACGTCGCCCTCGAGCCGGGCGCGGATTCTCATCGGATCTGCCATGGCGTCCTGCTCCTCGCTCTACGTCGTTCCACGGCGCGCCTTGCACGGCGCGCCCGTTCGCCGGCGCGCACGTGCCCCGGCACGCGCTTCGAAACCTCGGCTCACCCCCCGCACCCACCGATCGTGACCTTGACCTCCTTGACGGCGGTATAGAACTTGCCGTCGGCGGCCGCGACCACCACCCGGACGTTCGACGACTCGCCCATCTTCGCGCGCAGCGCGACGAACGGCAGCGCGCCTTGCGAAACGTCGAAGCTCCCGACGTACGGGAAGGGGTTCTTGTCGATCAGCACCGCGATCGACCTGGTGCCCGGGACGTTGCTCTGGATCTCGATCGGCACCACCGCGCCGTTCTCGGCGATGTCCGGCGCCTTGATCGCGATGTCTCTCGTCTCGGTGGGCGAGGCCACCCTGAGGCTCTTCAGCGCGTCGCCGACGGTCTTGGCCTCGAACGCGCTCTTGTTCCAGTCGGCGAGCGCGTCCGACGGACGCAGCAGCCCCGCGGCCATCGCCGCCGCGAGAAGGCCGCCTGCGCCGACGCCCTTGAGGGCCGCTCTACGGGAAAAGCCGGTCATGCGTCTCTCCTCTCACTCGCTGCTGGCCGCTGACTACGGCGCCGTAGCGTACTCAGAAAGCGGGATGGTTTTCAAGCGATTCGCGCAACGCCGCGCTGATGGCCGGATAAGGCCCGCTGATTGGGGCGAATTCGCTATCCGTCCGGGCTCGCGAAGCGTCCCGATTTCCCGCCGGTCTTCTCGAGCAGCCGGATCGACTCGATCCGCATCCCCCGGTCGACCGCTTTGCACATGTCGTAGACGGTCAGCAGCCCCACGGCGACGGCGGTGAGCGCCTCCATCTCCACGCCGGTGCGTCCCACCGTCTCGACGGTCACGCCGAGCTGGATCGCCGGCCCCTGCCGCTCGGCGGTGAACTCCGCCGCAACCCGCGTGAGCGCCACCGGATGGGCGAGCGGGATAAGGTCGGCGGTGCGCTTGGCCGCCTGGATCGCGGCGATGCGCGCGACGCCCAGCACATCGCCTTTCGCGGCCGTGCCGGCCTCGATCAGCGCCAGGGTCTCGGGTCGCATCACGATCCTGCCGGCCGCGCGCGCGAGCCGGCGGGTCTCGGTTTTCGCGCCGACGTCGACCATGTGCGCCGCGCCTTGAGCGTCGAAATGGGTGAGTGCCATGATCCTTGAATCTCCGCCGTCTCGCTCGGGGAACCATATCCGCCTTGCGGGTATCATAACGCGGTGCATCGCCCCGGCTCGCTCCTCCTCGTCCTCGCGCTTGCGGCCGCGCCCGGCGCGCGCGCACAGACCCTCCCCGACCTCGGCGAGAGCGCCCAGACCGAGCTCACGCCGCAGCAGGAGCGCCGGATCGGGGACTCGATCATGCGCGAGATCCGTCGCGATCCGGACTACGTGGGCGACCCCGAAATCACCGACTACGTCCAGCAGGTCGGCTTTCGGCTGGTTGCGGCGAGCCCCGAGACGCGGCGGCACTTCGAGTTCTTCGTGGTTCGCGACCGGACGGTGAACGCCTTCGCGATGCCGGGCGGCTACATCGGCGTGCACACCGGGCTGCTCCTCGCTTCGCAGACCGAGTCGGAGTTCGCCGGGGTGCTCGCGCACGAGCTCGCGCACATCCTGCAACGCCACCTCGCGCGCCAGTTCGAGGCGCAGAGCAAGGCCTCCGCCCTGTCGCTGGCGGCGTTCGCGCTCGCCGTGCTCGCCGCGCGCTCCAACCCCCAGGCCGCCCAGGCGGGGATCGTCGCGGCGCAGGCGGCGCCGGCGGCGGTGTTCCTCAACTACAGCCGCGACTTCGAGCGCGAAGCCGACCGGGTCGGCTACCAGATCCTCGAGGCGAGCGGCTATGACACGGCCGGCATGCCGGCGTTCTTCGAGCGGCTGCAGAAGGCGACGCGGCTCTACGAGAACAACGCGCCGGTCTACGTGCGCACGCACCCGCTCACGACCGAGCGCATCGCCGACATGCAGAACCGCCAGGCGAGCGCGCCGTACCGGCAGCGGCCCGACAGCCACGAGTTCCAGCTGGTGCGGGCGAAGCTGCGCGCCGCCGACGGGCGACCGGAGGACGCGGTGGCGTTCTTCCGCACCGCGCTCGCGGAGCGCCGGTTCGCCGACGAGGCGGCGGTGCGTTACGGATACGCCGCGGCGCTGGCCCGCGCGCGGGACTTCAAGGCCGCGGACGCCGAGGTCACTGCCCTCCGCAAGACGGCGCGACCGCACCCGATGTACGAGACGCTCGCGGCGCGGATCAAGGCCGGCGCGGGCGACCTCGCCGGGGCGGACAAGATCCTCGCCGCGGCGGGCCAGACGTACCCGGACGTCTTTGCGATCAGGTTCGACCGGGCCGAGATCCTGCAACGGCTCGGCCGCGAGAAGGAGGCGGTCGCGCTCCTCGACGAGCTGGTCAAGCGGCGCCCGGACGATGCGCGGCTCTACCAGATACTCGCCAAGTCCTACGCCGCGCTCGGCGCGCGCACCCAGCAGCACCGTGCGCTCGCCGAGGCCTACTACCTGCAGGGCAGCGTGCCTGCCGCGATCGAGCAGCTGCAGTTTGCCCAGACCGCCGGCGACAGCGATTTCTACACGCTGTCCGCGATCGACGCGCGGCTGCGCGAGCTCAAGCGGGTCCAGGTGGAAGAGCTCAAGGAGCGCAAGAAGTAGGGCGCCGGAAGCGGCCTGCTTCCGGCTTGAAGCCGCGCGCCGCTCACGCCCTGGCGGGCACCTCGAAGTACGCTTCGTACAGCAGGTCGAACGTCTTCTCGGTCTCGGCGAGCAGCTCGTCGTCGGTCGTCGCGCGGCGCTTCGCGCCCGCGAGCAGCGTCTCGACGCCGGCCGCCTCGGGAACCCGGTCCCCGCCGGCCTCGAGCACGTGCACGAGCCTGCCGATCTTCACCAGCGCCGGGTTCCGGTCGAGCTTGAAGCTCCCGAGCAGCTGCTCGTACGTGACCTCGTGCTTGCTGTTGTGGAAGGTCGCGCCGTCGAACCCGAAGCTCACCGCGGTCGCCGGGCTGGTTGCGCTCTTGTCGAGCCAGATCAGGCTCGCCTCCGGGTCGATGAAGCGGCGGATCAGCCAGGCCGAGGCGAGACGGTCGGTGAAAAGGGGCTTCCGCGTCGCCCAGGCGCGACGAAAGTAGGTCCGGTTCGAGCGCGCGACGCCGGCGCTGGGCGAGGCCCGCTGGCGCTCGGGGAACATCAGCTCGCGGACCGCCACCTCCATCCCGGCGAGGGCCTTCTCCGCCTTGGCCTTGAGCGGCGAGCCGAAGAAGTCGAGCGCGCTGATCGCCTCCAGATCGCGCCGCTGCTTCCCGAGGACGCGGCTGATCGCGACCGGGTCCGAGATCCCGAAGCCGGCCTTCAGCGACTCCACGATCTTGGTGAGCTCGCGATACTGGGCCGAGCGATCGAACAGCCCGCGGAACTGGCCCGACTGTCCCTCGTTGACGCTCCTCACCCAGAGGATGTGGGCGCTGCCGTTGATGCGCTCGACGTACTCCGCCAGCTTCGTGAGTCCGGACCGCCCCTCGGTCGAGTCCGGCAGCAGATAGACGCCGTCGCGGAGCACGGCGCAACCGAGCGTCTCGAGCGTGCGCAGCACCTTCATGCGGCCGCCGGCGTCGTCGATCGGCAGCTGGGTGACGAACGCCAGCCAGCGCGTCGGGGGCTCGCTGGCCGGCGTGCCCGGGCGGGCCATCAGTGGCCTCGCCCGGGCGAGGTGGTGCGGTGCTGCATGGCTTCGGTCG
Source organism: Burkholderiales bacterium (assembly GCA_050741515.1). Classification (GTDB taxonomy): domain Bacteria; phylum Pseudomonadota; class Gammaproteobacteria; order Burkholderiales; family SG8-39; genus DATEDA01. Next base: position 7,265 of record JBOIFD010000437.1, read on the forward strand.
CGCCGGTTCTTCTCGTCGAGACGCGAGTCTAGCAAGCCCGTCGTGCGGGCCCAAAGGGGTCGACCGGTCATAAGTCGAAAAATCAGCCCCTCGTCGCCGGATCGGCCAGAATACGGCTCTCCGGCCGCGTAGCCTGGCCGGAGAGAGCCTGTGCCCGGACTGGTCGATCCCCACGGCGGTGGAAGACTCAAGCCCCTGATGCTCGAGGGCGGCGCCCTCGTGGCGGCGCTTGCCCGCGCCCGCACGCTGCCCGGCGTCCGGGTCAGCTCGCGCGAGAAGGGCGACCTGGTCATGCTCGGGATCGGCGGCTTCACCCCGCTCGACGGCTTCATGACCCGGGCGGATTGGGAGGGGGTCTGCGACGGCTGCCGGACGGCGAACGGGCTGTTCTGGCCGATCCCGATCACGCTTTCCGCCGACACGGCGGCAGCCGACGGCATCCGGACCGGGTCGGAGCTCGCGCTTCTCGACCCGGACTCCGGCGGGCCGCTCGCCACGCTCCGGGTCACCGAGAAATACCGCATCGACAAGGCGCGCGAGTGCGCAGCGGTGTTCAAGACGACCGACCTCGAGCATCCGGGCGTGAGGATGGTCATGGCCCAGGGCGACGTGAACATCGCCGGGCCGGTCACCGTGCTCGCCGACGGCGGCTTCCGGGAAAAGCACGGCGGGCTGTTCCTCACGCCGGCCGAGACGCGGGCGGCGTTCGACAAGCTCGGCTGGGCGAAGGTCGCGGCCTTCCAGACGCGCAACCCGATGCACCGGTCGCACGAGTATCTCGCCAAGGTCGCGATCGAGACCTGCGACGGGGTCCTGATCCACTCGCTGCTCGGGCAGCTCAAGCCGGGCGACATTCCCGCCGACGTGCGGGCCCGGGCGATCGACGTGCTGCTCGCGAAGTACTTCCGCCGGGACACGGTGATCCACGCGGGATATCCCCTGGACATGCGCTATGCGGGCCCGCGGGAGGCGCTGCTCCACGCGCTCTTCCGGCAGAACTACGGCTGCTCGCACCTCATCGTCGGCCGCGACCACGCCGGGGTCGGGAGCTACTACGGCCCGTTCGACGCGCACCGGATCTTCGACGAGATCCCGAAGGGCGCGCTCGCGACGCAGCCGCTGAAGATCGACTGGACCTTCTGGTGCTACAAGTGCGGCGGCATGGCCTCGGGCCGGACCTGTCCTCACGAAGACGCCGACCGGCTGCTCGTGTCGGGGACCAAGCTGCGGAAGTGGCTGTCGGAGGGCTCGCCGGTGCCAGCCGAGTTCAGCCGCCCCGAGGTGCTCGATATCCTGCGCGAGTACTACTCCGGCCTCGCGGCGGAGGAGAAGGTCGAGGTGAAGCTCGTGGGCCATTCGGCCCGCTGAGCGCGATTGCCTCTCGCGCGCCGCGGCGCGGTGCACGGGGAGCTTTGACATCTTCCGCTCGGGAGCGCGGGCTGCCGAAGAACTCCGGCCACGAGCGGCTCGAAGTCGAGCTCGGTCAGTCGATGATGTGGTAGACCGGCGCCTTCTCCATGTCCCACTTCCCGGTATTGCGGTCGTAGCGGGACAAGGTGAAGCAGTGCCAGTTCTCGTCATCAAGCTTCATGTAATCGCCCCGGTAGTAATACCCCGGCCAGCGTGTCTCCGTCCGGAACAGCGTGTGGTGGGTCACTGACTCCGAGGCGAGAAGCCGGTGGTGCAGCTCCCAGGTGCGCTGAAGCTGGTGCAGGTCCTCCGCGCCCATGTGGCTCATGTCCTCCTTCAGCATGGCCAGCAACTCGAGACCGCGGCTGAGCAGCACGCCGTTCGTCATGTAGTTGGTGCCGATACCCCCGACGTACTCGTCCATGATCTTCTCGAGGCGCTGCAGACCGTGGATCGGGAGGAGGTAGCTCGGCGATACGGTTCCGGCGACGATCTCGTTGCGGCCGACGCGGTAGTTTTCCAGGGGCCGGTAGATCTGCTTCTCGAGCTCGCGATATTCCCTCTCGTTCACCTGCGGCTGCTCCCGGCCCTTTTCCATCACGTACTTGACCGCCGCCTTGCCGGCGATCCGACCTTCCGTGAACGACCCTGACGAGAACTTGTGGGCGGTGCCGCCGATGGTGTCGCCGGCGCCGAACAGGCCGTCGACCGTCATCATGCGGTTGTATCCCCACTGGTATTCGGCCGGGGCATAGTCTTCCGGCCCGCTCGCCCACGCGCCGGAGCAGGTGGCGTGCGAGCCCATGACATAGGGCTCGGACGTGGTGAGCTCGGGATTGATGTGCTTGGGGTCGATGTTTTGCGACGCCCAGACGACCGCCTGCCCGATCGTCATGCCGAGGAAGTTCTCCCAGCCGACGGTCTCCTTGTGGGGATCCTGGAAGGCCTCCCTGGTGACCATGCGGATCGGACCGCGGCCGGCCGCGACCTCCTTGAGAATGGCGTGGTTGCGCAGGCAGGTCGGCACCGGGTGACGGTCGATGTAGTCGCCCACCAGAGCCTTGGTGTCTTCGTACCACCTCTTCTCGTACTCCTCGCCATAGCCGTTCTGCGTGTACGTCTTCAGGTGGAGGAAGTAGGCGCCCACCGGGCCGTAGCCGTCCTTGAAACGGGTCAGGACGATGCGGTTCTCCATCTGCGTCATCTTGGCGCCGACCTCGATCGGCAAAGCGTACGCTGACGCGCTGCTCCACGGCGCGTACCAAGTCCGGCCCATTCCCTCGCCCACGGCGCGTGGCTGGAAGATGTGCGACGCACCACCGGCGCAGACGATGACGGCCTTCGCGCGGAACACGTGGAAATCGCCCGTCCGGACGTTGAAGCCGACGGCGCCGGCGGCCCGGTTGGCGTTGCGCTCGTCCATCAACAGGTGGGTGACCATGATCCGGTTGTAGACCTCGGTCGCGGCCTTGCGCGCCGCCTCGGCGACGATCGGCTTGTAGCTCTCGCCGTGGATCATGATCTGCCACTTGCCTTCGCGCTGGTAGCGCCCGGTCTTGGGGTCCCGCATGATCGGCAGGCCCCATTCCTCGAACTTGTGCACGGTGCCGTCCACGTGCCGCGCGATGTCGTAGCCCAGGTCCTCGCGCACCAGGCCCATGAGATCGTTGCGGGCGTAGCGGACATGGTCCTCGGGCCGGTTCTCGCCCCATTGCATGCCCATGTAGCAATTGATGGCGTAGAGGCCCTGGGCGACCGCGCCGCTGCGCTCGATATTCGCCTTCTCGACGCAGACGATCTTCAGATCGCGCCCCCAGTACCTGGACTCGTAGGTTGCCCCGCAGCCGGCCATGCCGCCGCCGATGACGAGGATGTCCGCGTCGACGACAACCGTTTTCCGACCTCCGAATAGCCCCATCAGACGACGCCCCGCTTGAGCTGATCCGGACGCAATGCGGGCAATCCACCGATGATCTTGAGCGCGTCCGGTTCGTGTGCGAGTTCCTGCCTGCCGAGATCCTCGGGGCGCGGCGCAGCGTACTCGGCGGGCCCCTTGATCGACCCCCAGCGAGTGGTCCGGATCGGGGACTCGAAATTCTTCTCCCGGCCGTCGCGGAACTTGAGCCGCCAGGAAATCGTCCCCTTGGCCTCCTCCCGAAGCACCCGGACGCTGTGGCCCAGAGGGGCGAAATCGGCGTAACCGCGAACGTCGATGGCGTTTTGCGGACAGGCCTTCACGCAGGAGTAGCACTCCCAGCACATGTTCGGCTCGATGTTGTAGGCACGCCGATAGGTCTTGTCGATGTGCATGATGTCGGACGGGCAGATGTCGACACAGTGCCCGCAGCCGTCGCACCGGGTCATGTAAACGAATGTTGGCATGGGTTTCCTTGTCTCCCGCAATAAAGACCAATGATGGGCTGATCAGTAGTGCCGGGGTTGTTCGCGAGCGCCGCCAAAGAGCTCGGGCTTGTCGGCGGGCACGGGCAGGTTGCTTCTGGAGCCGTTTGCGTAGGTAACCCTTTTCTCGAAGGCCGCTGCGGGCTTGAAAAACATGTGAGCGAACTTGGACCACGGCACCGATCCAAACAGAACCGTCGTGGCGATGTCGTACTAGCCATAGATCACGCTGGCCCCGGATCTGCCTCTCGTTTGCAGGAAGGGCCTGATCTAGCTCAGCGTTGCGCTGCCCATAAGCGAGATGATGTAGTG
>JBOIFD010000438.1:0-4205 GCA_050741515.1 Burkholderiales bacterium
AGGCAAGCCCGGATGCTCTCTATGAATCAGAGAGTTACAATCGCGCTCGGAGGTAAGATCAGGGGATCGGCGTATCGATCACGACCGCCACACCGGCCGCACCCACCTTGACCGGCTGGGAGAGGCCTTGCAGGTCGCCGCGCCGCGGCGTCGCGTTCCCGGAGCGCGAGACCCGGGCACCGACGACGACTTCGGCGTGGCCCGAGAGCCTCAGGTTCGGCGCCATCGCCATCGAGTCGTCGAGCGCGAAGTCGACCGGCAGGTCCCTGACCTGTTTGCGCAGGACCGCCAGCGGCATCGGGGGGCCGCTCGCCGCGCGGGCGAAGATGAATACGGTATCGGTGGGCGCGGCCTTCGCGGCGAGCGCCGGCGCGAGGCTCACCTTGCCGGCGACCTGCGCGTTGACCCCGGCAACGACGGTTTTCGGCGGGCTCGCGGCGGCAGATTTTGCGCCGGCGAGCTCGCGCGCCTCCGCGATGCTCGCGTCGGCCGAGCGGCCGATCTCGGAGTCTCCGGGCACCACGCGCTTGAGCCGCTCCCAGTAGCCGATTGCGCCGCCGTAGTCCTTGCGCTCGAATGCCGCGGTGCCGGCGAGGGCGAGCGCCTTCCAGTGATCCGGATCGATCCCGAGCGCTCGCCGCACCAGCTCGAGCGGCTTCCCCTGGAGGCTCCGCCCCTGGGTCACGGCCAGCGCGTCGGCGTAGTCGGCGAGCAGGTCGGCGTCGCCGGGCACCAGCGCCGCCGCGCGCTCGTAGGCGCGGACCGCCTCGGGATACCGGCGCATGACGTAGTACGAGCGGGCGAGCAGCGTCCACCCTTGCGCGTCGTCGGGATTCTTCGCGACGTGCGCCGCGAGCTTCGCCACCATGCCCTCGAGCTGCTCCGGCGTGACCTCGTGCTGCGGCCCGGACGCGCCCGGCGCACTCGCCAGAAGCGCGCCGGGGGTGCCGACGGTGACGTAGAGCGCAACGGCGGCGACCGGGATGACCGCGCCGAGGATCGCGGCCGTCCACGCGCTCGCCGCCGGCGGGGAGGTGGTGCCAGCGGATTCGCCGGGCCTCACCTCGTCGAGGACGCGCCGCTCGAGCTCGATCTTCGCCTGTTCATGACGTTCCTGCGTGAGGGTGCCGCGCGCGAGGTCGGCGTCGAGCTCGGCGAGCTGGTCGCGCAGCACGGCGAGATTCGCGGTCTCGGGGTCCGGGCTCGCCGACTTGCGCTTCCCGAGCAACGGCACGAGGACCCACGCGACCGCCACGGCCACCATCGCGGCGGCGACGGCAAGAAACGCGGTCATTGGTCTACCCTCGCGCTGTGCGTTCGGGGTTCGCCCTTGGGGCGGCCCGGCGGGCTCACGGTTCCTCTTTCGGGGCGAGGAGGCGCTCGGCGCGCGCGCGCTCTTCCGGGGTGAGCGGCAGCGCCGGTGCCTGCCGGCGCGCCCGCACCGCCCGCGCGAGCACCCCGAACCCGGCGAGCACGAGGAGCGCCGGGCCGAGCCACAGGAGGACGGTGGCGGCCTTGAACGGCGGGCGGTACAGCACGAACTCGCCGTACCGGGTCACCATGAAGTCCACGATCTCGCCGTCCGTCCGTCCCGCGGCGATCTGCTCGCGGATCTGCCGGCGCAGGTCGACCGCGAGCTCGGCGTTCGACTCGGCGATCGACTGGTTCTGGCAGACCAGGCAGCGCAGCTCGTTCGCGAGCTGCACCGCGCGCGCCGCGGCGACCGGGTCGCTGTCGGTCGGCCTGGCCTCGTTCGGCTCCGCGACGAGCGGGGCCAGGGCCACCAGCAGGAGCGCGACGAACTTCACGGCTTCTGCAGCTCGCGCACGAGCGGCAGGATCTTCTTCTGCAGCACCTCGTGCGTGACCGGCCCGATGTGCTTCTGCCGGATCACCCCCTGCCGGTCGATCACGAAGGTCTCCGGGACCCCGTAGTCGCCGTAGTCGATGCCGACCCGGCCGTCGGGATCGCTCACCGAGAGGGCGTACGGGTCGCCGAAAGCCTTCAGCAGCGCTTTCGCCGCGTCCGGCTTGTCCTTGTAGTTGAAGCCGACCAGCGGCGCGGTCTTCGTCCCGGCGAGGCCGACGAGGACCGGCAGCTCGTCGCGGCACGGCGCGCACCACGACGCCCAGACGTTCAGCAGCCACACCTGGCCGAGCATGTCGTCGCGCGCGAACTGCTTCTCGGGCGCATGGAGCTGCGCGAGCCTGAAGGCCGGCGCCGGCTTGCCGACCAGCGGCGAGGGCACCTCGCGCGGGTTCAGGCCGAGGCCCACGAACAGGAAGGCGGCGAGCGCCGCGAAGATGCCGAGCGGGATCAGGAAGCGGTTCATCGCGCGCGCGGGCCTCAGGCGGTCGCCGCCTCCGCGACCGTGTCCTCGCGCGTCGCGCGCACGCGGTAGCGCCGGTCGGTAGCCGCGAGCAGGCCGCCCAGCGCCATCAGGAGACACCCGCCCCAGATCCAGGTGACGAACGGCTTGTGATAGACGCGCAGGGTCCACGCGCCGCCGCCGACCGGGTCGCCGAGCGAGACGTACAGGTCGCCGAGCACTCCGCTCGCGATCGCGGCCTCGGTCATCGGCATTTCCTGCGCGTTGTAGATGCGCTTCTCGGGGTGGAGCGTGCGAACCTGGCGGCCGTCCCGGCTCACCTCGACGGCCCCGCGCACGGCGCGATAGTTCGGCCCCGCCGCGTCGCGCACCCCGGCGAACCGGAACGCGTAGCCGCCGACCGCGACCGTGTCGCCGACGGCCATCCGCACGTCGCGCTCGGTCTCGTAGCCCTTGACGAGGGTCACGCCGACGATGAAGACCGCGATGCCGAGATGGGCGACCGTCATGCCCCACCAGGCCCGCGGCTGCTGCGCGAGCCGGGCGGCGAGGCCGCCGCGCGCGTTGCGGATCCGGTCCCGCGCGCCGACCGCCGTGGCGGCGACGATCCACAGCGCGAGCCCGAGGCCGAGGCTCACGAGCGGCGACCATTTTCCGGTCGCGGCGGGGAGCACGAGCGCGGTGACCGCCGCCACGCCGAGCGCCCACCCCAGGCGCGACCAGAGATCGGGCAGGCTCGCCTGCTTCCAGCGCGCGAGCGGGCCGATTCCCATCAGGAACGCGAGCGGCGCCATGAGCGGCACGAACACCGCCTCGAAGTAGGGCGGGCCGACCGAGATCTTGCCGAGCGCGAGCGCGTCGAGGAACAGCGGGTACAGCGTGCCGAGGAGCACCGACCCCGCGGCGACGAGGAGCAGCACGTTGTTGGCGAGCAGCATCGACTCGCGCGACACCGGCTCGAAGTCCCCGCCGGCCCCGACGCGGTGCGCCCGCGTCGCGTACAGCGCGAGCGACCCGCCGATCACCAGCGTGAGGAACGCCAGGATGAACACCCCGCGCCTCGGGTCGGTGGCGAACGCGTGCACCGAGGTGAGCACGCCCGAGCGCACCAGGAACGTCCCGAGCAGCGACAGCGAGAAGGCGAGGATCGCGAGCAGCACCGTCCAGCTCCGGAACGCCCCGCGCTTCTCGGTCACGGCGAGCGAGTGGATGAGCGCGGTGCCGACGAGCCACGGCATGAACGAGGCGTTCTCGACCGGATCCCAGAACCACCAGCCGCCCCAGCCGAGCTCGTAGTAGGCCCACCAGCTGCCGAGCATGATCCCGACGGTGAGGAAGCACCAGGCGGCCGTGGTCCACGGGCGCGACCAGCGCGCCCAGGTCGAGTCGAGCCGCGCGCCGAGCAAGGCGGCGATCGCGAATGCGAACGCCACCGAGAAGCCGACGTAGCCCATGTAGAGCATCGGCGGGTGGATCACCATGCCCGGGTCCTGCAGCAGGGGGTTGAGATCGCGGCCGTCGGGCGGCGGCGGGAACACGCGCTCGAACGGGTTCGAGGTGAAGAGGAGGAAGGCGAGGAAGCCCGCGCTCACCAGGCCCATGACGCCGAGCACCCGCGCCACCATCGCGGCCGGCAGGTGCCGGCTGAAGACCGTCACCGCCACGGACCAGCCGGCGAGCATCAGCACCCAGAGCAGCAGCGAGCCCTCGTGCGAGCCCCAGGTCGCGGCGATGCGGTAGGGGAGCGGCAGCCGCGAGTTCGAGTTGGTGGCGACGTTGGCGACCGTGAAGTCGTTGGCGACGAACGACGCGGCGAGGCAGACGAAGGCGACGGCGACGAACGCGAACTGTCCCTGCGCCGTCGGGCGCGCGAGGG
>JBOIFD010000439.1:0-1628 GCA_050741515.1 Burkholderiales bacterium
GGCGAGTCCCCGCGCGCGCGACCGTTCGCGCAGGCGGATCGTGGTGATGCCACCGCCGGCGCCCCCGCCGCAGGCCGAGCCGGAGGTTCGCCATCCGATCGAGGCGGCGCGGCCGGAGACGACGGCCGAGCCTGCGAAAGAAGCGCCGCTGCCGCCGCTTGCCGCGAGCGACAAGACGGTGCTGGGCGCGCTCGCGGGTCTCGTCGGGCGAAAGGCGCTCGCAGCGTTCCTGGCGGACACCGGCATCGTGCAGCGCTTCGTCGCGACGGTCGACAACCTGCCGCGCAGCAAGGCCTCGCCGCGGGTGTGGCCGGTCCGCCCGACCGCCGGACGATTCACGACGACCGAGCGGAACGACGGTGTCTACCTCGGCGCGGAGAACGAGCGCCGCTACGAGCCGTTGCTGCAGCTCATGGAGTCGGCGGACACGGGCAAGCTCGTCGCGCTCTACGTCCGGCTGTATCCGCTGTTCCAGCAGGCCTACGCGGAGCTCGGCTACCCGAAACGCCACTTCAACGACCGGTTGATCGAGGTGATCGACCATCTGCTCGCCACCCCGGAGCTGAAAGGCCCGATCAGGCTCGTTCCGCCCGAGGTGAAGGGGCCGGTCAGGCTCGAGCGCCCGTGGGTCCTGTACGAGTTCGCCGATCCCGACCTCGAGGCGCGCTCGGCCGGGCAGAAGATCCTCCTCCGGATGGGCGCCGGCAACGCCGGGCGCGTGAAGGCGAAGCTGCGGGACGCCCGGCGGCAACTGACCCAGCGTGGCGTGACGCCGTGATGCGCCGCCGCCCCCGGGCGGCGCCAGGGCGAGCGCGCGAAAAGCGACCCCGTGCCGGCGTGACCGGCAGGCGGGGTCGAAAGAGGAGGGCGACGCTTTAGCGGCACTTGGTGCATCGCCCGCAAGTTGTCGATTAACTCGGCGATCGCGGCGGGCTGAGGGAGCTAGGGGGCAGCGCCACCGACGCGAACGAGAGTACGCCCCCCAGTGGCTCAGGGCGTGAGCCCGCCGGGCCGTCCCAAGGGCGAACCCCGAGCGCGCGAGCGCGAGGGTAGTCCAGTCCGCCGGTCGCGAGCGTCAGCGCTGCTCGTAGGCTTGCTCCAAACGCTTGATATCGATCTTGTCCATTTGGAGCATGGCCTTCATGACGCTTTGCGATTTCCGCGGGTCCTTGTCACTCAGCATCTCGCCCAGGACCGGCGGAATGATCTGCCAGGACAGGCCGTATTTGTCCTGCAGCCAGCCGCATCTGTTCTTTGCTCCCCCCGCGGAGAGCTTTTCCCACAGCGCGTCGATCTCCTGCTGGGTCTCGCATTTCACGAACAACGATATTGCCGGCGAGAACTTGAACTGCGGGCCGCCGTTCAGCGCGAAGAATTCCTGCCCGTCCAGCTGGAAGGTCGCGCTCATGACGGTTCCCTTGGGCCCGGGACCGGCTTCGCCGTAGCGGGTCGTGCTCACGATCCTCGAGTTCTTGAAGATGGAGACGTAGAAGTTGATCGCCTCTTCGGCGTTGTTGTCGAACCACAGGAACGGGGTGATCTTTTGCATCGCAGCTTCCCTCGGTCGAGTCAAGGTTGAGCCATCGGCGGCTAGCTGGCTTTCGGCGCGGGCGCTGCGGGCGCCACGA
>JBOIFD010000440.1:0-5719 GCA_050741515.1 Burkholderiales bacterium
TGCCAGGATGAAGTCCTTCGGCATGAGGCGCGTGAGCTGCGTCTCGATGTCGCGCACCGCCTCGGGGAACGCCTTCGCTGCCTGGAGCTTCCTGGCGAGCGCCTGGTGCTCGGCGAGGATCGTCCCCACGAGCCGCGCGAGCTCCTGGGCGAGCAGCGTGACCCGGCTCCGCGCCTCGTCCGCCCGGCGCACGAACGCCTCGCGGGTCCGCGGCAGCGGCTCGCCCAGGCACGTGCGATCGAAGGCCGCGGCGACGAGCTGGCGCCGCAAGTCGTTGGCGTCGCCGAGGGTCGCGAACTGGAGCACCATCGCCTGCAGGCCCGGCAGACTCCTCTCGATGTACTTCGCCTGCTCCTTCAGCTGCAGCATGAAGAGCCGCCGCAGTCCCGCCCGATGGGCCGGGCGCGCCTTGTCCGCCGAGTCGAGCACCTCGAGATCGACGGTGTCGCCGCGATCCACGAGCGCGGGATAGCCGATCAACGTCTGCCCGCCGCGCGTGATCTCCATCATTTCCTCGAGCTCGCCGAACGACCAGTCGGTGAGCCCGGTCACCGCCGCGGTCGCGCCCGCGACGTTCGCGAACTGCTCGCCGGCGCGCTCGCCCAGCTCGGCCCGGAGCTGCGCGAGGTTGCGCCCCAGCGCGAGCTGCCGGCCGTGCTCGTCCACGACGCGGAAGTTCATGGCGAGATGCACGGGCAGGGTCTCGGGCCTGAAGCCGTCGAGCGTGACCGCGAGATTCCGGCTCTCCCGGGCGTAGCGCGCGATCGCCTCGGCAAGCGGCGCATCGCCCGGCAGCACCGCGGCGGCGAACTCCGCCGCGAAATCGGGCAACGGCCCGAGCTGGTGCCGGACCTTCTGCGGCAGCGACTTCGCGAGCCGCTGCACCTTCTCCTTCAGCAGTCCCGGGACCAGCCACTCGCAGCGCCCGGCGCCGACCTGGTTGAGCGCGATGAGGGGCACCGTCATGGTCACGCCGTCCCGCGGTCCGCCGGGATCGTGCAGGTACTCGAGCGCGAACGGCCGTCCGGCCATCGCCAGCTGGTGGGGGAACAGCTCGGTCGTGATCCCGGCGGCCTGGTGCCGCATCAGGTCCTCGCGCTCGAGGAAGAGCAGCTTCGGGTTCCCGCGCTCGGCCTGCTGGCGCCAGGCGTCGAAGGCGGCGCCGTTGCAGATCCCCTCCGGAACGAGGCTGTCGTAGAACGCGTGGATCAGCTCGTCGTCCACGAGCACGTCCGGCCGGCGGGCTTTGTGCTCTAGCGTCTCGATCTCGCGCACGAGCCGCCGGTTGTGGAGGAAGAACGGGGCGCGCGTCTCCCAGTCCCCGTCGACGAGCGCCTGGCGAACGAAGAGCTCGCGCGACCCGGCCGGGTCGATCGGACCGTAGGACACGCGGCGGTTGACGTACACCGGCAGCCCATACAGGGTCCCGCGTTCGAGGGCGACGACCTCGGCGCGCTTCTTCTCCCAGTGCGGCTCGCTCCGGGAGCGCTTGACGAGATGCGCGCCGACGCGTTCGAGCCACTCGGGCTCGATCCCGGCCGTGCAGCGCGCGAACAGGCGCGTCGTTTCGGTCAGCTCGGCGGCGACGATCCAGCGCGGCGCCTTCTTGACGAGCGCCGATCCGGGATGGATCCAGAACTTGATCCCGCGCGCGCCCTGATACGGCGCAGCGGGGGACCCCTTCCCTTCCCCCGCGGTACCCTCCTCGGTCTTCAGGCCGACGTTCCCGAGCAGGCCGCTCAGGAGTGCACGGTGGACGCGCGCGTACTGGCCACTGTCCGGCTTCGGCTCGCCGACCTTCCAGCCGAGCTCGCCCACGAGCTCCTTCAGCTGCGAATGGATGTCCCGCCATTCGCGCATCCGGTTGAACGACAGGAAGTGCTCGCGGCACGCGCGGTGCAGCTTCCGGTTCGACTCGTGATGCAGCCCCGCGTCGAAGAACTTCCAGAGCTTCAGATAGGAAAGGAAGTCCGACTTCTCGTCGGCGAACTGCTTCTGCGCCTCGTCGGCGGCCTGCGCGCGGTCCATCGGCCGTTCGCGCGGGTCCTGCACCGCGAGCGCCGCGGCGATCACCAGCACTTCCGGGAGGCTGTCCTCGTCCTTCGCGGCGAGCACCATGCGGCCGATGCGCGGGTCGACGGGGAGCCTGGCGAGCTGACGGCCGATTTCGGTCAGCTCGTTCCGCTCGTCTACGGCGCCGAGTTCCTGGAGCGCCGCGTAACCGTCGGCGATCGCCCGCGGCGCGGGCGGGTCGATGAACGGGAACGCCTCGACCTCCCCGAGTCCAAGCGACTTCATGCGCAAGATCACGGCGGCGAGCGACGAGCGCAGGATTTCCGGTTCGGTGAATGCCGGCCGCTTCGCGAAGTCCTCCTCGTCGTAGAGCCGGACGCACACGCCCGCGGCCACGCGCCCGCAGCGGCCGGCGCGCTGCGTCGCTGCGGCCTGCGAGATGCGCTCGACCTGCAGCTGCTCGACCTTGTTGCGATAGCTGTAGCGCTTGATGCGCGCGCGTCCGGGATCGACGACGTAGCGGATCCCGGGCACGGTGAGCGAAGTCTCCGCGACGTTCGTCGCGAGCACGATCCGCCGGCCCCGGTGCGGCTTGAAGACGCGCTCCTGCTCCGCCGCGGACAGCCGCGCATAGAGCGGCAGGATCTCGGTGTGCGGCGGGTGATGCTTGCGGAGGGCTTCCGCCGCCTCGCGGATCTCGCGCTCCCCGGGCAGGAACACGAGGACGTCGCCGGGCCCCGCGCGGGCGCATTCGTCGACGGCGTCGACGATCGCCTCGTCGAGGTCGCCCTCGCCGTCCTTGTCGGACTCGGGCGGGCGGTACCGAACGTCGACCGGATACAGGCGGCCGGACACCTCGATCACGGGCGCCTCGCCGAAGTGCTTCGAGAACCGGTCGGCGTCGATCGTCGCCGAGGTCACGACGAGCTTGAGATCCGGCCGGCGCGGCGCGAGCTGGCGCACGTAGCCGAGCAGGAAATCGATGTTGAGGCTGCGCTCGTGCGCCTCGTCGATGATGAGCGTGTCGTACTGCCGGAGCTCCGGATCGCCCTGGGTCTCCGCGAGCAGGATGCCGTCGGTCATCAGCTTGACGTAGGTCGACGGGCCCGTCCGGTCGGTGAAGCGGATCTTGAATCCGACCGCCTGGCCGAGCTCGGTCTTGAGCTCGTGCGCGATCCGGGCGGCGGTGGCCCGGGCCGCGATGCGGCGCGGCTGGGTGTGCCCGATCAGCCCGTCGACCCCGCGGCCGAGCTCGAGGCAGATCTTCGGCAGCTGCGTCGTCTTCCCGGAGCCCGTCTCGCCGCAGACGATGACGACCTGATGCGACGCGATGGCGCGCGCGATCTCGCCGCGCTTGGCGGCGATCGGAAGGGCGGGATCGAACTCGGGCTTCGGGAGCCGCGCGCGGCGCGCGGCGCGGAGTGGCGCGGGGATCAAGCCGACCGCGCCTCGATTTCTTCCGCCAGCTCGTGCAGGCGACGCCCGACTTCCGCCGGATCCATGCCGGTCGTGAGGGACGCGATGTGAACGCGGTCAGCGACGCTCACCGTCAGCAGGAGCTCGCCGAGCTTCTCGGTCGTCGTCACGCCTATGCCTCGTAGCTTGTCCATTACCTTCCTCCGGATCGTCGCTGGGCGCGGTCACAATTCCACGCCGGCGGCCACCTGTCAGGCATCCGACGCACCCGTCGACTCGGGCGGAGTCCGAAGCGAGCGCGTCGAGGCCGGTGATGAACTCCCGGGTACTGGCAGGCAGCAGTGGCATCAAGGGTACAACGTCACAGCAACCGCTCGCGCACGTTGCCACACTCCTCCCCGTCCCAGCGGGAGTGATGTCATGAACAAGCCGAAGACGAAAGCGCAGCGGAGCCCGAAGGTGAGGGCGACGATCGTGATGTTCAAGCAGCTCAAGCGAGCGCAGATCGAGGATGTGAAGGTGCTGCTCAAGGCGGTCCCGAGAATGATCGCGGCGCAGCCGCACGAGACGACCGCCCGCGACCGGCAGAAGCTCGAGGAAAAGATCCGCTACTGCAAGGACCGGATCCGGTTTTGCTACCTGCTGTACACGGATGCCGCGTCGTTGCTGGGTCCGAAGCCGCGGTGGCTGATCAAAGACTGAGGCCTCGTCCGAATCCCCCCGTCGGCTGCGGCAGTTTGACAACACGTTACCGACGCTGCTCGACCGCGTCCTCAGAATAGACGGTCGTCGCCGAGCATCCGCTCGACGTAGCGCGCGATCAGATCGACTTCGAGATTCGCGCGCGCGCCCGGCTTGAGCGCCTTCAGCGTGGTCACGGCGAGCGTATGGGGAATCAGGTTCACCTCGAACTCCGAGCCGTCGATGCGGTTGACCGTCAGGCTCACGCCCTGCACCGCGATCGAGCCCTTCCGGGCGATGTACTTCGCCAGCGGCGCAGGGGCACGCAGGACCAGTCGGAAGCTGTCGCCGACCGGCTCGAACGCCACCACCTCGCCGACCCCGTCGATGTGCCCGGTGAGGAGATGCCCGCCGAGGCGATCGGCGAGCCGGAGCGACTTCTCGAGGTTGACCTCCCCCGGCGCGGCCAGCCCGACCGTGCACGCGATCGTCTCCTGCGAGACGTCGACCTCGAACCGTGCGCCCGAGCGCGCGACGACCGTGAGGCAGCAGCCGTTAACGGCGATCGAATCGCCGACGGCGACGTCGCTCAGCTCGAGCGGCCCGGCATCGATCACGAGCCGGAGTCCCTGTGCTCGCGGGTGGACCCGCTCGATGCGACCGACTGCGGCGACGATTCCGGTGAACATGCCGGGAAGATTACACCGCAGCAGCGCGCGCACGAAAAAAGGGCCGCCGAGGCGGCCCTTCTTGAGCGTTACCGGTCGCGGCCTCGTTGCCCGAGAAGCCGACGGCTGTCGCAGGAGTTCCGCCCCTCGTCGAAGCGGCCCGGCGACCGGTCGAGATCGTCGGCGCGGCAAGCGGGCTCGGCGCGGGCCAGCCCGGCTGATCGCACGGTCGTGACCATCGAGTCTTTGGCCAAGACGGGTTTCGAGCTCGTCAAGCCGCTTCGCCAGCTCCGACGAATCCAGCTCGTAAGCCATATGATCGTATGGCTTCATTGCCCGATCTGTGCTAGCCTTCGTCAATGGCGAAGGCCCGGTTCGATTGGGACCCGAAGAAAGATCAAAGTAACCGTAAGAAGCACGGTGTCTCTTTCGCTCAGGCACAGCTCGCCTTTGTGGACGGACGACGCGTGGTTGCGGAAGACCTTTCCCACAGCCGGGGCGAGAAGCGGTACTACTGCTTCGGCTCGGTGGGAGAGGGAATCCTTACGGTTCGTTTCACCTATCGAGGCAAGGTAATTCGAATTTTTGGCGCGGGCTATTGGCGGAAAGGCAAACGGATCTATGAGCGCGAAAATCAGATACACCGACGAATCCCTCGGAAACCTTAGGGTTGTTCCTGATTTCCTGCCTCGTCCGGAGGACCTCGTCTTTCGCGAAGAGGGGGTTAAGGTCACTCTCGCTCTGAGTAAGCGCAGTGTCGAGTTCTTTAAGAGCGAGGCGCGAAGGCACAACACTCAGTACCAGCGAATGATCCGGCGGTTGCTTGATGCGTATGCCGAGCACCATTCGCGACCTCTAACCGCGCGCTCAACGTCGACGCGCGCAAGAGCGGCGCGCGCGAGTTAGCGCGAACGTTAGCGGTCAACAGGGCGCCGCGCTAC
>JBOIFD010000441.1:0-4800 GCA_050741515.1 Burkholderiales bacterium
GGTCATCCCCGTCTACCGCGCGGAGCAGGTCGTCGCCCTCACGCCCGTAAAGCTGATCGTTTCCGCCATCGCTATCTAGCGAATCGTTGCCCGCGCCGCCGTCCAAGAGGTCGTCGGCCTCGTTGCCGAACAACGAGTTGTTTCGTGCGTTGCCGTAGAGCTCGTTCTGGAGGCTGTTGCCGTGGCCGGTGCTGGCGTCGCCGACGAGGCGCAGGATCTCGACGTTGTCGGGGAGCGCGAAGAAGCTGGCCGAACTCACCACCGTGTCGATGCCGCCGAGTTCGTCCTCGATCACGATGTCCTCGGCGCTGTCAACGAAATAGGTGTCGTCGCCCCCGAGCCCGATCATCGTGTCGTTGCCGGGACCGCCGTCCAGCGTGTCGGCGTCCTCGGTTCCGATCAGAACGTCATCCCCATCCGTAGCCATCTCGTTTTCCCCTATCCACCGTTGCCTGCCCGACACGCCGACGGCTTCCGGTCACTCACCGCGCCGCGGTCGTATTTCACACTCGCACCCTGTTGATCTGTCGGGCCTTCTCTCAGCCTCTGCCAAAAGGGTCGGTCGTTACCCCTACCTAAGCAATTCCCCGGCCACCCCTCACCGTTCCCGTCCCGCCTCGTGAAACGCCTTCTGGACGGGCGAGAGCAGGTACTCGAGCACGGTGCGCTCGCCGAGCTTGATCTCCGCCGTGACGTGCATCCCAGGCGTGAGCTCGTAGCGCCGGCCATCCGAGTCGAGGTGCTGCGCGTCGAGATCGACCAGCGTCTTGTAGGCAAGCCCGACCGGACGCTCGGCCTTGCCGCCCACCGCACCCGGCGCCTGCTCGGCCGAATCGGCGCTTACCCGCGTGACGCGGCCGTCGAGCATGCCGTACTTCTGGAAGGTGAACGCGGTGAGCTTGACCTTCGTGGGTTGCCCCGCGTGCACGAACCCGACGTCCTGATTCGAGATCCAGACTTCCGCGCGCAGCTGCTCGTCGGCCGGCACCAGGGTCATGATCACCGTGCCTGGCGAGACCACCGTGCCGGGCGTGTGCGTCGCGAGATCCTTGATGAACCCGGCCTGCGTCGCCCGCAGCTCGAGCAGCTCCTGCCGGTGGTCCTGCTTGGCGAGCTCCTGCTCGAGCCGCTGGTGCTGCGCGGAGACCTCGACGCGCTCGGCCTGCAGCTTCTGCAGGTATTCGGACTGGATCTGGGCGAGCCGCTGTTCCGACTGCGCGATGGTCGCCTTGGCGCTCCGGATGCCGTGGATCTGAGCCTGGAGATCGCGCTCCTTCTCGATCCGCTCGCGCTGCTTCTCCTGCGCGAGCAGGCTCCCCGCGTACCCCTCGCGGGAGAGCTTCGCGAACGCCTGCTCCTGGGCGCGGTAGTGGGGGAGCGTCTGCTCGAGCTTCGCCTTCACTTCGAGCGCGGCCGCGTGGCTCTGCCGCGCCCGCTCGAGAACGCTCCGTTCCTGCCCGAGGGTGTCTTCCAGCGCCCGGCGGTTCGCTCGCCACTGCGCGGCGACCTCGGCATACAGCCGCGGCGGATCGCCGGCCTCCTGCCGCAGCGGCGTGCCGGAGAGCTCCGCGTCGATGCGGTGGAGCTGAAGGCTCCGCAGCGCGAGCTCCTGCCGCACGACGCTGCGGTCGGCGTCGGCGAGCTTGGCGTCCATGCGCAGGAGGAGCTGCCCGGCCGCGACGCGCTCGCCCTCCCGGACCAGGATCTCGCGCACGATGCCCTGCTCGGCGGGCTGGACGATCTTGAGATAGCTCGCCGGCACGAGCTTGCCTTCGGCGACGGCCACCACGTCGAGCCGGCCGATCGCCGACCAGACCACGAGCGCCGCGAAGAGCGCCGCGCACGCGCGCAGCACGAACCGCGGCAGGGGCGATGCCGGGCGCTCGTCGATGGCGAGCGCCTCGGGCGCAAACGCGCCCGGCTGGGGCAGCGCGGGAAGGAGCTTGCGGGGGAGCGCGGGCAGCTGGCTCATCTTCACGCCTCGGCGAGGAGCGGCGGCGCCTCGTCCTTGGCCGGACGCGCCACGCCGAGCTGGACGATCTCGTCGACCTTCAGGCCGCGCGGCAGCTGGTGGGTGATGAACAGGATGGTGGCGCGACCCTTGAGCCGGTTGATGGTCTGGGAGAACGCTTCCGCAGTCGCGTGGTCGAGGTGGCTGGTGGCCTCGTCGAAGACCAGGATGCGGGGCCGTTTCAGGAGCGCGCGGGCGATGGCGAGCCGCTGCTTCTGCCCGCCGGACAGCCCCACGCCCTGCTCGCCGATCGCCGTCTGGTAGCCCTGCGGCAGCCGCTCGATGACCTCGTGCAGCTCGGCCATTTCGCAGGCGCGGACCATGTCCTCGAAGCTCGCGAGCGGGTTGGCCACGGCGAGGTTGTCGTAGATCGTGCCGGAGAAGAGCCGCGTCTCCTGCGGCACGACCCCGAAGTACTGGCGCAGCTCGTTCGCCGCGAGGTGGCGGATGTCGCGGCCGTCGATGCGGATCGTGCCGTCGCTCGGCGCGTAGAAGCCCTGCAGGAGCTTCGCGAGCGTGCTCTTGCCGGAGCCCGACGGGCCCATCAGCGCGACGGTCCGGCCGGGCGCGACGGCGAGCGAGAAATCGCGGAAGAGATAGGGATAGCGCTCGCCGTAACGGAAGCTGAGGCCCTGCATCTCGACCTCGCCTTCCCGGGCGAGCTCGCGCGTCGGCGCCACCGAATAGGGCTCCGGCGGCGCGTCCATCAAGTCGCCGAGGCGCGTCACCGCGATGGCGGCCTGCTGGAAGCTCTGCCAGAGGCCCGCGATCCGCAGCATCGGCTGCGAGAGCCGCGCGGCGAACATCTGGAACGCGACCAGCATCCCGATGGTGAAGCCGTCGCCCCGCATGACGAGCAGCGCGCCGATGACGAGGATCGAGATGGTCATCGCCTGCTCGAGCGCCATGGTGACGGCGTTGTATCCGTTCGCGGCCGAGCGCGTCGCGAAGCTCGCGGCGAGGTAGCGCGAGAGGATCTCGCCGTACCGGCGCTCGAGCTGCGGCTCCATCTGCAGCGACTTCACGGTCTCGTGGCCGGCGATGAACTCGGTGAGGAACGCCTGGTTGCGGGCGCCGGCGAGGAACTGCTGGTTGAGGCGCTCGCGCAGGAGCGGGGTGATGCCAACGCTCAGGGCCGTGATCAGGACGAGCAGGCCGAGCGCGATCAGGCTCAATTGCCAGCTGTACCAGAACATCACCGCGAGGAAGATCACGGTGAACGGCAGGTCCAGGATCACCGCCACCGCGGCGCCGGTCAGGAACTCGCGGATCGACTCGATCCCCTGCATGCGCGCCGTGAGCGTTCCCGTCGGACGGTGCTCGAAGTACGGCACCGGAAGCGCGAACAGATGCTTGAAGACCCGCGCCGCGAGCACCGCGTCGATGCGGTTGCCGGTGTGGAGCACGAGGTACTGCCGGGCCCAGGTCATGGCCGCGTTGAAGACCAGGAACAGGGCCAGGGCCACGCCGATGACGGCGAGCGTGTTCAAGGTGTGATGCACCACCACCTTGTCGATGATCACCTGGGTGAAGAGCGGCGTCGCGAGCCCGATCAGCTGCAGGACGAGCGAGGCGATCAGCACCTCCCGCCAGATCGCGCGGTGCTTGAGGAGCTCGGGCACGAACCAGCGGAAGCCGAACGGCCGGCGGCGGCGCTCGATGCCGGAGATCGAGGCGGTCTCATCCTCGGTGCGGGCGGCCCGGGTGGCAAGGAGCGCCTGCGGCTCGAAGACGCTTTCCCACTGCGCGGGCGCAACGGTCCGCGGCGCTTCGCTTCCCGCTTCGAAGTACAGCAGGCGCTCGGCATCCGCGTCGACGAGGATCGCCGGGCGGGTCGGTGCCGCCTCGCTCCCTTCGGTCGCCTTCACGAACGCAAGGCACGGAAACGCGCGGCGCTCGATTGCGCCGTCGAGCGGGACGCGGCTCATGCGCACGCCGAAGCTGGCGGCAGCGCCGACGAGCGTGGTGGATGAGTAAGGCGGCGGGAACTGCTGCGCGAGCAGCGTCGCGTCGAACGGCAGCCGGTGCAGCCGGGCAAGGCTCTCCAGCGCCCAGAGGAACTCCGCAGGGGCGAGCGTCACGCCGGCTCCGCGAGAGCGATCGATCCGCGTTCCTGCCCGAGTTCGTGTCGACTTGTTGGCACGTTGCCTTGCCGCATCGGCGAGAGTGACAACGAGCGAGCAAGGCACAGGCCAGCGCCGCGGGGAAAGAGAGCGTCGCGGGCTCTCCACCGGAACGTCGCGGATCGCGAGAGCAGGAGTTCACGGAGCGGCAGGCGGGTGTGACAAACGTCGCGTCGCAATTGGCACTCGAGTGCCGTAGAAGCGTCACCCCTTGCCGTCTTTCGTCAGGTGCCGACCGGCGCGCTCGGCGCAGCGTGAGAAATCTGACCGCCCCGGTCGCGTGAAGAAATACCGCCCGGAGGTTGACCGGTCGCCTCGGTCCGACCGGCGGTTGATGCATCGGAGCGCGCGTCCAGCCATGCGCACCGAACTGTGGCATTTGCCCACGGCCCCCCCGCGTACTGTTCGTCGAAACAACGTCTTAGGGAGAGCACCTCACCCTTGGTTTGGGCTCGCATCTTGCTGCCCACTCTACGGAATCACTCTGGGAGAGGACGCGGCTCGTCAAACAGCCGCGCAGATCATGGGCTCGAGCGGGAAACGCACCGCAAAGCCGTCCGCCCGGGCCAGCGCGCCGGCGGCGCGTTCGCGCGCGCGTCCCGCGGTGCGCGCGGGCAGGCCGATACCTGCGCGCGCATTGCCGCATCGGTTGCCCGTGCCGTTCGT
>JBOIFD010000442.1:0-20116 GCA_050741515.1 Burkholderiales bacterium
GGCGCGAGCCGCCGGCGGCCGCGGCGGGTCCCGCCGGCCGGGCCGTCTCTTCCTGGGTCAGCATCTTGGTCATGGCTGCGCCACTCCCTCGCTCGGAAACGCTCTGAGCGGGTTGTCGCAAGTCGCATGCCACCCGGCCGCCTGGGGCCGGGAAACCGCCGCGGGAAGAGGAAATTCACCCTCAGCGCGCCCCGCCGGGGGCCGGGGCAGGCCGTGGAAGCGGAAGGTCGACGGGGCGTGCGGGTGCCGGCGGCTCAGTCGGCGAGGCGGACCGCGGGCGGCGCGCCGGACGCCGAGGTCACCCGCAGCTCCCCACCGCCCCGCACGCGGTGCAGAAGTCGCACCCGTCCCTGCGGATGACGGTGTAGTTCCCGCACTCGGTGCAGAGCGCGCCCTGCATCACCTTCGGCGCGCGCTCGTCCCGCGGCGCCTCGAGCACGCCCATCTCGCGCGTCGGATACCCGCGCTCGTCGAGCACGCCGAGCATCGCGTAGCGGTGGATGACGAGCTGCGCGAGATACGCCACCGTCGACGGCCAGGTCTGCTGGCGCCGCTCGCCGGGCACGAACGCCATGAAGTCGCCGAGCGGCTCGGAGTAGTTGAGGAGCTTGCGCAGCTTCATGCCGACCCACGCCGGATCGAGCACCCGCATGTCGAGCGACAGGATCCGCGCGAGCCCGTCGAGCGCGCGCGGGTAGTGGCCGGCGAGGAACATCGAGTACGGCCGCATCACGCCGCCGGGCAGCGTGATCTCCTTCAGCCCGAGCACGAAGTCCTCGCCCGAGGCCGGGTTGCGGATGTCGACCGACCAGGAGAGCGTGCCGTCGGTGCCGGTCTTCGGCTCCGCGACGGCGAACATCGCGTCGAGCACCGGGTGCGGCCGGCCGTCCGGCGACAGCAGGTCGGGCGCCCGCTCGTCGAGCGCGTGCAGCTGGTCGCAGCGCCAGCCGATCACCTGCGCCACGCCGGCGACGACGCTCGGCACGAGCTTGCGCTCGCCGTGCGGCGGGAACGGCAGCTCGAACGACTGGTCGCCGGGCGTCTTCGACAGCACCTCGAGCTTGAGCGCCAGCCAGGCGCGATCCTTCGCGCGCATGTCCATCGAGAGCGTCTTCGCGACCGCGCCCAGGCCGCGCGGCTGCTCGGCGCCGTTCACCCATACCTCGAACGGAAACGCTCGAACCTCCTCCTCGACGTGGCCCACGAACAGCGCGAACTCGCCGCCCGGGTGCGCGATCATGTAGGTCCAGGAGAGGTTGCCCGCCGGGAGCGTGGGGCGGCTCGGCCATGCGAGCGACGCGAGCACCGGCATCGGCAGGCTCTTGATCGACAGCCGGCGGTTCGCCTCCGAGATCACGACGTCCTGCGGCTGCCGCTGCCCGGGCTCGGCCTGCGGCTCGACCGAAAGCACCGCCCCCAGCACCTTGTTCGGGCGATAGGTCGCGAGGCCCTTGAGCCCCGCGCGCCACGCGCTGAGGTAGAGATCCTCGAACTCCGCGTACGGGTAGTCCTCGGGGACGTTGACCGTCTTCGAGATGCTGGTGTCGATGTACGGCGCCACCGCGGCGACCATGTCCTTGTGCGCCTGCGCCGAGATCTCGAGCGCGGTCACGAAGTACGGCGGGAGGTTGCGCACGTCGCCGCCGAGGTGGCGGAAGAGCCGCCAGGCGTGGTCCTCGACCTGGTACGCCTTCCACGTGCCGTCGGGCATGCGCTTGCGGCGCGAGTACGTCCACGAGAACGGCGGCTCGATGCCGTTCGACGCGTTGTCGGCGAACGCCAGGCTGATCGTCCCGGTCGGCGCGATCGAGAGCAGGTGCGAGTTGCGGATTCCATGGCTGCGGATCTTCTGCTTGAGCTCCGCCGGCAGGCGCGACGCGAAGTTGCCGCCCGAGAGGTAGAGGTCGGCGTTGAAGAGCGGAAACGCGCCGCGCTCGCGCGCGAGCTCGATGGAGGCAGAGTACGCGCGGTCACGCATCGCCTCGGAGATCTTCGACCCCATCGCGCGCGCCTCGGCGGTGTCGTAGCGCAGGCGCAGCATGATCAACGCGTCGCCGAGGCCGGTGAAGCCGAGCCCGATCCGGCGCTTCGCCATCGCTTCGTCGCGCTGCTGCGGCAGCGGCCACGGCGTGACCTCGAGCACGTTGTCGAGCATCCGCACCGCGGTCTCGACGACCTTGCCGAACGCCGCGAAGTCGAACTCCGCCTTGTCGGTGAACGCGCGCTTGACGAACTTCGTGAGATCGATCGAGCCGAGATCGCAGCAGCCGTACGCAGGCAGCGGTTGCTCGGAGCAGTTGTGGACGTAGAGGCCGTTGGCGTCAAATGCATGCGCCTCATCCACCGTTGCGTCGTAGACTTCCTCGACACCGTCCGGTTGGGTCGACTGGACGGTCGCGGTAAAGCGTTCGCGGTCGAGCTCACGCGAATACGCGCCGAGCAGTTCGGTTAGGCGAGCCGCCTTTTCGGTGTCGGAGAATCCGATGACCTCCGCGAACCTGGCGAGGTTCTCGCCGCTGATGGTCAGCTCGTGAAACGCCTGCGTCGGATACGCGCGTTGGCCGCCACGGCCGTCCGGGAGCACGTTGAACCCCGGTTCCCGTCGATTGGCGTAGATCGTGGAAACGATACCGATCCGGAGGAGCATGCGCTGCGCAGCCCGCAGGAGGTCGAGGTCGACTTGCGCGAGACGGACGCTGACGCCTTTCGGCTGCGAGCCTTGGACTGAACCATCGGTATCGAACAGCCCGCGCAAGAGACCTCGGTAGAATTCCGACGAGCTGCGCTCGATCGCGGGCGTGATCGTTTTGCTGCCCGGGGCGAGCCCCAGTAGGAGCGCAAGCTCCCGCAGCGCGCCGCTGGCGAGCCGGCGCTCGTTCCGCGGTTGAATTGGCGCCTGCCAGCCGCGGAAGTCGCGGCGATGGCGCAGGGTCCGGGCAGCCATTTCGGCGGCCGCCATGATCCCGAGGACGCCTCTGGAGTGCACGACGCCACCGTTCGCCTCGAGCTGTGCGCTCGGGTCCCGGACCGAGAGCACGGCCTTGTCTTGCTTAAGGGTGCCGTCGCCGATCAGCAGTCCGATCAGGTAGCCCTCTTCCAACGTGTGCGCGCCGGCCCATCCGGCGAGAGCGCGTTGGTCGTGCAGGACGATCTCATCGCCAGGCGCGAGCTCACGAGTGGGCACCCATTCGGTCTCTCGCGTGTACCGAGTCGAACGCCAGACCCGCAGGACCATATGGTCCGCAGTGAGGCGAAGGCTGTGGCCCTCGCGCGTCGCGAGTCGCATGACCGCCTTCGTGCCGGTCGGGAAGAAGCCGTCCGAAAGCGTCGGGTAGGACTTGCCGTCGACCATGGCGACGAAGCGCTGCCCTACGAGGTCGCGCACCTGTCTTGCGCCGCGGGACGTCATGACCCACGTGTCCGCAGTCACGCACGGGTTCGTGCTCTCGATGGTCTCGCAGTAGTAGAGGTTGTTGTCCTTGTTCATGCGGTCCAGGAATAGCACGCCCGGCTCGGCGTGGTCGTAGGTCGAGCGCATGATCCCGTCCCACAGCGCGCGCGCGCGGACCTTGCGGTAGACCCACAGCCCGTCGCCGCGCTGGTAGCTGCCCGCGTCCTTCGCGTCCTGCGGCGGCGCGGCCTTGTGCACCAGCTCGAACTCGCCGTCCGCCTCGACCGCGCGCAGAAAATCGTCGGTGACGCCGACCGAGATGTTGAAGTTGGTCAGGTCGCCCTGGTCCTTGGCGCGGATGAAGTCCTCGACGTCCGGATGGTCGCAGCGGAGGACGCCCATCTGCGCGCCGCGGCGCGAGCCCGCCGACTCGACCGTCTCGCACGAGCGGTCGAACACCCGCATGTACGACACCGGGCCGCTCGCGCGCGACATCGTGCCGCGCACGAGCGCGCCCTTCGGGCGGATCGACGAGAAGTCGTAGCCGACGCCGCCGCCGCGGCGCATCGTCTCGGCGGCTTCCGCGAGCGCGGTGTAGATCCCCGGCTTGCCGTCGACGACCTCGGTGATCGAGTCGCCGACCGGCTGCACGAAGCAGTTGATCAGCGTCGCGGTGAGCGTCGTGCCGGCGGCGGAGTTGATCCGCCCGGCCGGAACGAAGCCGCGTTCCTGCGCCTCCAGGAACTTCGCTTCCCAGTGCGCGCGCCGGTCCTCGGTCTCCGCGGCGGCGAGCGCTCGCGCGACGCGCCGGCGCACCTCCGCGACGGTGCGCTCCGCCCCCTTGGCGTACTTCTCGACCAGCACCTCGCTCGAGATCTCCTGCTCGGGCAGCGGGGTTTTCGTGATTTCGTTTCTTGTTTCAACGGGTTGCATGGTCGTTCTCGGTGTGCGGCGCCGGGTTCACGGGAAGCGGAGGAGGATACCGCGGTCGGCGCGCCGGAACACCCCCTCCACGCGGTTGCAATCTTGGCAGCGACAGTGGGTCATGCCGTGAGCCAGATCAGATGGGTTGGAATTGCTTCTTAACGTACTCCCTGAAGTTCGGTCGCGCAAGCGCAATCCTACATCTGGTGGCCATGCGGGAACCGGCCCCAACATGTAGGTAGGGAAGTCGCCATTTTGTCACGGACTCGGGACGCGGGGACACCGCGGCGGAGGTTGGGCGACAATCCCCCGCCGAGCCCGGGCAAGGAATCGCCCTCCGGAGCGACTAAGCCGGGCCCCCGCCCACACTGAAGGAAGCGCGAGAAAACCATGGCCAATCAGCCGATTCCCCCCAACGAAGTCCCCGCCGGCAAGGAGGTCGCCACGCTCGCCGGCGGCTGCTTCTGGTGCCTCGAAGCGGTCTACGACGATCTCGCCGGCGTCGAGTCGGTGGAGTCCGGCTACATGGGCGGGCCGAACCCGGATCCCGCCTACGAGGACGTCTGCTCCGGCCGCACCGGCCACGCCGAGGTGGTGCGCGTCACGTTCGACCCCGGCGCGCTCTCGTTCCGCGAGCTCCTGCAGGTGTTCTTCGTCATCCACGACCCGACGACGCTCAATCGCCAGGGCACCGACGTCGGGACGCAGTACCGCTCGGCGGTCTTCCATCACTCGCCCGAGCAGAAGCAGACCGCCGAGGCAGTGATCGCCGAGCTCGCGCGCGAGAAGGTGTACGACGCCCCGATCGTCACCGAGGTCACGCCCGCGGTCGACTTCTGGATCGCCGAGCGCTACCACCAGGAGTACTTCAACCGCAACCCCGGGCAGTCCTACTGCATGTGGGTCGTCGCGCCCAAGGTGCAGAAATTCCGCAAGCAGTTCCTCGCGAAGGTGAAGAAGGCGGCGCGGTAGCCGGCCGTCCTCGCGCCGCGCGCGTAGAATCCCCCCGCCAGCGCACCGCGCCGGCAGGGAGGACGACATGTTCGGCCGGCTGATGCCCTTCGAAGGGCGCTTCTTCGAGCTGTTCAACGAGCTCGCGGGCGAGGTCGTGAAGGGCAGCCACGAGCTCGGGGCGATGATGGCGAGCTTCGACGACCTCGAGCGGCGCGCGTTCGCGATCGAGACCATCGAGAAGCGCGGCGACAAGATCACCCAAGAGACGATCGAGCTGCTGCACCGGACGTTCATCACGCCGCTCGACCGGGACGACATCCATTCGCTCGTCACGCGCATGGACGACATCCTCGATCTCATCGAGGACTGCGCGCAGTCGATCAACCTCTACGACATCCGCACGGTGACCGCCGAGACGCGGCGGCTCGCCGACATCTGTGTCGCGTGCGTCAAGCAGGTGCAGGCCGCCGTCGCCGGCCTGTCGAATCTCGAGTCGGCGCGGGACACGATGGCGATCTGTGCCGAGATCGACCGGCTCGAGTCCGAGGCCGACCACGTGATGCGGGCGGCGATGGCGAAGCTCTTCCGCGACGAGCCGGACGTGAAGCAGATCATCAAGCTGCGCTCGATCTACGAGCTGCTCGAGTCGATCACCGACCGCTGCGAGGACGTCGCGAACATCATCGAGGGCATCGTGCTCGAGAACGCCTGAAGCGGGGCGTGCATGAGCCCGCAGGGCCGCCCCAAGGGCGAACCCCGAGCGCGCGAGCCGCGAGGCTAGTCCTATGAGCTTCGAGGTCGTCGTCTTCCTGGTCGTCCTCGCCCTCGCGTTCGACTTCATGAACGGCTTCCACGACGCCGCGAACTCGATCGCGACGATCGTGTCGACCGGCGCGATGCGGCCGCATCACGCGGTCGCCTGGGCGGCGTTCTTCAACTTCATCGCGTTCGTCGTCTTCGGCGTCGCGGTCGCGACGACGATCGGCCGGGGCATCGTCGATCCGGCGATCATCGATCAAGGGGTCGTCTTCGGCGCGCTCGTCGGCGCCATCGCGTGGAACATCATCACGTGGTACTACGGCATCCCGTCCAGCTCGTCGCACGCGCTCGTCGGCGGGCTCGCGGGTGCCGCGGTCACCAAGGGCGGCGTCGGAACGCTGATCGCCGCGGGGTTCCTGAAGACCGCGGCTGCGATCGTCCTTGCGCCCGCGTTCGGATTCCTGCTCGCGGTGACGCTGGTCATCGCGGTGTCATGGATCTTCCGGCGGGCGACGCCGCGGCGGGTGGATCGCTGGTTCAGCGCCCTGCAGTTCGTATCGGCCGCGGCTTACAGCCTCGGCCACGGCGGGAACGACGCGCAGAAGACGATGGGCATCATCTGGATGCTGCTGATCGCCGCGGGCTACGCGGCCGCCGCCGACCCGCTCCCGTTCTGGGTGGTGATCTCCTGCCAGGCGGCGATGGGGCTCGGCACGCTCTTCGGCGGCTGGCGCATCGTGAAGACGATGGGGATGCGGATCACGAAGCTGCGGCCGGTCGGCGGCTTCTGCGCGTCGGCAAGCGGCGCGATCGCGCTGTTCCTCGCCACCGGGATGGGCATCCCGGTCTCGACCACGCACACCCTCACCGGCTCGATCGTCGGCGTCGGCTCGGTGCAGCGCCTCTCGGCGGTCCGCTGGGGCGTCGCCGGCACCATCCTCTGGGCGTGGATCTTGACGATCCCGTGCTCGGCGTTCATCGCCGGCGTCGCCTGGTGGCTCGGCGAGCGGTTTCTCTGAGCCGCTGGAATTTGGGAGCCGGCAAGCGGAAGCTCTACCAGCTGAACGCGGAACGGGTGTTCGGCCTGTAGCCGGCGACCGCCGGTGCGCAATGTGTCACACCGCCGGGGTCGAGCGGCATCCGCCGCCCGGGCGGGGCCGTATCCGGGGCGTGAGCGACTTCGACCTCGACCGCTGGGTGGCCCGCTCCGGGGCGCTCGACCTCTCCGACATCGACTGGGATGCGGTGCCCGCCCACCCGGTCGCGCCGGCGGCGGCGCGGGTCCTGCGCTACATGCAGGACATCGAGAGCCACACGATCGTGTACGTGCGCCAGCTCCTCGCCACCCGCGCAATCGACGACCCCGAGGTCGCGACGTTCCTCGCCTGCTGGTTCCACGAGGAGACCTTTCATGGCCTGGCGCTCGATCGCTTCCTCGCGGCGGCGGGCTGTCCGACCGGGCCCCGGCCGGGCGCCCGCTCCGAGGTCGGCCTGGTCGCGCGGCTCGAGGAGCTCGCGATCGCGCTCGTGTCGCGGGCGTGGCCCGACTTCGTGGCGGTGCACATGACGTGGGGGGCGATCAACGAGCTCACCACGCTCACCGGCTACCGGCGGCTCGCCGCAATCGCCGGCCATCCGGTCCTGACCGAGCTCCTCGCGCGCATCATCCGCGACGAGAGCCGGCACTTCTTCTTCTATTTCAAGCAGGCCGAGCGCCGGCTCGCGAACCCGCGCGTGGCGCGCGCGGCCCGGTTCATCATCGAGCGCTTCTGGGCCCCCGTCGGCAGCGGCGTGCAGCCGGCCGCGGAGCTGCGGTTCCTCGCCGCCACGCTGCTCGGGGGTGCCGAGGGCGAGGCAGCGGCACGCAAGGTCGACGACACCATCCGCCGTCTCCCCGGGATGGAGGGCTTGCCGCTCCTCGGCGCATGGATCGAGCGCGAGACGGCGGGCGCCGCCCCGCCGATGCACAATCGCCGGATCCTCGA
The DNA here is from genome assembly GCA_050741515.1 of Burkholderiales bacterium. GTDB lineage: Bacteria > Pseudomonadota > Gammaproteobacteria > Burkholderiales > SG8-39 > DATEDA01. The sequence continues at coordinate 8,014 of JBOIFD010000442.1, forward strand.
CTGCAATGTAACGTGATCGCGCGTGAAGGCCCGCAGGCTGCACGGCTGGAACCTGACCCCGAAGGCGGCCATCGCGCTGCAGGCCGAGCTCCGCGATCGCGTCGTTCGCACCGGGCGGCTCGCCGACGTGCGGCATGTCGCGGGCGTCGACGTCGGCTTCGAGCGGGACGGCGCGGTCACGCGCGCGGCGGTCGCCGTGCTGGCGTTTCCCGGCCTCGAGCTCGTCGACAAGGCCGTGGTGCGGCGGCCGACGCGGTTTCCGTACGTGCCCGGGTTGCTGTCGTTTCGCGAGACGCCGGCGGTGCTCGCCGCGTTCGCGCGGCTGCGCGTCGCGCCCGATCTCATCCTCTACGACGGGCAGGGGATTGCGCACCCGCGCCGCTTCGGGATTGCGAGCCACGTCGGTCTGCTGCTCGACACGCCGTCGATCGGCGTCGCGAAGACGCGGCTCATCGGCGAGCACGCCGCGCCGCCCGGTCGCCGCGGGGGTTGGGCGCCGCTCGTCGACGCCGGGGAAACGATCGGCGCGGTGCTGCGCACCCGTGCCGGCGTGAAGCCGGTCTACGTGTCGATCGGGCACCGGATCAGCCTCGCGGCCGCGGTGCGCTGGACGATGGCGTGCATGACGCGCTATCGCCTGCCCGAGACGACGCGCTGGGCGCATCGCCTCGCGTCGGTCGACGAATCGGGGAGGACCGGCCGGGTCTAGGGGTTGTTTGCCGGGTGCGGCGAATCGCCGGCTAGCGTCCCGGGCCCCAGTCGCAGGCGACGAGCGGAACCGGCGCGGCGAACGCCCGGCCGCTGTTGTAGGTCGAGCTGTTGTCATTGAATTCGGTCAGTCCCGCTGCGGCGGGTCGAAGAGCGGGAGCTGCACCGTCCCGAGGAGGACCGCCTCCTCGACGGCGCGCTTCGCCTCCTTGAGCGTGGCCGCGACGCCGGCGTGCATGCCGGCTTCCCAGCGGTACTTCCCGACCGCGGGCGAATCGCGCTCGAGCTTCACGACGCCGAGCCGGCGCTTGCCGAGCCAGAACCCGTGCGACAGGTAGCCGCGCTCCCAGAGCGGTTTCTTGTTGAGCCTTCGCTTCCTCGTCGCCATGGCCTCCCCCCGGGGGCGCCCGGCATCGTAGCGCGAAGCGGCGCCGGTGTGGGCGTCAGGGCGCGGCGAGCGCGTCGCGGATCGCCCCGGCGAGCCTGAAGACGGTGAGCGGGGCCGAGCCCTCGGCCTTGTTGTTCGCGGTGACGAAGACCGGATGCCCGGCGCGGACCGTCCCCGCGGCGAGCCGCGCGAGGGCATCCCGCGTCGCCGGATCGTCGTCGACGAGCCGATCGAAGGGCGCGTACGCCGCCTTCGCCGCCTCGTACTCGAGCCCGGCGCGCAGATTCCAGCGCGCGACGAGCGGCCCGGCGGCGAGATCCGCCGTGCGCCGGGCCTGCTCGGCGAGCGCGGGCATGCGCGGGTGAACGCTGAAGCAGTAGCGCGCGCCGGTCGCGTTGAGCGCATGGACGAGACTGTCGGCGAGGAGCTCGCGGTCCCGCACTTCCACCGCGTACAGGGGACCCCTCGGCAGCCCCGCGAGGAAGGCCGCGAGCCGCTCGGCGAACCGGGCCGGCCACCGCGTCGCGTCGCGACCGAGCGGCGGGAACTGCAGCAGCAGCGGGCCGCACTTGTCGCCGAGGCCCTCGACGGCCGGGCGCACGAAGTGCTCGACCGCGAACCGCGCGTCGAGGAAGCGCTGGTTCGGCGCCTGCGGCCGGCCCTGGTCCGCGCGCAGAAAGGCGTCGGTCACCAGACCCGGCGCCTTCACCACGAACCGGAACTGCGCCGGCACCTGCGCGGCGTAGCGCGCGAAGTCGAGCGCCGGGATCGCCGCGTAGAAGGTCCGGTCGATGCCCACCGCGCGGAGGCACGGGTGGCGCGAATACAAACCGAGACCTTCGCGCGCGAGCAGGGTCTCGGAGGCGGGCCGGTCGTAAACGATGCCGGCCCAGCCGGGGAAAGCCCACGACGAGGTGCCGAGACGGACGCTCGCCGGCAGGTCGCGGGCGAGCGCGGCGACCGCGCCGTCCACGGGCGCCGGGCCGACGCCACGTCCCGGGACCGACGGGGGCCCCTTGAAGAGCGAGAGCTGGTTGGCCATGGGGGAGCGCGGAAGGGTACACCGGCCCGCCCCGCAGACGCCAGCATTCCGGTCGTTCCGCGTTCCGCCTACGGGGCGAGACGCTCGATGATCCAGTCGTCGCCGGCGGACTTGCGGTACCGGATGCGATCGTGCAGCCGGCCCGGGCGTCCCTGCCAGAACTCGAGCTCGCGCGGGGCGACGCGATAGCCGCCCCAATGCGGCGGTCGCGACGGGTTGAGCCCGTGGCGCAGGCCCATCTCGGCGACGCGGGCCATGAGCGCGCCCTTGCCGATCACCTGGCTCTGCGGCGAGGCCCACGCGCCGATGCGCGCGCCGAGCGGCCGGGTCCGGAAGTACTCGTCGGAGTCCTCGGCCGCGAGCTTCTCGATCCCGCCCTCGATCCGGATCTGGCGCTCGAGCTCGGCCCAGTAGAGCAGCAGGCTCGCGTGCGGATTCGCAGCGAGCTCGTAGCCCTTGCGGCTGTCGTAGTTGGTATAGAAGACGAACCCGCTGGCGCCGAAGCCCTTCAGGAGCACCATGCGCGCCGCGGGCCGCCCGTCCGCGCCGACCGTGGCGAGCGCCATCGCGGTCGGCTCGCGCAGCTCCGAGTGGAGCGCGTCGTCGAACCACTTCGCGAACTGCTCGAGCGGGTTGCGGGCGACGGCGTCGACGTCGAGGCTCGCGCGGGCGTACTCGCGGCGGCGGTCGGCAATGTCCATGGCTGCGGCTGGCACCCTCGTCGGCGGTCCCGATTCTACCGTGCGCGTTCCGCGCCGCCGGACGCGCGCACGGCGGCCGGCCGGGAGAAGATGAGCGCCGTTCCCAGGAGCACGAGACCGCACCCCGCGGCCATCGTTCCGGTGATCGTCTCGCCGAGGAACACCGCGCCCCACAGCATGCCGAACGCCGGAATGAGGAACGTCACCGCCAGCGCGCGCGTGGCGCCGACGTCGACGATCAGCCGGAAATAGAGCAGGTAGGGGACGGCGGTGCACAGCACGCCGAGCGTGGCCACGGCGATCCACTCACCGGAGCTCGGCCATGCCACCGGCGGCATCGCCGGGAGCAGCGGCAGGAGCGCAACGGTCGCCGCGAGTTGGCTCCCCGTCGCGACCGCGGCCGGCGCCGGCGTGCGCGCTTGCCGCTTCAGGTAAGCGGCGGCGACCGCGTAGCAGAGCGAGGCGAGGAGGCTGGCCAGGATCGCCCAGACGACCGGTGACGTGAGCGGCACGGGCCCGAGCCGGACGAGCATGGCGACGCCGCCGACGCCGGCGACGAGCCCGAGCCCGGCCCGGGCCGTGAAGCGCTCGCCCAGCCACGCTGCGGAGACCAGCGCGCCGAAGAACGGCGTGGTGGCGTTGAGCACCACGAGATAGGACACCGGGAGATGCAGCGCGCTGAACGCGTAGAGCGCGAAAGGCGCGGCGGAGTTGATCGTCCCGACGACGAGGTAGAGCCGCCAGTCGTGGCGCCAGCCGAGCCGGATCCCGGCGACCCGCAGCCAGACGACGAGCGCCGCGGCCGCGAGCAGCACCCGCAGCTCGGCGGTGGCGATCGGGCCGAGCGGCAGCACCGCGACGCGCATGAACAGGAACGAGCCGCCCCACAGCGCCGCCAGCGCGAGCAGGCGCGCGACATCGAGGACGCGCATCGCAACTTCAGGCCGTCAGGCGCAGCGGCGCTTCCGCGGCCTCGATCGCGCCGCAACTCGCCCGCACCCGCGCCGCGGTGTCGTCGCGCGGCGACACTTCCTGCAGATCGAGGGAGTTCACTGGGAATGGGTCCGGCGAACGATGCTGGCGCGCAGTCTAGGCGGGCGCGGACCGCCCCGCCATCCGGATGTTGCGATCAAACTGGTTCGGTCACCCGCGCTCAGTCACCGGCTTTACCCCAGAGTTGCAGCAGGCGCGCATCGCGGCCGCACCCGCTGCGGTAGTAGTTGTAGCGCAGCGGATTCTTCTTGTAGTAATCCTGGTGATAGTCCTCGGCGGGCCAGAAGTCGCCCGCCGCCGCGATCGGGGTGACGATCGGCGCCTTGAACGGCTTCGACTTCTCCACCGCGGCCTTGGAGGCCCCGGCGAGCCGGCGTTGCTCCTCGGTGTGATAGAAGATCTCGGTCCGGTACTGCGACCCGACGTCGCAGAACTGACGGTCCTTGACCGTCGGATCGGTGTTGCGCCAGAACACCTCGAGCAGCTTCTCGTAGCTCACCTTCGCCGGGTCATAGACGACCTGGACGACCTCGGTGTGGCCGGTCCGCCCGGTGGAGACCTCCTCGTAGGTCGGATTCCGTTTCGATCCGCCCATGTAGCCGGAGGTCGTGGCAACGACCCCCGGAAGCTTGTCGTACGGCGGCTCCATGCACCAGAAGCACCCGCCGGCGAACGTCGCCTTCGCGAGCGGCGGCGATCCGGCCGGCGGCTGCGCCGCGCCCTGCGCGGCCGCGGCGCCCGGTGCGACCAGTGCGGCCGCGAGAGCGAGGACTCGCGCGGCGCGGGTGAAGCGGGAGAGGCATCCCATCGTCATTCCTCCAGTCCGGTTCGAGTGGGGCGAGCGCCGCGCGACGGGGCGTCGGCGCCCGAGCTGGAACGAGCTTACACCGCGGGGACCCCGGGGTGCGATCGGGTCGCGGCCGAGGCAAAAAACCTCTTGCGCGTTGGCCCGCGCTTGGGGCATTCTCTCGTCGCCGAGCCGCTCGCGAGGGGCGGCGATGCCAGACGGTCGAGAGCCTTTCGACGACGACGAAGACGACACGCTAGTGGAGGTTTGAAGATGGCGACGAAGAAGAAGTCGAGGAAAACTGCGAGGAAACCGGCGAAGAAGATGAGCCGCAGGCCGGCGGCGCGGAAGAAGTCGGGCGCGAAGCGCAAGCCGAGCGCGGCGTTCATGAAGCCGATGACCCCGAGCGCGGCGCTCGCCGCGGTCGTGGGGCCGATCGCGCAGGCGCGCACCGAGATGACGAAGCGGATCTGGGGTTACATCAAGCGCAACAAGCTGCAGGACGCGATCAACAGGCGGATGATCAACGCCGACGAGAAGCTGCGCGAGGTCTTCGGCGGCCGGCGTCAGGTCTCGATGTTCGAGATGACGAAGCTCGTCAACAAGCACCTCAGGTAGGCGCGGCGCCCGACGCGGCCGGTCCCGCGCTGACCGCGCGGTGCCGGCCGAGTTTTTTCGCGTACCCCTTGTCAAAGGGGTCGCGTAACGAAGTGAAGCGGGGGATTCGGCCCCCTCAGACGACGCCGACGTCGTCGAGGAATTTCTGGCGCTCGGCTGCGGTGCCGAGATGGTCGGCGAGCAGCATGTAGAACTGCCGCGAAGTCTTCGCCTGCGTGGCGGCCTTCTTCACGATCACCTTCGCGATCGGGCCGACGTACGCGGCGAGCCGGTGCTGCGCGGCGTCGATCGCCTCCGGCGTGAGCGGCGCCGAGATCCGCGAGGCGTGCGTCGACCCGGGCTCGTACGAGGTGCGCGTTCCGGGGGAGGGCTTCTTCGGCATCATCCCCTGGAGCTGGCTGCGGGTCGCGAGGAACGCTTTGCGATCCGCGACCGCCCCCAGGTTTTCGGCGAGGAGCGAATAGAGCTCGTCGATGTCGAGGGTGCGGCCCGCCGCGCGCCGCACCATGACTCTCGCCACCGGGCCGACGTGGCGCGCGAAGTGGTTCTCGACCGCCTTCAGGAGGTTCCCGTCCCAGCCGGGCGGCGGCGCGGTGGTGCGCGCGGGCGTCGGCGTCGGGTCGGAGTGCGGCTGGGAGGGGCTCGTGGGCTCGATCCGCACGGTGGTCGGGACGATCTCGGTGATGATGGTCTCCTCCGACACCGTCGGGCTCAGCGGCGCGGCGTACGCGTCGAGGACCCCGGCGCGGAACTTGTGGGCGGTCTGGAACCGCTCTTCGGGCTTCTTCGCCATCGCCTTCGTGACCACCGCGTCGTAGCGCGACGGCACGCGCTCGGGGTCGAGCTGCGACGGCGGTGCCGGGTGCTCGTAGCACACCTTGTAGGCGATCGACTCGGTCGAGCCGGTGAACGGCTTCACGCCCGTGAGCAGCTGGTAGAGCACGACGCCGGCGGAGAAGAGATCGGCCCGCCAGTCGACGTTGGCCCCGGCGTACTGCTCCGGGGCCATGTAGCCCGGCGTGCCCATGATGGCGCCGATCTGGGTGAGGTTCGACGAGTCGATGCGGGCGATGCCGAAGTCGGCGATCTTCAGCTTGCCGTTGGTCATGATGATGATGTTCGCCGGCTTGATGTCGCGGTGGTACACGCCCTGCTCGTGGGCGTAGGCGAGCGCATCGAGCAGCTGCGCCATGATCGACACCACGTCCCGGTCCTCGAAGCGGGTGTTGCGGTTGAAGTATTCGCGTAGCGAGTTCCCCTCCACGTACTCCATCGCGATGTAGGCGAGGTCGCCCTCTTCGCCGTACTCGAACACCCCCACGATGCCGGGGTGCGACAGCCGGCCGGCGGCCTGCGCCTCGTTCTTGAAGCGCGCGAGCATGGTGTGCGCGCGGTCGTCGTCGATCAATTCCTTCCGGATGGTCTTGATCGCGACCGTGCGGCGGATGTTCGGGTCGAACGCCTTGTAGACCACGCCCATGGCGCCCTTGCCGAGCACCTCGGTGACGGCGTACTTGCCGAGCCGGTCTAGCGTCGACATTCGGCCGCCCGGGGCCAACGAGCCCTCCCCCACGCGGAGGGAGGGCAGGGAAGGGGATCGGTTGCGTGAACCTGGAGCACTGTCGCGCTCACTCCTCGAGCATCTTCATCGCCTGAACGAGGCTCTTCTTCATGCGGTTGAAGGAGTCGGCGAGCACGCCGATCTCGTCCCGGGACGAGACGCCGAAGTCGGGCACCTCCATGTTGCCCATGCTCACCTGGTCGGCGAGCCTGGAGAGCCGCGACACCGGCCGGATGACCATCGCGTAGAGCATCAGGTTGAGCGCGAGGCCGATCAGCAGGAACACGACCGTGAGCGAGACCATGAACGTCCGGTACGCGGCGGTGGCGCGCTGGATCGGCACGTCGGTCGGCACCGACACGACCTGCGCCCCGACCACCTCGTTCAGCTGCCAGCCGAAGCCGTTCGCCGGCCCGTAGCGGTCGACCAGCGTCTTCGGCGCCGCGTCCACCGTGCTGTGGCAGGTGAGGCACGCGGCGTTGCCGATCCTGATCGGCCGCGCGATGTAGAGCGAGCGGCCGGTCGGCGTGTCGCGCTCGCCGACGATCTCGGTCCGGTCGCTGCCGCCGCGAAACTGGTTGACGATGTCGGCCTCCCAGTCGACTGCGCGGTTGCGCGGGTTGGTCGGGTTCAGCGTCGCCTCCTTGTACGCGTACTCGGGAAAATTCTTCTTCAGCCCGTTCAGCACCTCGGTCGCCGAGTAGGCCGGCACCGACTGCGGCAGGAACTGATACTTCATCTGGGTCGCGAGGAGCGGGCCCACCTGGCTCGACGTGTACGTGCGCGTCGAGAGGGAGGTCTCCATCACCAGCCGCGCGTTCTGGAGGATCTCCTCGCGCGCGTTCCCCTGCAGGAGCTGGTTCGAGACGTAGCCGGCCGCGCCGAGCCCGATCAGGAAGACGGCAATGAACACGAGGTTGAACTTCAGGATCAGCTTCATTGCTGCTCTCCTTGCTTCACTGCGTGGCGCCTCTCTGTCCGCCGGTCGGCTGCGGCGGCTCGGGCGGCGGCTCCTTGGGCTTGTACTTCTCCGGGAAGAGGATCGGGTCCCACTCGAAGTGGAACCGCAGGTTCGCGATGAGCGCCTGCCGGAACGCGGGATCGTCCGCCTTCCGGATGAAGCGCTGCATGACCGGCCGCCGGATCTCGGGCGGCGCCTTGAGCCACAGCTCCACGTCGGCGTACGCGAGCTCGCCGGCCGGCTTCGGGCTGACGTCGCGGTCCTTGTATCGCGCCACCCGCGCCGGGAGGTTGTCCATGTAGGGCCGCGGCATCGCGGTGACGAAGGCCGCCGCGGGCCGCGGCTGGATCGCGGCGCGCTGCTCCGCCCGGCGCACGTAGAACTGCCCGCCGCGGAGCCGGGCGGGGCTTTCCCGCGTCGCCTTGGCGAAACCCTCGGCGACGCGCACGTCGCCGGTCTCGACGAACATGCTCCCCTCGCTGCCCGCGATCTGCATCACCGCGGTCGCGTCGGCCGTCCCCAGACCGAAGAGCCGCGTCGTGTACCGGAACGGCGCCGACGACTTGCCGCTCGTGAACTTGCTCCAGCCCTCCAGCAGGTAGAGGTCGGAGACGCCGGCGCCCTTCGGGCCGCGCGGCGCGAGGGCGCCGACGTAGAAGCGCGCCTTCGGACCGAGGCTGAGGATGAGGCCGTCGCCGAACTCGATCTGCACGATGCCCTTGTCGCCGATCTCGATGATGTCGCCCGCCTGCAGTCGCACGCCCTCCAGGAGCACGTAGCGGGAGGTGCCGCGCAGGAGCGCGCCGCCGCCGCTCTCGAGAAGCGTCACGATCGCCGGCGGCTCCGCCGCGGACGCGGCAAGCGCGGCCGCCGCGCATGCAGCGGCGGCGAGGCCTCTGACAGTCACGGCCCGCAAAGACACTCCCTCCCGACAGACCCGCGGCCGTCGCCGGTGCCGGCGCACGGTCGCGCGAACCTCAACTCATTGATACTAGGCGTCTCCCGAGGGGTGCGTCAATCGTCTTTCCGGATGGTGACTTATACTCGACGCTGGCCAAACGTACTGGTATGCGCATGCCCGCCCCCCAGCCTTGCGCGGTGCTGTTCGTCGACATCAGCGGGAGCACCCGGCTCTACGAGGAGCTCGGCGACGCCCAGGCGCTCGCCCGCGTGGAGAGCTGCCTGCGCCTGCTACGGCGGGCCACGGACGAGCTCCGGGGGCGCGTGATCAAGACCACCGGCGACGGCGTGATGTGCGCGTTCACCGAGGTGGAACCCGCACTCCAGGCGGCGCGCGCGATGCAGGTCCGGGTGCTCGAGCAGACCGGGCTCGGCGGCCCCGCGCTCGGCATCCACGTCGGCTGCCACTACGGCGCGGTCATGGAGAGCGCTGGCGACCTCTACGGCGACTGCGTGAACGTCGCGGCGCGCGTCGCCGGGCTCGCGAAAGTCGGCCAGATCATCACCACCAGCGAGGCGGTCGGCCGCCTGTCGGACCTGATGCAGGAGAAGGTTCGCCTGCTCGACCGCGTATCGGTCAAGGGCAAGCGCGAGCCGGTCGAGATCTACGAGTTCGTGTGGCAGGACTCGGAGGAGCTCACGACGCTCGGCACGCGGTTCGCCGAGGAGCGCGTGCCGCGGCTGAAGCTCGGCTTCGGCGAGCGCGAGCTCTGGTTCGACGGCGCGGGGGGCGGCGCGGTGACGATCGGCCGCGACGCGAGCTGCGACATCGTCATCGGCGACCGCAAGACCTCCCGCCAGCACGCCCGGATCGAGAAACGCCGCGACAAGTTCGTGCTCGCCGACCACAGCTCGAACGGCACGTTCGTCGCGATCGCCGAGGAACCGGAGGTGTGCCTGCGGCGCGAGGAGGTCATGCTGCGCGCGCGCGGCCGCATCGGGCTCGGCCACCGCACGACCGACGCCGAGGCGACGGTGGTCGGGTTCACCTGCGAGTAGCCGCGGGCGCCAAACTCTCCACGCCGCCCTCAGCGGTCGATGAGGTTGCGGAACGGCCGCCGATCGAGAAGACGGTAGGCCTCGAAGTCGTTGAAGTCCGTCGTCGCAATCAGATCGGTGTTTCTGCGCGCGGCGAGCCAGACGAGCGAGGCGTCGGCGAAATCCACCTCGCGGTCGCGGTAGCCGTCCATCCAGCGCCGCATCGTTTCCACGTCGTCGAGGCTGAAGTCCACGACGTCGATGGCCCCTGCGAGGAGCCAGTCGAACAGCGCGCCCCGATTGCGTACGAGCGCGAACGTGCACTCGGTCACGACCGGCCACGTCGTGGCGAGCCGATCCGGCCCCCGGAGGCCGGCGAAGAACCGCTCGGCCTGCGCGTGGTGCCGGTCGCGCGGGTTGAGCAGCCCGACGACGGCGCCGGTGTCAATCAGGATGCTTCGCACGCATCTTCGTCCGCATCGGATCGCTGGATCGGCGCCGGCCGCGCGTGGGCGGCTCGGGAACGAGCGCCAGCTGCCGATATGCGACGTACGCGGCATGCGCACCGCGTCGATCCTGATCGAGCAGCAGGGCGACGCCGCGTTCGATCGCCTCGGTCTTCGTGATGCCGCGGGCACGACAGAAGCGCGTCAACGCGACCTCGGTCCGGCGTCGCAAACGAGCGGAGACGGCCATGGCTGACCTCCTGTATTACAGTGCTGTAATACTAGCCGGTCCGCCTCGGCCGGTCAACGCGCCCGCTCATCGCCGCCGGGCGTAGGCCGCGCCCGCCGCGAGCGCGGCCGCCATCGTCCAGAACACCGGCGCCATCCCGAACGCCGCGCCCAGCGCCCCGGACGCGAGCGGGATGACGGTCTGGCTGAAGTTGAGCAGCGTCGTGCGCAGTCCCAGCGCCTCGCCCGCCCGTCCTTCCGGGGCCGCGCCGTAGAGCAGCATCATCACCACCGGCTGCGACATCCCGAGCCCGGTGCCGAACACGAACGCGAGCGCCATCAGCAGCGGCACGCTCGCGACGAGCGGCAGCGCCGCGAAAACCGCGCACGCGATCAGGAGCGCGGCCGCGAGGAGATCCCACTCGCGGAACCGCCGGGCGAGGAAGGGCAGCGCGACCCGCACGACGAAGATCGCGGCGCCGAAGGTCCCGAGCACCAGGCCGATCGTCGAGGCGGTGAGGCCGATGGTGGTGCCGTAGATCGGGATGAGGAACACGAACAAATCCCAGGTCATGTTGGAGATCGCGCTCACGACCAGGACCTTGCGCAACCCCGGCTCAGCCAGCAGCTCGAACACGTGGCGGCCGGCGGGCGCGGCGCTGCGCGGTCGCTGTCCCGGCAGCGGCACGCGCATCGCCACGAGCGCCGCGAGCGCCACGGCGGGGAAGGCCGCGAGCAGCAGGAACGCGTTCCAGTGGCCGAGGCCGTCGATCGCGAAACCGGCGCTGATCGGACCGAGGAATCCCGACGTGGAGAAGCCGAGCCCGACCAGGCTGAAGTTGCGCACCCGCTCGGCCGGCGGGCTCATCGTGCCCGCCGCGTGGTTCGCGGCGATGTGGAAGAGCATGAACGCGGTGCCGACAACGGCGCTCGCGACGAACAGGATCGCGAGCCGCGGAAGAAAGAAGGCGAGCGCCCAGCCCGCCGCCATGCCCGCCGCCCCGACGATCATCGGGCCGCGGACGCCGATGCGGTCGATGAGACGGCCCATGCTCACGGAGAGGAACATCGGCACCACGGCGAACAGCGACGCCAGCACGCCGACGGTGAATGCCGAGGCCCCGACGTTGAGCGCGGCGAGCGCCACGGTCACGCGCCCGCCGACGAAGGCGAGGTGCGTGAGCATCGTCAGCGCGATGACGAAGTAGAGCGCCAGGACCGGACCCCGAAAGGGGCCGATTCTACGGAGGAAGCGAGCCGCGGGGCCAGTGACCCGCGAAGGCGCAGGGGGCGAGGACGGAATTCAGCAGCGGCGTGATGTCGCGGAACATCACGCCGTGCTTGGGGAGTACTCGCTCAGCGGCGCTCGCGGCCGCGCAACTCACCGCCGCGCGACTCGCGCGCATCGCCGCGGGCGCGGTCGCCGCGTGATGCCGCCGGCTCCGGGAACGAGCGCTGCGGCAGCATCACTCGCGGGCTTGCCGGGGGGGCGCGGACCGTGGCCGTCGGTGCCTGCGGCGGCGCCTCGCGACGCAGCTCCGGCGCGGGCGGCCGTGCAACGACCTGGGGCGCCGGAGCGGGCACGCGCGCGGGCCCGACCTGCCGCTCGACGCGGATCGGCTCCGGTCGGCGCTCGAGCCGGCGCGGCGGTTCACCAGCACGGCTGCGGTCATTGACGGGAGCGCGGTCCGCACGCGGTGGCGCGTCGGGGCGGACGGCGACCGGCGGGCGC
>JBOIFD010000443.1:0-11320 GCA_050741515.1 Burkholderiales bacterium
CGAGCGCTGAACGGAGGAGGCGAGGGTGGCGCGACCGATCGAGGAGGGCACCGTCCTGTGGGAACCGTCGCCCGCGCGACGCGAGGCAACCGGGCTGGCGCGCTATCTCCGCTGGCTCGCCGAGCACAAGGGCCTGCGCTTCGACGACTACGCTGCGCTGTGGCGCTGGTCGGTCGAGCATCTCGAGGACTTCTGGGCGTCCCTCTGGGAGTTCTTCGACGTCCGCGCTGCCGCGCCTTACTCGCGCGTGCTCGACGCGCGGAAGATGCCGGGCGCGAAGTGGTTCGAAGGCGCGCGGCTGAACTACGCGGAGCACGCGTTCCGCCGCGCGTCCCCCGATCGCCCGGCGCTGGTGGTGCGCTCGGAGAGCCGGCCGCCGGCGGAGGTCAGCTGGGCGGCGCTCGAACGCGAGGTCGCGGCGATCGCCGCCGGGCTGCGGGAGATGGGCGTGCGTCCCGGCGACCGCGTCGCCTCGTACATGCCGAACATCCCCGAGACGATCAGCGCGTTCCTCGCCTGCGCGAGCCTCGGGGCGGTCTGGTCGAGCTGCTCGCCCGACATGGGCGCCCCGACCGTCGTCGATCGGTTCAAGCAGATCGAGCCGAAGGTCCTGTTCGCCGTCGACGGGTACCGCTACGGCGGGAAAGCGTTCGATCGCCGTCCGGTGGTCGCGGAGATCGCGGGCGCGCTGCCCTCGCTCGAGCGGGTGGTGTTCCTGCCGTACCTCGACCCGCTGGCCGAGCCCGAGGGGCTGCCGAACGCCGTGCTCTTCGAGCGGCTCGTCGCGCGCACCGCCGCGCTGGCGTTCGAGCAGGTACCGTTCGAGCACCCGCTCTGGGTCGTCTACTCCTCGGGGACGACCGGCCTGCCGAAGGCGATCGTGCACGGGCACGGCGGCTGTCTCCTCGAGCACCTCAAGACCGCGCTGCTGCAGCTGGACTTGCATCCCGGCGACCGGTACTTCTGGGTCTCGAGCACCGGCTGGATCGTCTGGAACCTGCTCGTGGAGGGTCTCCTCGCCGGCTGCACGCTGGTGGTCTTCGACGGCAACCCCGCCGCGCCGGACGCGGGGACCGTCTGGCGCCTGATCGGCGAGACGGGCACGGCGCACTTCGGGTGCGGTGCGGCGCTGATCGGCGCGTCGATGAAGGCGGGCGTCGAGCCGGCCCGGCTGGCCGACCTCGCGGCGCTGCAGACGATCAGCGTGACCGGCTCACCGCTCACCGTCGACGGTTTCGCGTGGCTCTACGAGCACGTGAAGCGCGACCTGTGGGTCGCCTCGATCAGCGGCGGCACCGACATCGCCTCCGGGCTCGTCGCGGGCTGCGCCCTCGCGCCGGTGCGGGCGGGCGAGATCCAGTGCCGCTGCCTGGGGGTCGCGGTCGCGGCGTTCGACGAGCAGGGAGGTCCCCTCGTCGGCGAGGTCGGCGAGCTGGTGGTCACCGCGCCGATGCCGTCGATGCCGCTCTATTTCTGGAACGATCCGGACGGACGCCGCTATCGCGAGAGCTACTTCGAGATGTACCCGGGGAAGTGGCGGCACGGCGACTGGATCCGGATCACCGACCGCGGCGCGTGCGTCATCTACGGCCGCTCGGACACCACCATCAACCGCCACGGCATCCGCATGGGGACGGCCGAGATCTACCGCGCGGTCGAGGGCTGTCCGGAGGTGACGGACAGCCTGGTGGTCGATCTCGAGTACCTCGGCCGCCCGTCGCATCTCGCCCTGTTCGTCGTGCTCCGGCCGGGCGTCGTCCTCGACGACGCGCTCAAGGCGCGGGTGAAGGCGAGCATCCGGACGCTCGCCTCCGCGCGCCACGTTCCGGACGAGCTGTACGCGATCGACGAGGTGCCGCGGACGCTGACCGGGAAGAAGCTGGAGCTGCCGGTGCGCAAGCTCCTGCTCGGCGCACCGCTGGAGAAGGTCGCCAGCCCCGACGCGATGGCGAACCCGAGGAGCCTCGGGTTCTTCGTGGCGCTGGCGAAGCGGCTGTCCCCTCCTCGATGAGGAGGGGTGGCCGAGCCCTCGCCGGGCGAGGGCGAGGACGGGGTGGTGGTTACAGCGCGTTCGCCGAGCGGCGGGACAGCTCTTCCCACAGCCCCTGCGTGGTCTTGCGCAGCACGAGGTCGGAGTCGGGCTCGAGCACGTACCAGAAGCCGCGCTTGAGCTCGGCATCGAGCTCGCCGATGTCCCAGACCACGAGGCCGGCGAAGAAGCGGGCCTGTTGCGGCTCCTTCTCGATGATCGAGTCGACGACGTCGACGTCCACCGCGAGGAAGAGGTCGTTCAGCAGCGGGATCGAGTGCCCGCCGGGGCTCTGGTCGCGGTGCACGACCGCGAAGATGCTGTTCACGTGGTTCGGCCCGCCGAGGAACACCGGGTCGGTCACCGCCTTGGACGGCGCGTGCTCGGGGAAGAGCCGCGACAGCGTCATCGGGGTCGGCCGGTTGATGATCAGGCCGATGTGGTGCCCGTTCCTGGCCGGCACGGCGAGGAGCACCGTGGAGCGGTAGAACTCGCCGAGCTCGGGCTTGGCCACGAGCAGGACGGGTTCCGACGTGTCCACCGACTGCGCGGCGGACAGGGATCCGAGGGCGAGAGCGAGACCCCCGAGCAGGGCGATACAGAAGCGGCGGAAGCAAGCGTTCATTTCACCGGTCTCCTTGTTAGAGACAACAACCCATCCACACCGACCGAGGGGACCAGCAAGTGGGCAGCCTGGTCGGCGCCCACCCGGAGTTCTGCAAGATCCAGGCCGGGCGCGCCGGCTCGTCGACGTCCAGGCGAATTTTTCCCGCTGATTCAGTGCTTGTCGCTCGTCCGTGTGGCTTTCGACACCGCTGCATGCGGCCTAGGCGCCGCACGCTAGGGGCGAGCCGGGGCCCGCGTTGACGAACTGCCGACGACTGCCTAAACGACGGCAGTCATTGCCCTTTCGAGGTGCGCGGCTGATGGTGCGTCGCACCAGAACCGCCGGTGCGACGCGGGACGCCCAACCTCCGGGTCAGGCCGCGCCGGCCTTGGGAATGAACCGGAGCGCCACGCCGTTGTTGCACCACCGTTGCCGCGTCGGCGGCGGACCGTCGTCGAATACGTGGCCGTGGTGACCGCCGCAGCGGACGCAGTGGTACTCGGTGCGCGGCAGGATCAGCAGGAAGTCCCGCTTCGTGGCGAAGGCGCCGGGGATGGTCGTGAAGAAGCTCGGCCAGCCGGTGAAGCTCTCGTACTTCATCTCCGAGGTGAAGAGCGGCAGGCCGCACCCCGCGCAGGCGAAGACGCCCGGGCGCTTCTCGTCGTTGAGCGGGCTCGTGCCGGCGCGCTCGGTGCCTTCCTTCCGCAGCACGTAGTACTGCGCGGAATCGAGGCGCTTCCGCCACTCCTCGTCCGGGAGCTTCAGCGGCTCGGTCGGGAGCGGCACCGTGGCGTTCGCGGCGAGCAGCATCCTCCAGTTCCGCTGCAACGCCTCCACCTCCTTCGCGTCCTTGGGCGGCGCGGCAGCGGCCGCCCGCCAGGCGCCGATCAGCGGGAGACTCGCGAGTACTTTCAGCAAGTTGCGTCGTTTCACGTCGTCCTCCATGCCCGCGTGAGTCGGTTCCGCGCTGCCGACCTTACACTTCAATAGGACCGCGGCAGTCCGAGCACGTGCTCGGCGATGTACGAGAGCACGAGGTTGGTCGAGATCGGCGCGATCTGGTAGAGGCGGGTTTCGCGGAACTTGCGCTCGACGTCGTACTCCTCGGCGAAGCCGAACCCGCCGTGGGTCTGCAGGCACGTGTCGGCGGCCTGCCAGGAGGCCTCCGCCGCGAGCTGCTTCGCCATGTTGGCCTCCGCGCCGCAGGGCTCGCCCTTCTCGTACAGCGCCGCGGCGCGCTCCACCATCAGCGCCGCCGCGCGGGTTGCCATGTATACGCGCGCGATCGGGAACTGGATGCCCTGGTTCTGCCCGATCGGGCGGCCGAACACGCTGCGCTCGTTCGCGTAGCGGGTCGCCTTGTCGATGAACCAGCGCGCATCGCCGATGCACTCGGCGGCGATGAGGATGCGCTCGGCGTTCATCCCGTCGAGGATGTAGCGGAAGCCCCGCCCTTCCTCGCCGACGAGATTCTCCGCCGGCACCTCCAGGTTGTCGAGGAACACCTCGGTCGTGGCGTGGTTGATCATCGTGCGGATCGGCCGGATGGCGAGGCCGCGCCCGAGCGCCGCCTGCATCTCGACCAGGAAGACCGACATGCCGTCGGTCTTCTTCGCGACCTCTTCGCGGGGCGTGGTCCGGGCGAGGAGCAGCATCAGGTCGGAGTGCTCGGCGCGGGAGGTCCAGACCTTCTGGCCGTTCACGACGTAGCGGTCGCCGCGCCGGACCGCGGTCGTGCGGATCGACGAGGTGTCGGTCCCCGCGGTCGGCTCGGTCACGCCGAACGCCTGGAGCCGCAGCTCCCCGGTCGCGATCTTCGGCAGGTACTGGCGCTTCTGCGCGTCGGAGCCGTGCCGCAGGAGCGTGCCCATGATGTACATCTGCGCATGGCACGCCGCGCCGTTGGCGCCGCTCGCCTGGACCTCCTCGAGGATCGCGCAGGCGGCCGTGAGGCCGAGGCCGCTGCCGCCGTACTGCTCGGGAATGAGGCACGACAGGTAGCCGGCCTCGGTCAGCGCGCGCACGAACCCGGTCGGGTAACGCCGCTCGCGGTCGTGCTCGCGCCAGTACTCGCCCGGGAAGCTCGCGCACAGCCGCGCCACGGCGTCGCGGATCTCCTGGAGTGCCTGGTCGCTGCGGGCGGTTATCATAGCGGCCTCGCACTTTACGCCGGCGCGCGGGCGCGCTCAACACCGATGCCACGGATCCAGTCCTCGACGGCGCTCGCGCGCCTGCGGATCGTCGACCTGACGCGCGTGCGCGCCGGGCCGACGTGCGTGCGGCAGTTCGCGGACTTCGGCGCCGACGTCATCAAGGTCGAGTCGCCGCCGGGGGTCGATCCGAACGACGACATGGGCGGCCCACGCGACGGTCCGGACTTCCAGAACCTGCACCGGAACAAGCGGGCGATGACGCTGAACCTGAAGTCGGACGAGGGCCGCGAGATCCTGTACCAGCTCGTCCGCGCCGCCGACGTCGTGGTCGAGAACTTCCGCCCCGACGTGAAGGACCGTCTCGGCTTCGACTACGCGACGCTGAAGCGCATCAATCCGCGCGTCATCCTCGCGAGCATCTCCGGGTTCGGGCAGGATGGGCCGTACCGCGAGCGCCCGGGGTTCGACCAGATCGCGCAGGGGATGAGCGGGTTGATGTCGGTGACCGGGAAGCCGGGCGAAGGCCCGATGCGCGCCGGCGCGGCGATCGCGGACGTCGCCGCGGGGCTGTACGCCGCGCTCGGGGTGATGACGGCGCTGCTCGAGCGCGAGGTCTCGGGCGAAGGGCAATGGGTGCAGTCGTCGCTCCTCAATGCCGGGATCGGGCTGATGGACTTTCAGGCGGCGCGCTATCTCGTGAGGGGGGAGGTGCCGGAGCAGGTCGGCAACGATCACCCGACGAGCATGCCGACCTCGGCGTACCGGACCGCCGACGGCTACATCAACGTCGGCGCCTCCGGCGACGGGATGTGGGCGCGGCTCGTGGGCGCGCTCGGGCGGCCGGAGCTCCTCGGGCGCGCGGAGTTCAAGACCCAGCCGGATCGGGCGAAGAACCGGGTGGCGCTGAACGCGGTGCTGAACGAGGCGTTCGCGACGAAGCCGAGCGCCGAGTGGATCGGGATCCTCAACGAGGCCGGCGTGCCGACCGGGCCGATCTACCGCGTCGACCAGGTGTTCGCCGATCCGCAGGTGAAGCACCTCGGCGCGGCGGCGCCGGTGAAGCATCCGAAGCTCGGCGAGATCCGGATCGTGAACCAGCCGGTGAAGCTCTCGCGCACGCCCGCCGTTCTCGCCACCGCGACACCCGAGCGGGGCGCGCACACCGACGAGATCCTGCGCGAGCTCGGGTACGCGGAGGCCGACATCGCCGCGCTGCGATCGAAGCGCGTGATCTAGCGTGAAGGTCGCGATCCTCAACGACTACCAGCGGGCGGTGCCGACGCTGGCGGCCTTTTCGAAGCTCTCCGGGCACGCGATCGAGGTGTTCAGCGACGCGGAGCGCGACGAGGCGAAGATCGCCGAGCGACTCGCCGACTTCGAGGCGATCATTTTGATCCGCGAGCGCACGCGGTTCACCACGAGCCTGATCGCGCGGCTGCCGCGGCTGAAGCTCTTGGTACAGACCGGCAAAGTCGGGCCGCACGTCGATTTGGAGGCGTGCCGCGCGCGGGGGATCACCGTCTGCGACAGCGGCGGGTCGCCGGTGGCGCCAGCCGAGCTGACCTGGGCGCTGATCCTGATGGGGATGCGCGATTTGGCGACGGAGATCGAGCGGACGCGGCGGGGTTTGTGGCAGGGCGGGCTCGGTCGCGCGGTGGCCGGGCGGCGACTCGGGTTGATCGGTTTCGGCCGGATCGCGCAGCGGGTGGCGCGGTATGCAGCGGCGTTCGAGGTGCCGGTGACGGTGTGGGGGCGCGAGACGACGGTTGCGCGGGCGCGCGAGGCCGGGCTGCAGACGGCGGAATCGCTGTCCGGGGTCTGCGCCGAGAGCGACATCGTCTCCGTGCATCTGCGGCTGATCGACGCCACGCGCGGGATCGTCAAGTTCGAACATCTTGCGGCGATGAAGCCCGACGCGCTGTTCGTGAATACGAGCCGCGCCGAGCTGGTCGAGCCGGGCGCGCTGGAGCGCGCTTTGAAGCTCGGGCGGCCGGGGCGGGCGGCGGTGGACGTCTTCGAGGACGAGCCGGTCTTCGATCCGGCGCACCCGCTGGTGGCGCTGCCGAACGTCGTCGCGACGCCGCACATCGGGTTCGTGGAGCGGGATACCTACGAGCGTTACTTCGGCGACGCCTTCGAGGCGGTCAACGCGTTTGCGGCCGGAAAGCCGGTTCGAGTCGTGGAGCGAGGGAGGGAGCGCAGTGCCTGAGCTGATCACCAAGCGCGAGGGTGGGGTGGGGTGGATCGTGTTCTCCAACCCGGCGCGTTTCAACGCGATGACGTACGACATGTGGAAGGCGCTGCCGGAGGCGCTGACGGCGTTCGGGGAGGATCCGGCGGTGCGGGTCATCGTGCTGGCGGGCGACGGCGAGAAGGCCTTCGTTTCGGGGGCGGACATCTCGCAGTTCGAAGAGCAGCGGGCGAGCGAGCAGGCGCGGGCCGAGTACAACCGCTCGGTAGAGGCTGCATACGTTGCGCCGATCCTGTGCGCGAAGCCGGTGGTCGCGAAGATCCGGGGGATCTGCATGGGCGGGGGGCTCGGGCTGGCCGCGGCGTGCGACCTGCGGTTCGCCGCCGACGATGCGGTGTTCCGGATGCCGGCGGCGCGGCTGGGGATCGGGTACAGCTTCACGGGGATGCGGCGGTTCGTGCAGGTGCTCGGGGCCGCGAACACCGCGGACATTTTCTTCTCGGCGCGGAAGTTCGATGCGCGGGACGCGCTCGCGATGGGGTTCGTCGGCCGCGTGTTTCCGACCGCCGACCTCGATCGCGAGGTCGGTGAGTACTGCGCGCTGATCGCGGAGAACGCGCCGCTGTCGCTGATCGCGGCGAAGGCGGCGATCCGGGAGGTGCTCGCGGATCCGGCGACTCGCGATCCCGCCGCCCTGCAGAAGCTGATCGACGCGTGCTTCGCGAGCGAGGACTACCGCGAGGGGCGGACGGCGTTCATGGAGAAGCGCAAGGCGGAGTTCAAGGGGCGGTGACGTGTCGAGCGACCGCCGGGGAGCGAAGCGCCGAGGGTAGCCAGCAGCGAAGCTGTTGGCCGGTCCGCTTGAACGGTCGCCCGTCGCGAGATCTTGACGGGAAGAGCGCGGATTGCAGCAGCTACTGACCCCGCATACACTCGCAACCGCTCCACCGATCATAAACCACGAGACCGGATGCGACAAAGGAGGAGGTCATGAGGAACCCTAATGAGCGGCTGCTCACCATTTTCGCCGGCATCGGCCTGGCCGCGATTTGCGGCACCGCAACGGCCCAGCAGACGATCAACCTGACCGCCATCGACGGCTACCCGCCGCGGGCCCTGTGGATCAAGGAGTTCGTCGACTTCTACATCCCCGAGGTCGACAAGCGCCTCGCCAGGGACAACAAGTACAAGATCCGCTGGAACCAGGCCTGGGGCGGCCAGATCGTCAAGCCGCAGGGCGTGCTCGAGGGGCTGCAGAAAGGCCTCGGCGACATCGGCATCGTCACCACGGCGATCTACGGCGACAAGATGAAGATCCTCTCGGTCGCGTACGCAACGCCGTTCACCACCATCGACCCGCTGCTCGTCGCGCGCACGGTCGACGCGATGGCGGAGAAGTTCCCCGGGATCAAGAAGACGTTCGCGTCCTACAACCAGGTGTTCCTCTCGGCCCAGGTCGTCCTCGACAGCTACCAGATGTTCACGAAGACCGAGGCGAGGGGGCTCGATCAGTTCAAGGGCATGAAGATCGCCAGCGCCGGCTTCAACCTGCGCTACCTGCCCCCGACCGGCGCGGTCGGCGTGGCCGGGAGCCTCAACAACTACTACAACCAGATCCAGACCGGGATCGTCGACGGCTGCATGCTCTGGCCGGAAGCGGCGGCGACGTTCAAGCTGGCGGAGGTCGCGCCGTACATGATGCGCGCCGACATCGGCGCGGTGAACACCAAGGTCGTCACCGTCAACGCCGACGCCTGGAAGCGCCTCCCGCCGGAAGTCCAGACGGTGCTGAAGGAAGTGGCGGTCGCCTACCGCGACCATCTCGCGAAGCTCGCGGCGGGCCTCGGGGACAACAGCCTCGCCGCGTACCAGAAGGCCGGCGGCAAGGTCTACGACCTGCCGCGGGCGGAGCGCTCGCGCTGGGCGCACGTGCTGCCCAACCTCGCGAAGGAATGGGCCGAGGGCCTCGACAAGGAAGGCCTCGAAGGCACGGCGATGCTCAAGTTCTACATGGACGCGATGCGCGCCGCGAACCAGCCGATCGAACGCCAGTGGGACAAGGAGTGAGCGAGCGGCTCGGCCGGTTCGACCGGCTCGTCGTCGGGATGAACACGCTCGGGTCGCTCTGGATCCTGCTGCTGATCCTCCTCATCACCTCGGACGCGCTCGGGAGGAGCTTCTTCACCCATCCGATCGTGGGTACGCACGAGCTGGTGCAGATCTCGATCGTCGGGATCGTGTTCCTGCAGCTCGGCGACGCGATCCGGACCGGCCGGCTCACGCGCTCCGACACGTTCGTCGGCGTGCTGCACCTCCGCACGCCGCGCGCCGGCGCGGCGCTCGAGGGCGTCTTCTGCCTGCTCGGGGCGGCGTACATGGCGATCGGGCTCTGGGGCTCGGTCCCGCTGCTGAAGGAGGCGATCGAGCGCAACTCGTGGATCGGCAACGAAGGCGTCTTCACCGCGCCGGTCTGGCCGGTGAAGACGATCATCGTCATCGGGCTCGCCGTCTGCCTCGTCCAGTTTCTCCGGCTCGCGGCGGCGTCGTTGCGGCGCGCGCGCGGGTGATCGGCCGGCCAACCGTCCGGTAGCCATGGAAGGGATGAGCGTCGCGGTCGGCATCGCGTCGGTCGTGGCGATCGTGATCTCGATCTACGCCGGCGCGCACATCGCGATCGCGCTCGGCATGATCTCGTTCGTCGGCGTCGTCCTGCTGAAGGGCGACGTCGAGATCGCGCTGAACCTCCTCGCGCTCGCGATGGCCGACTCGATCGCCGACGAGGCGTTCGCCACCGTGCCGCTGTACGTGATGATGGGGCTCGTGGTCAGCCGCGCCGGGATGGGGCGCGACATCTACGAGTTCGCGAACGACCTCTTCCGGCCGGTGCGCGGCGGCCTGGGGATGGCCACCGTGGCGGCGAACGCGATCTTCGCGTCGGTGACCGGCTCGTCGATCGCCTCGTCCTCGGTGTTCGCCAAGGTCGCCATCCCGGAGATGCTCCGCTATCGCTACGGCCGGCGGTTCGCGGTCGGCGTCGTCGCCGGCAGCTCGGTGCTCGGCATGATCATCCCGCCGAGCGTGATGCTGATCATCTATGCGGTCGTCACCGAGCAGTCGGTCGGAGCGATGTTCCTAGCCGGCATCTTCCCGGGGCTTCTGCTCGCGTTCGCCTACTGCGTGGCGATCCCGGTCTTCTACGCGATCGCGCCGGGCTTCGTGGGCGGGGAGACGCCGCGCGAGGCACCGCCCACGCTCGGGAAACTCGCGCTCGACTGCGTCCTCAAGGTCGGGCCGGTGGCGCTCCTCGTCCTGATCGTGCTCGGCGGGATCTACGGCGGGATCCTGACGCCGGTCGAATCCGGCGCCGCCGGCACCGTGGCCGCGCTGATCATCGGCGCGATCAAGCGGCGCCTCACCCTGGACGCCGTCTGGCGCGCGCTGGTCGAGACCGGGCACATCACCGCCAACATCCTGTTCCTGATCATCGGCGCGTCGATCTACAGCCGGATGCTCGGGATCGCCGGGCTGCCCACGCTGTTCGGCGAGTGGCTGGCCTCGATCAACCTGCCGTTCGTCGGGTTCATGCTGATGTACGTCGTGGTGCTGCTCGCGCTCGGCACGATCATCGACACGGCGTCGATCATCCTCATCGCCGTGCCACTCTTCCTGCACGCCCTGGAGCCCTTCGGCATCAACCTGATCTGGTTCGGGATCATCACCGTCATCGGCGCCGAGATCGGCCTGCTCACCCCGCCGTTCGGCATCTCCTGCTTCGTCATCAAGGCGACCGTCGACGACCAGTCGATCTCGCTCAAGGACATCTTCATGGGGGCGCTGCCGTTCGCGGCCGTGATGCTCATCGTGCTGTGGATCCTGATCGCGTTCCCCCAGATCTCCCTCGTCCTGGTCTGAGGACGGCATGCACGACCTGGTGATCCGCAACGCGCAGCTGGTCGACGGTCTCGGGAACCCGCCGCGCCATGGCAGCTTGGCGGTCGCCGGGGGGCGGATCGCCGCCATCGGCGCGGACGTTGGCGCGGGGCGGCAGGTGGTGGATGCCCGGGGCCTCGCGCTCGCGCCGGGAATCGTCGACAACCACACCCACTACGACGCACAGGTCACCTGGGACCCGGACCTGACGGCTTCCGCGTCGCTGGGCGTCACCACGGCGATCATCGGCAACTGCGGCTTCACGATCGCGCCGTGCCGGCCGGAGGACCGCGATCTCGTGATGCGCAACCTCACGAACGTCGAAGGCATGTCGCTGGAGGCGCTGCGCGCCGGAATCCGCTGGGACTTCGAAACGTTCCCCGAATATCTCGCCATGCTGGAGCGCAACG
>JBOIFD010000444.1:0-5071 GCA_050741515.1 Burkholderiales bacterium
GGCGAAGGGCGTGGCGCGGGCGCGCACGGCGGCGAGCGCGGGCGCGAACCGGGCCGGGTCGTTGCAGTAGACGAGGCCGGGCCGGACCAGGTCGAAGATGTGCTTGAGCTTCCCGAAGTCCTTCGACATCAGGGAGTACGCGGGCGACACCGGCACCGCCGGCACGCCGACGTGCATCGCGCCGAGCGCGGCGAGCGCGTGGTCGATTCCGTTCTCGGAGAGGATCGCGACTGGCTGCGTCGCGTCGAGCCCCCGGTCGAGCATCCCCTCGCCGGCCCGGCGTACTGCTTCGAGCGCTTCGCGATAGGTGAGCTTGCGCCACGCGTCGCCGGCGCGCTCGGCGAGGAAGACGCGATCGGGCGCCTGTTTCGCCCAGTGGACCAGCCATTCCCCCACCGCGCGCGGGTAACGGCCGAGACGCTGCGGCGAGCGAAGCAGGGTCGAGCCGTCGGGACGGCGCTCGACGTCGACCGCTGCCGGCGCGAAGCGCGGGACCATGCGGACTCCTCCTTTGGCGGCTCGCTCGCGGGGGCGGGCGCGGCGTGTTGTGTTTGGTCCCCTGAGCCGGCAAAATTCTATCAAACGATAGAACCGCCGACGAGCGGCGTCGCCCGTCCGCCAAAGGAGCGTCATGCGGATCACCCCCACCGGTCGCCCGCCGTTCCGCGCCGATCACATCGGCAGCCTCTTGCGACCCGCCCGGCTGCGGCATGCCTTTCGAGACTACAACGAGCGGAAGCTCGGCGAGGCCGACTTCCGCGCGCTCCAGGACGAGGCGATCCGGGAGATCGTGAAGCTGCAGGAGGAGGCCGGGTTCCAGGTGGTGAACGACGGCGAGTTCCGCCGCGGTTCCTACTGGGGGCGCTTCGTGCAGCTCACCGATGGGCTGACGGTGAAAGAGGCGACGTTCAAGTTCCACGACGAGCACGGCCATGAGCTCGATTTCACCGCCCCGCACGTCGGCGGGAAGGTGCGCCGCGGGCAGGCGATCGCCGTCGACGAGGTCGCGTTCGTCCGCGGGGTCACCGACCGGGTCGCGAAGGTGACCCTGCCGTCGCCGTCGACGATGCACTTCTGGCGCGGCCGCCAGTGGGCCGACCCGGGCGTGTACGAGAACGCCGAGGGGTTCTTCGCCGACCTGGGCAGGGTGTACCAGGAGGAGATCGCCGCGCTCGCCGCGGCTGGCGCGCAGTACGTCCAGCTCGACGAGGTCGCGCTCGCGATGCTCTGCGATCCGGGGGCACGCGCGAAGGTCACGGCGGACGGCCAGGATCCCGAGCAGCTCGTCGATCTCTACGTGGCGGCGATCAACCAGGCGGTCGCCGACCGGCCGGCCGGCGTGGTGATCGGCGTGCACATGTGCCGCGGCAACTTCAAGGGCAAGTACCTCGCCGAGGGCGGCTACGACTCGATCGCCGAGAAGCTGTTCCAGGGCGCGAAGGTCAACCACTTCCTCCTCGAGTACGACACCGCGCGCGCGGGCGACTTCGCGCCGCTACGCTTCGTGCCGAAAGGCAAGGGGGTCGTGCTCGGCATGATCAGCTCCAAGGTCGGTGCGCTCGAGACGATCGACGTCCTGAAGCGGCGGGCCGAGGAAGCCGCGAGGTTCGTCTCGGCCGAGCGGCTGGCGATCAGCCCGCAGTGCGGGTTTGCGAGCACGGTCGCCGGCAACCCGCTCACCGAGGCCGACATGCGCGCGAAGCTCGCGCTCGTGGTGGACGCGGCGCGCGCGATCTGGGGATGACCGCTTCGAACCTCACGCGGCGCCGCGACCCGCAATCGAGCGCAGTCGCCGGCGCGTTCGCGCGCTAGCGACGGTCGACGAAGCGCGCGGCCTTGACGTTGGCCTCGAACTCCCTCGCGAGCGTGCCGGTCTCGAGCACGACCACCTCCGGCGCGAGCTCGAAGCGCTCCTTCATTTCCGCGGCGACCGCGGCGGCGACCGCTTGGGCGTCGGCGCCCCGGCGCACCTCGATCGCGAGGCGCAGCCCGTCCAGTCCGCCCGCGTTGAGCGCCTCGGCGCGGAAGTCGCCGATCTCGGGCCGGCGGAACATGAAGTCCTCGAGGTCCTGGTGGCCGAGGTTGATGCCGCGCACCTTGAAGAAGCCGGTGGTGCGATGCGCGTGCTTGATCCGCGGGAACACCGCGAACGGGCCGGCGCCGTCGTCGGCCTCGCTGTAGCTCACGAGATCGCCCGAGCTCCAGCGCAGGAACGGTGTCACGTTGTTGGTCACCAGCGCGGTGACCACCAGCGTGCCGATCTCGCCGTCCTTCGCCGGCTCGAGCGTCTCGGGATCGAGGACCTCGATGAAGTACATGTCGGTCCAGATGCGGAAGCCCTGGCCCGGCTCGTCCTCGGCGCCCATCATCCCCGCCTCGGTCATGCCGAAGGTGTCGGTGAGCCGCGCGCCCCAGCCGCGCTCGATCTTGTCGCGCTTCGCCTGCGACACCGGCTCGGCCGAGCACATCACGCGCCGCACGCCGCAGCCGGCGAGGTCGACGCCGCGCGCCTCGGCGAGGTTCGCGAGGTGGAGCGCGTAGCTCGACATGCCGAGCCAGATCGTGGGCTTGAGCCGCTGGATCAGCTCGAGCTGCAGGGCCGAGGGCGTCGATGCGCCGGAGCCGGCCCAGTTCACCGTGATGCCCCGCGACGTGGCGCAGCGGGAAAAGATCTGGCCGACCGGGTGGATGCCCAGGGGAAACGAGACGTGCGCCCGCTCGCCGCTTGCGGCTCCCGCGCAGTCGAACGTGCGGGCAAAGGAGAGCAGCCCGAACTCGATGTCGCGGAAGCTCCGCGGATAGAAGAGCGGCTGGCCGGTGACGCCGCCCGAGCGCCAGTACTCGGCGATGCCGTCCTGCCCGGCGACGCAGAACTCGTCGTAGAACTGCCGGTCGCCGAGCGCGCGCAGCGTGTCCTTGTCGAGGATCGGGATCCTGCGCCACTCCTCCGGATCGTCGAGCCGCTCGAGGCGGACGCGCTCGAGCTTCGGCCGCCAGAACGGCGAGCGCCGCGCCTGCTCCACCGCGGCGCGCTTGCGCTCGCTCTGGATGCGGCGGATCTCCGCCCGCGACTTCGGCAGCTCGAGCGGCACCGTCAGATCTTCTTCAGGATCCCGATCCAGCGCTGTTGCGGCGCGTAAGCGCCGGAGGCGGGATCCTTTTGCATGAACACGAGCCGTTGCTCCTTCTGCGGCGTGTTCTCGGGGATCTCTTCCAGGGCGTCCGCCAGCATCGACTCGTAGTCCGCCCCGACCGGGCAAACGTCGGCGCAGCGCCGGCACCCGGTGACCACGCCCGCCCCGCGCAGGATGCTCTGCCACAGGTTGAAGCTGTCCTCGGACCGGAGCAGCTGCTTGCGCCTGCTCGCATCGCCCTCGTCAATGATGCGGTCGAGGTGCTCGGTGAGCTGGGCGAAGCCGTGGGGCGAGCGGTAGCGGTCGCACGCGGGCCAATCGCGCGCCCAGTGCTGCACTGCGTCCGCCGGGCAGGTCTTGAGGCAGCGGCCGCACGACGGACCGAGGCACAGCGCCTCGGTCATGGGTCGGTCGCAGTCCACGTCGACCGAGCAGAGCACGGCGGTCAGCACGACCCGCGGGCCGAACTCCGGGGTGAGGAGCTGCAGGTTGAGGCCGAGCGTGCCGAGCCCCGCCTCGACCGCGGCGTGCGTCAGCGAAAGCAGCGGCTCGACGTGCTCGCCCGGGTCGTCCCGGTAGCGCCCGGGATCGACGTGCGTCGGCGGCACGATCACCGCCGGGTAGCCGCAGTCCTCGAGCCAGTAGACGAGCTCGAGCGAGGTCTCCTCGAGATGGGTGAGCGCAAGCTCGTCGTTGTAGTACTTGTGCCGGTCGTCCCAGCGCCGGATCCGCGCGACGCCATCGTTCAGCCGCTTGGCGAGAACGATGACCCGGCCGCCGTCGAGATCGGTGATGTGCGAGGTGTCGAGCGCAGCGCCATCCGCGATGCCGACGAGATCGGCGCCGAGCTCGCGGGCCTTCGCCTTGATGTCAGCCGCGGTCAGCGGTTTCCGGTAGATCTCCACTCAGTTCCTTCTGCCGCTTCTTGAATTCCTGGAGCTGCCGCGCGACGATGCCCTTGTAGCCGTCCGGGCCGACCCAGCGCACGTTCCACTCCGAAAGCCCCGGCACCGGCTCGCCCGCCGCGCGGGCCTGCTTGAACCGCTTCGCGAGCGCCACCTTCTCGGGCGTCTTCTCGGGGATCTCCTTGTGCAGCTCGGCGAGGTGCGCGTGGTAGTCGTTCCCGACCGGGCACACGGCGAGGCACCTCGGGCAGTCGCCGAACGAGCCCACCACGCGCAGGAGGCCCTGCCAGAAGCCGAAGAGGTCGCGCGTCTTCAGCATCGGCCCGCGCTTCCCGGCCGGCGCGTCGATGACCCGCTCCATGAACTCCAGCATCGTCATGAAGCCGAACTCCTGGGCCTCGGTGGCGCAGCCGCGCTTGTCGAGGCCCCAGTGCTGCACCGCGTTCGGGGGGCAGGAATGCAGGCAGCGGCTGCACGATTCGCCGATGCACACCTGCTCGGTGATGCGCGGATCGGGCTCGAGCTCGAGCTCGGTGAGCACGCCCGTGAGATAGATGCGCGGGCCGAACTCGGGGGTCAGGATGTTCACCTCGAGCCCGAGCGTGCCGAGACCCGCCTCGACGCCGAGATGCCGCGTCGAGAGCCGGCCGTAGGAGGCGCGCTTGTAGCTCCAGTCGGTCTCCTGCGCCGCGGTGACGAAGGTCGGGTGACCGAGGCGCTCGAGCTCGTCGGCGAGCCGGTAGGCGACCTTGTCCATCTTGCGCAGCACCAGCATGTCCATGTACTGCACCGGGACGTTGGTCTTGGTGCGAAACGCGCCGGCCGGGATGCGCTGCACCAGCACGATCACGCTCTTCACGTAGGGCGAGATGCGCTCGGGGGTCTGCGGCCAGCGGGGATCGGGCGGAAAGGCGTTGAGCGTGGCGGCGGAGGCGACGCCGGCGAGATCGGCGCCGAGCGCGAGCGCGCGGCGCTTCACCGCCGCGGCGTCGGGTGTCCGGGAGAGCGGGCGACCCTGCGGATCACGAGCTT
>JBOIFD010000445.1:0-3490 GCA_050741515.1 Burkholderiales bacterium
GCGACCACAGCGCCGCCCAGCACGAGCGCACGGCGAGGAGGAAGTCGGCCTCGCTCGCCAGGTCGAGATAGCTCTCGAACTGACCGGCGAAGCTCGAGCCGAACCGGTCCTCGACGAGCGCCGACGAACGCACCACGCCGCGCACGCCGGGCTGCTCGACGAGCGTCCGCCAAGCGCTGCGCAGCACGTCGAGGATCTCCGGGACCATGGGCCCTTCGAGCAAGCCGAGCCTCATCCTCAGCGCCTGCCGGCGCGCCTCGACGAGCTCGGCCGTGCCCGACACGAACGCGGACATGTCGAGCCCGAGCGCGGCGACCTGCATCCGGTACGCCTCGGCGTCGAGGCAGACACCGCCGGGAATCGGCAACCCGGCGCGCCCGAGCGCGGCGAGATTCGCGGCCTTGGGCCCGAAGCGCCCGGCGTCGGTCGCCGCGGGCGAGGAGAGCGGAACGACGAGCTCGCGCATCGCTCAACCGCCGTCGGACGCGATCACGATGCGCAGGATCCGCCCGGGGTTGCGCTCGTATTCCTCGAAGGCCTCCGGCGTCCGGTCGTGCGGATAGGTCGCGGTGACGAACCCGCTGACGTCGACCCGGCCCGAGGCGACGAGATCGATCGACGGCGCCATGTCCTCCGGCAGCAGCGCGCGCGACCCGATGAGGCTGACCTCCTTGTAGTACAGCGGGAAGGTGGTGAAGCCCGGAACGCACGCGTGGCTCACCGCGAACGCGGAGAACCGCCCGCCGGGACGCAGCATCTCGATCCCGGCCATGACGGTCTCCTCGCTGCCGACCGTGTCGACCGCCACGTCGGCGCCGAGCCCACCCGTCAGCCGCAGCGCTTCGGGCACCGCGTCCTTCGCGCCGGCATCGATCGCGTGATGCGCGCCCATATCGATCGCCAGGTCCAGCTTCCAGCGGCTGCGCGAGACGGCGATGACCGGGTTCGCGCCGGCGAGCACGGCGAGGCGCGTGTGGAGGAGGCCGGTCGTGCCCTGTCCCAGCACCACGACCGATTCGCCCTCCGCAAGGGCGAGCCGCCGCTGCGCGTGGCGCACCGTCGCCAGCGTTTCGATGAGCGTCGCATCGGCGAGCGGGAGGCCGCGGGGCAGCGGGTACACGAACCGCGAAGCGAGGCTGACGAGCTGGCCGAGCGAGCCGTCGATCTCGCGCCCGAAGAGGCCGGCGTTGCGGCACAGGTTCTCCGCGCCGCGCAGGCAGGAATCGCAATACCCGCACGCGATGATCGGGTTGATCAGGACCGGCTGGCCTGCCTCGAGGCCGGAGACGACGGACCCGGTCGCCTCGACGACGCCGGTCGCCTCGTGGCCCATGACCACGGGATAGCGCACGCCGGGGTGCGTCCCGGTGTAGATCCCGAGGTCGGTGTGGCAGATCGCCGTGGCGGCCACGCGCACCACGACGTCGTCCGGCCCCGCGGCCGGCTCCGGCCGGCCGACGAGCCGGAACTGCCGCGGCGCTTCGAGCACCGCGGCTCGCGCGCCCGCCATCGCTCGCCCCCGGTCGCCGGCTAGAGCAGCCGGGAATACCCCGGCAGCGGATCGACCACGGTGATCTGCTCCACCGGGAAGTTGGAGATGATCTCGATCTTGTCCTTATGCACGATCAGCATCTCCTCGATCCGCACGCCCCACTCGAAGCGCTTGCCGTGCTGGGTCTCGAGCGCGAACACCATGCCTTCCTTGATCTCGATCGGGTGGTCGAGCGACCAGATGCGCGAGATCACCGGCTGGTCGTACTGCGCGAGCCCGAGCCCGTGACCCCAGAGATTGGCGGCGGCCTGGTCCTCCTCCTCGTAGCCCCAGGCTTCCTTGGCCGAGGGCCATTTGGAGGCGATCTCGCGCGTCGTGGTGCCGACCTTGACCGCCTTGATCGAGTCGTACAGCCACTCGAGCGCGGTGGCGTAGATCTGCTTCTGCTCCTTGCTCGGCTCGCGCCCCACGCAGTAGGTGCGGTAGTAGCAGGACTTGTAGCCGTTCCAGGTCAGCGCCGCGAGGTCCATGAAGACGATCTCGCCGGGCTGGATGATGCGGTCGGAGAAGTTGCGCCAGTTCGGCCAGGTGTTCGGGCCCGACGAGACGATGACGTCCTCCACGTCCTCCATGCCGGGGATCGCGTAGAGGAACTGCATGATGTGCGCGGTCACCTGGTTCTCGGTGAGGCCGGGCTTCAAGAACTTCATGCACTCCCAGTGCGCCGCGTCGCCGATCGCGCCGACCATGCGCAGGCACTCCTGCTCGTCCACGTTCTTGATGGCGCGCGCCTCCATCATCGCGGTCATGCCGTCGGTCCAGTCGAGCTTCGCGTCCTTGAACGCCTGCAGCATGTTGATGTCGATGAAGTCGACGCCGAGCTTGCCGCCCGAGACGTTCGCCTTCTTCATCTCCTGCACGATGGCGGTGGTGAACTTCTTGACCTGCTGGGTCGACGCCGGCCCGGCCGCGCCCTTGATCCAGGCGTACGACCAGCGCACGTTCTCCTTCGGGATCCACGGCGCGTGGCGCTGGATCTGGAAGCCGATGTCGCCCTGCTCGAACAGCACCGGCGGATCGTCGCCGCAGAGCATCGCGTAGCGCAGGCCGGGCTTCAGCCGGTTCCAGCCCGGGGTCAGCGTGCCGGTCACGTAGCGGACGTTCTCGTCGTACATGAGCAGCATGGCGCTCAAGCCGTGGGCCTTCATCCGCTCGCGGGCGCGCTCGAGGCGGTAGTTCCGCAGCCGCTCCCAGTTGATGCGCTGCTGCCAGTCCAGGCCGACCATGCCGAAATTCGCCATTGGCTCTCTCCAGGTGACGGAAGCTCTCTCGAAACTCGTCGGGCCGGCCGCCGGGGAAACGCGAACGACGTGCGCGCGGCTCGCGGTCGAGCGAGATTTAACCCCGCCCGCCCGGCCGGCGCAAGCGCGCCCCGCGGATGCTGCTTTGCCGCAACCCGGCGCGCCCACGTTGATTCCTGTCCCAGCCCGTTCCCGCGGCGCGAGTCCCGCGCTACCATCGCCGCGGTTGTCCCGACTATCTTAGGCAATTGATCACTTGATCACAAGCGATGCGACTCGCCACGTTCATGATGCCGCTGCACCCGCCGACGCGGAATCCGTGGGAGACGTACGCCGAGGACCGCGAGGCGATCCTGCTCGCCGACCGGCTCGGCTACTGCGAGGCGCTCGTCGGCGAGCACGTCACCGACCTCGCCGAGAACGTCACCTCGAGCCTGATGTTCCTCGCGAGCCTGGCGCACGACACGCAGCGCATCGTGCTCGGCAGCGGCACCATCACCATGGGCAATCACCATCCGGCCCAGATCGCGGCGCAGGCGGCGATGCTCGATCACATCCTGAAAGGCCGCTTCATCATGGGCGTCAGCCCCGGCGCGCTGCGGTCCGACGCCGAGGTGTTTGGCCATTTCGACCAGGACCGCAACGCGATCTTCCTCGAGTCGATCAACATGGTGCTCGACATCTGGGCCGGGGAGGC